>JAXDIL010000015.1:0-21019 GCA_034664005.1 Thermoleophilaceae bacterium | reverse complement strand
TCGGCGGCCCGAGGGGGCTCGACCTCGATCGCTGCGACCTGCGGCTCTCGCTCGGGCCGATGACGCTGCCGCACCAACTCGCCCGAGTGGTCCTCCTAGAGCAGCTCTTTCGCGCCCACAAGATCATCGCGGGCGAGCTGGTGGGGCAGGGTCATCGGCCCGAGCGAGAGCCGCATGTCGCAGCGGTCGAGGTCGAGTCCCCGCGGCCCGCCGATCACGAAGCACAGGTCGCGCCCCTCGTGGCGGCGCTCCTCGAGCCACTCGCTGAACTCCACCGAGCCGAGCGTCCGCCCGTCGCTCGCCAGCAGGACCACGAATGCGCGGTCCGGGATCCGGCGCGCCGCCTGCTCGTCCTCGCGGACCTCGACCATCTCCACGCGGCCGAGCCCAGCGAGCAGCTTCTGGTAGTGCTGGCTGTCGTCCTGAAACGGCTGGCGCAGGCGCCCGACCGCGATGACCAAGATCCGCATGGGAGGGCTTGCGATACTACGTCGCGTGCCAGAAGAGAGCGACGAGCGCCACTTCAACATCCATACGGATCCCGAGACGATGGCGGGCCACTACGCCAACTTCGCCAACGTCTCCCACTCGGACTACGAGTTCACGATCACGTTCGCCCGCGTCGACCACGAGGTCGAGGAGGGCGAGGTTCCGGGGGTGGTGGTCTCGCGGGTCAACCTCTCGCCACGCTTCATGAGGGAGCTGATCGACGCCATGGAGGACAACTTCTCCAAGTGGCGCACTCGCGAGGGCATCCGCGACCTGCCCGAGTTCGACGACCCGGCCGAGACCGGCTAGCCGCTCACGTAGCGCAGGCAGACGTCGGCGGCGCCCTCGATGCTTGACCAGTCGAGGTTGTCGGGCACGTCTGACGGCCAGTGGTAGTTCGACGGGAACTTGGTGTCGTCGACGCCGCCGAGCGTGCAGGTGGGATAGCCCGCCCGTAGCGCGATCAGGGCGTCCGTGGCTGCCACAGTGCGCAGGTCGCGCAGCAGCTCCACGCCCGCCGCCGCGCCGGCGCGTGCGAGCGCCTCGCGCGACGCCTCGGGGTAGTCGCGCATGCGGAGCATGCCCTCGCCCTCGACCACGCACAGGTGCGGCGAGCCGACGCACTCGAGGCAGACGAACTCCGTCGTCCGCCTGTCGAGCGCCCCGAAGTGGCGCCTGCCGAAGCCCTGCATGCCCTCCATGAACGCCTCCTCGGAGCCGGTGGAGAGCAGGATCACGCGCACCCCCTCCGGCGGCCGCGCCGACAGCTCGTGCGCCAGCGCCACCAGCACCGCCACGGCGCTGAGGTTGTCGTTCGCGCCGGGAACGACCCGGCTCGTGCCGATGTTCGCCATCGCAGCCGTGGCCCCCGCCGCGAAGAACAGCCCGCAGCGCCGAAGCCAGCGCCAGCCGAACAGTCCCCAGAGCGCGAGCAGGAGCGGGCCGAGGAAGACCCCGAAGATGATCGGCACGCTCTGGTTGGCCCGCTCATGGAGCTTCGGCGCGAGCTCCATCCCCACGCGCGGGAGCGCCGGATGGAAGACGAGGCCGCTGTGCGCGGCGTCGTGGTGGCCGATGAACACGACGGTTCGCTCGGCAGCCGGGTCGCCCAGCTCTGCCACCACGTTCCAGGTCGCCCGCTGCGGCAGCGCCCGGCGCCTGAACCAGAGCCGGCCGCCGCCCACGTCGTCGTAGACCGCCCCCGCCGCGGCGCCGCCCACGAGCGCGGCGGGCGCCCTGCCGAGCAGCGCCGCGAGCGCCGCGCCCGCGTTCAGCAGCCCGAGCGGCCACCAGTAGCCGCCGTGAGCGCGCTCCTCCTCCACGCGGACCTCGCGACAGCCCGCGTCGCCCAGCTCGCCGGCGAGCCAGTCCGCGGCGCGCCGCTCCGCGTCCGAGGCGGAGGGCCGCTCGTACGAGGCAAGCTCGCGGACGACCCGCTCTATCAGGGCTCTGCGTGACACGGCGCGGCAGGCTAGTGGTCGGCCCGCCAGGCCTTCGCGAAGCCGAGCCGCTCGAGCGTGGTCGGATGGGTGTCGAACAGCAGGTGGAGCAGGCGCGGCGGGTCCGGGTCGGAGATGTTGCGAATCGTGATCCGGCGCTCGAAGGCGGTGAAGTCGGCCGGTTCCCTTGTGAGCTCGAGCGCGAACGAGTCGGCGCGCGCCTCCACCTGCCGCGACAGCACGTTCGAGGCGCAGCCGAGGCCGAGTCCGGCGAGCGTCACCGCGAGCGCGATGGCGGGCAGCGCCGAGGGACCGGGGCGCCGGGCCCAGCCGCCGTCCCGCGAGCGGCCCTGCAAGCGCTCCGCCAGCGCCTGCGTGAGGAACGTCCCCGCGGGCGCCACGAGCGCGAGCCAGGCGAGCCCGCGCAGCAGGTCGTTGTGCTTCTGGTGCCCGAGCTCGTGCGCCACGACGACCCTCACCTCGTCGCGCGGGAAGTCGTCGATCAGGTTGTCGTATAGCACCACGCGCTTGCTGTGTCCGAGCCCGTTCACGTAGGCGTTCGCGGCGCTGGTGCGCCGGCTCGCGTCCACGCGGTAGACCTCGCCCACGTCGACCCCCGCCCGCTGGGCCAGCTCCAGCACGTCCTGGCGGAGCGGCCCGGGCCGGATCGGCTCGAACTTGTTGAAGATCGGGTCGATCACCACCGGATAGAGCCAGATGGTGATCACGCCGTAGGCGATCACGACCACGGCGCCGGGCGCCCACCAGTTGCGCGGGAAGCGCCGGATCAGGGCCATTGCCGCCAGGCCGCCCACGGCCGCCGTCACGGCACCGATCCCGGCCGACTTCACCACGTCGACCGCCCAGTCCGGCCAGGACTGGGTCGCGAGCCCGACGTCGAGGGCGCGCGCCCGCATCCACGCCGACACCGGCAGGCCGGTCACCACGAGGAGCAGCGCTATCCCCGCCCCCGCTGCCGCCCCGCCGAGCAGGGGCCTTCGCTCCAGCCGCTCCAGCAGCCGGCGCGGCGGGCGCCACACGAGTACCGCGAGCGTCGCGATGCCGATCCCGAGCCCCACCAGCCCGAGCACCTCCTGAAGGCCGCGAAAATCCTCAGCGCGATCCAGCTGCGCGACCGTGAAGTACTCTTGGGCGTCGACCGGGGCGGGCTCGATCAGGCCGCTGCGCGGCCGCAGCAGGAAGGTCGCCGCAGCGGCGGCCAGCGCCGAGACGACGATCGCAAGCGGCAGCCGCGAACGCCCCATCCGCTCAACTGTAGAAGGCCTCAGATGCGCATTGCCCTGCTCTCAGACGTCCACGGCAACCTCCCCGCCTTCGAGGCGGTGCTTGCCGATGTCGACGAGCAGGCGGTGGACGCCATCTGGTGCCTGGGCGACCTCGTGGGATACGGCGCAGAGCCCGACGGGTGCGTCGAGCTGGCCAGCCAGCGTTGCGATCTGACGCTTGCCGGAAACCACGATCTCGTCGTGACCGGCGACATCCCGATCTCCGACTTCTCGGCGAGCGCCGCCACCGCGGCACGCTGGACCCAGGAGACGATCTCGGCCGGGACGCTCGAGTTCCTGAAGGGTCTGGCCCCCGCCGATCCCAAGCGCGAGCCCGCGCTCTTCCACGCCAGCCCGCGCGACCCGGTCTGGGAGTACGTGCTCTCCACCTGGCAGGCCCAGGAGTGCATCGAGGCGATGGACGCCAGGGTGGCCGCCGTGGGCCACTCGCACGTCGCGCTCTGGTTCACGCGCGACGAGGCCGGCGAGGTCTCCGGCGCCACGGCGGACGCCGGCTACGAGCAGGACCTCTCCACCGGCCGCTGGCTCGTCAACCCGGGCGGCGTGGGTCAGCCGCGCGACGGCGACCCCCGCGCCGCGTGGCTCCTGCTAGACACCTCTACTTGGATGGCGACGTGGCGCCGAGTGGACTACCCGATCGAACAGGCAGCGCGAGCAATCGAGGAAGCCGGGTTGCCGCGTGTGCTCGCCCAGCGCCTCTACAACGGACAGTGATGCGCCGAAAGCCCACAACCATGCTGGCTCTCGCCGTCCTGGCGTGCGGGGTGGCCGCGGGCTGCGGCGGCGACGACGAGGGCGGAGCGCGGATCCCGGCCGCGCAGGCGGAGGCGCTGCTGCACCAGCTCGACGTGGTGCAGGAGCGGCTCGACCAGGGGAGCTACGGCGCCTGCAAGGACATCTTCGAGAGCCCCGACTCCCCGAACGAGCCGGCTGTCCGCACGATCATCGACGAGCTCCCGGGCAAGGTGGACCCCGACGTGCGCTCCGCGCTCGAGCAGAGCTTCGACCACCTCTGGGAGCTCGTGCAGCAGGAGTGCGACGACCGGAAGCCGGCGGCGCAGCCGGAGGAGCCGGCCGACACGACGCCGACGACGCCCGCCGACACGACGCCGACCACGCCCACGACCCCCACGACGACGCCGACCACGCCCACCACCCCGACCACGCCTGATCAGGCGCCGCTCCCGAACGACGGCGACGGCACGGGTGGCGGAGCGGTGCCCGGGACGAACAACGGCGGAGGCGCGAGCCCGTGAGCCCGCCCACCGAGATCGCCGGGCGCTATGTGATCGAACGCCGCCTGGGCGCGGGCGGCATGTCCACCGTGTTCGAGGCGCGCGACACCGTGCTCGAGCGATCGGTCGCCGTGAAGCTGCTGGCCGAGCACCTCGCCGACGACGAGGCGTTCGTGTTCAGGTTCCGGCGCGAGGCGCTGTCGGCGGCGCGGCTCCAGCACCCGAACATCGTGCAGGTCTTCGACTCGGGCCAGGACCCGGCGAGCGAGCGGCACTACATCGTCATGGAGTACGTGAACGGCCCGTCCGCGGCGGACCTCCTGCGCGAGCACAAGCAGCTCGGCATCGAGGAGACGGTGCGGCTGGTGCGCGACTCCTGCCACGGCCTGGACTACGCGCACCGCGCGGGCGTCGTGCACCGCGACGTGAAGCCCGGCAACCTGCTGTTCGCCGAGGAGATGGGGGCCACCAAGCTCGCCGACTTCGGCATCGCCAAGGCCGCCGAGCAGACGCGCATCACGCAGGTCGGCTCCGTGCTCGGCACCGCCGCGTACCTGTCGCCGGAGCAGGCGCGAGGCGAGGAGGCGGGCCCGGCGTCGGACATCTACTCGCTCGGGGTGTGCGCCTACCAGTTCCTCACGGGGCGGCTGCCGCACGAGTACGCGTCGCTCACGGAGCTGGCGCTGAAGCAGCAGCAGGACCCGGTCGCGCCGATCACCGACTACCGGCCGGAGGTGCCCGCGGAGCTGGACGAGGCAGTGCGCGTGGCACTCGAGCGCGACCCTGACGCCCGCTACCGGAGCGCGCTCGAGATGGCCGAGGCGATCGAGGCCGGGGTGCACGGAGAGGCCACGGAGGCGACGCAGCGGCTCGGGATGAGCGACCTCGACGCGACCCGGGCCCTCGACGATACGGCGGCGACGCAGGCGCTACGCCGCACCACGGTCGGGCCCAGCCCGACACGCGTGCACCAGGCCGCGCCGCCGACCGCCGCGCCTCCTGCGCGCGCCGCGCGCGACCGCCGCGCCACGGCTCAGCGCGCGGCACGGCGGCGGCGCTTCGCCAGCTTCGTCGCGCTGCTCGCAGCGATCGCGGCGATCGCGGTCGTGGCGATCGCCGTGCTCTCGTCCTCCTCGGGCGGCAGCGTCCAGCCCGTCGAGAAGAGCGACCCTCAGCAGCAGATCGACGCGCTGCGCGACTTCATCCACCAGCACTCGCGGTGAGCACCCGCTCGGGGTTGCTTGTCGTGAGGCCGACCGTCCGCGGCTGCCGTCACACTGGACATCGGCCTAGTTGTGCGCCTGAGGAGAGCCGTGTCTGGTAAGCATGGCGGAGTGGCGCCGCGGATCCGCTACATGGGGAGCAAGCATGCCCTCGCGCCCGATGTCGCGCGCCTGGTCAAGCGCCAGCGGCCGGGGCCGCTTATCGACCTGTTCTGCGGGATGTGCGCCATTGGCGGCGCCGTCGCACCGTCCGGCCGAAGTGTTTGGGGCAATGACATCCAGCGCTATGCAGCGGTGGCCGCCCGCTGTCAACTCACGGCGCGAACGGGTCCGCTCGCATCGCCCGATCTCGCTAGCCGATTAACGACCGACTTCGTGGCGAACATGGCAGCACTCAAGGATCGCTTTGGGAGCGCGCTGAATGTTGAGCACAAGCGCCTGGCCGCCGGCAGTGTCGAGGACTACCTCGCAGGATACGAACGCTGGCAACACGCAGCCAACAGCCAGAAGGTCGCCGCAGAGTGCCGACGGTTATCGCAGCGTCCCGAGTTCCCCAGCCGGCTTTGCACCCTCACGTTCTCCTGGGGCTACTTCGGTCTACGCCAGTCCATCGAGATTGACAGCGTTCGGCACGCCATAGACGCGGCTCGCGCTCGTGGCGACTTGACGACTGAGCAACGCGATTGGGCAGTCCTCGGACTCCTGCAGGCCGCTAGCGCCTGCGCGAGCGCGCCTGGTCACTTCGCGCAATACCTACGTGGCACCACTGCTACAAGCGTGGCGAGAATCAGGCGACAGCGAGCGCGCTCAACGTGGGCAACCTTCCTGCAAGCCGCCGACGAGCATTACCCATTCGGAACACGTTCGTGGCGCTCCACCAATCGCGTGCTGTGTGCCGATGCTCTAGGCATCTGGCCGCGTCTGAGCCGACAAAAAGTCGACCACGCTGTGATCTATGCCGATCCGCCTTACAGCAAGGACCATTACTCGAGGTACTACCACGTCCTGGAAACACTCGCCCGCTATGACTACCCGGAGGCGAACGGACTGGGCCGATACCGCCCGGATCGGTTCGTAACACCGTTCTCGCTGAAAACTCAAGCGGTGGCAGCCTTCCAATCGTTGTTTGCCGCAGCCGCCAGTCGTGGTTGGACGCTCATCCTGAGCTACCCAAGCAATGGCCTCCTACAGGACATTGCGGCCGATTTGGCCGAGGAACTCCTCCGAGACGCCTTTCCCTCCGTCCACCTGGCCCTCCAGCGCCCCATTGCCCACTCGACCATGGGAGCACGACACGGGTCAGCACGAAGCCAGGTGGACGAACTCGTTTGGGTTGCGGGGGGCTCGTAGCGGCCAGCGGGTTGCACGCCCGGGGCCTCGTCTGATAACCAGGTCACGTGGCAGCTCCAGCGACACTCCAGGAGATCCGCTTAGACGCCATCGAGGCCAACTTGGAAAACCCTCGGCAAGTTTTCCACCCTACGACGGACGACCGCCTCGCACAGTCAATCGAGACCTCGGGAGTGCTGGTTCCCATCTACGTCTACCGCGAGGGAACTGCCTACCGTCTGATTGACGGCGAGCGGCGATGGCGACAGGCAACACGGCTTGGCTTGGCGACGATTCCGGCGCTCGTTCGCGAAGAGCCACCGGCACCTACCGAGAACATCGTGGAGATGTTCAATATCCACCTCGTCCGAGCCCAGTGGGACGACATGCCGACGGCTCTCGCTCTCGAGAAGGTGATGGAACGCGCACGCACCGATGATCCCGAGGAGCTGAAGAAACTCACCGGGCTTTCGAAAGAAAAGATCAAGGACTACAAGCTGATCTTGGACCTTCCTGAGCGTTACAAACAGCTGATTTGGGACGGGCTCCCGATGAACTTCTTCGTTGAGATCGAGGAGAACGTCATCCGCCCTTTGACCCGCCAGCGGCCTCTCGTGTGGCAGGAGTTCGGGGGAGATGCGATTCGCGACGCGTTCCTCGCGAAACGTGACGCCGGGGCGCTTACTGACGTAGTAGACGTTCGCAAAATGAGGCCGATCATCAAGAGGGCGGCCGAGGATGCAGGCGGACCCGAGACTGCGTCCCCATTTGACGATGTGATTCGTGATCTCATCCTGGACCCTGCCTCAAGCATCGAGGAGAGCTACGCGGAGGTTGCACTCGCGGGCGTCGAACTGAGCCGGCTAGCGGGATCAGCTCGTTCACTCATCGCAGCCGTGGATCGGCTGATCGGGGTGACGGAAGGCAACGAGTCTGAGCGCGAACAGCTCCGGACTGTGGTGACCGATACTCAGGTCGCGCTGCAGGCGCGGCTGGACGCTCTCCCCGAATAGGAGTGGCCTCGGCTGACACGGCCACCCGACCTCCGCACGCAAGCCGTTGAAGCGATTGAACGATCGCTAACAGGCTGGCATCGTCCCACTGGGCCCGCCGAACTCGAAGGGCTCCGGTGGCTACCTGACCTCGAGCATGATGACGGGCGTCTTCTCCACATTGTTTTTGACGAGCTCGACGACCCCTGGGCCCGCCGCCTACGGGCAGCACGAGGGAGCGGACATGCTGTTGCGGTTGCATTGCTGCCCCTCGCGATAAGGCTCGACACGCTGGAGGTCGTACAGGAGATCGACGGCCGCCCGATCCTTCTTGATCGGACCGAGGAGGACGACGACTTCAGCGTGCGGGAATTCACCTCTGTCGCAGATCTGGTGGCCGTCGAGGAACTCGCTCTAGGGCGACAGGGTCTCGCGCTGCTCGGCGTTCCCCTACTTGAGCGTGCGCTTGGCGAGCCGGATTCCTATCGTAAGGGTCTCTATTTCGAGCAGGTTCTCTGTCTTCTCTTCTCACAAGCGAGCTACTTCAGGGTGCTCGATCATAGGTACATCAATGAGACAGAAGAGATCGACGTTGTTCTGGCGAACCGCGCGACTGATGAACTTGCCGACATTCTCGGAGGACCACTCGTATTGGTCTCGGCAAAGAACGTGGCCAAGCCCGCTGGAGCACCGGAGGTCCGAGCACTTCGAGGCAACATGGGTAACAGACGAGGCCGCTGCAAACTCGGCATCTTGTGTTCCGCGCGGGAGGTTGCCTCCACGGCGAAAACGGAGCAGATTCGGTCCACCACTGACCCGACCTTGGCGGTTGCATTGATAGACGGAACGGTCCTTCGCGGGCTGCTCGAAAGCCCTCGCCTCGATGAGGATCTTGCCGCGGAATTGAGGAAAGCGGTTCTGGATTAGCGGGGCCCGGAACTCGTCAGCTTGTCATCAGACACCTGGTTCAACGATCACCCGTTAGTACACGCTGCGCGACCGATACGAATTCCCCGGCGGCGATGGCCTCGCGGAGGCCGCGCATGACGCGCTCCATGAACGTGAGGTTGTGGAGCGTGAGCAGGCGCTTGGCTGTCAGCTCGTTTATGCGCGAGAGGTAGTGCAGGTAGCCGCGCGAGTGCTCGCGGCAGGCCGGGCAGGGGCAGTCCGGGTCGATCGGCTCGCGGCTTCGCCGGTGCGCGCTCTTGGTGATGTCGAGCCGCCAGCGCGCGCCCGGGTCGTGGACCAGCGCGGTGCCGTGGCGAGCGAGCCGGGTGGGCGTGGCGCAGTCGAACGTGTCGATGCCGGCGCCGACGGCGTGCACGATGTCGTCCACGTCGCCGATCCCGAGCAGGTGGCGCGGCGGCGCCTCGGGGAGGCCGGCCAGCGACCACTCCACGACCTCGCGCATCTGCTCCTTGTCCTGCCCGAGCGAGCCGCCGATGGCGATGCCGTCGACGCCCGCGGCGGCGACGTAGGCACTCGACTCCGCGCGGAGGTCCTCGTAGACCCCGCCCTGGACGATCCCGTACAGGAGCTGCCCGGGCGGGGCGTGCTCGCCGCACCAGGCCACGCAGCGGTCGAGCCAGCGGTGCGTGCGCTCCATCGAGCTCGCGGTGTAGTCGCGCTCGACGTGGAAGGGCGTGCACTCGTCGAAGGCGAGCGCGATGTCCGAGCCGAGCGCGGCCTGTACCTCCATCGAAGTCTCCGGCCCCATGAAGCGCTCGCTCCCGTCCGCGTACGAGCGGAAGCGCACGCCCTCCTCCTCGATGGAGATGATCATCGACTCACGCGTGTCGCGCCTCCGCTTGATCTCCGCGGCGACCGAGCCGTGGCCCATCGAGAAGACCTGGTAGCCGCCCGAGTCGGTGATGATCGGCCTCCGCCAGCCCATGAACTCGTGGAGGCCGCCCATCTCGGCGATCAGCTCATGCCCGGGCTGGATGAAGAGGTGGAACGTGTTGCCGAGCACCATGTCGAAGCCGAGCTCGGCCACCTCGGGCGCGTCGAGCGACTTCACGGTCGCCGTCGAGGCGAGCGGCACGAACGCGGGCGTCCGCACCGTGCCATGCGGGGTCGAGATCACGCCCGCGCGTGCGCGGCCGTCCCGCGCCGTGATCTCGAAGGCGTCCCCTGTCAAGTTTCCTGCAAGGGCTTCCCGGTCATCGCGTCGGGCTGCTGCTCGCCCAGCAGCGCCAGGATCGTGGGCGCCACGTCCGAGAGGGTCCCGCCCTCGCCCAGCGGCCCGACGTCCGCTGTGACGATCAGCGGCACCGGGTTCATCGAGTGGGCGGTGTTGGGGCTGCCGTCGGGCTCGAGCATCTGGTCGGCGTTGCCGTGGTCGGCCGTGACCACGCACACGCCGCCCGACTCGTGCACGGCCTCCACCACCTCGGCGAGACAGGCGTCCACCGTCTCCACCGCCGTCACCGCCGCCTCGATCACGCCCGTGTGGCCGACCATGTCCGCGTTCGCGAAGTTGATGATGCCGAACGTGAAATCGCCCTCGCGCCAGCTCTCGGCGAAGGCCGCGGCGGCCTCGCGGGCGCTCATCTCGGGCTTCTTGTCGTAGGTGGGCACGTCGCGCGGCGAGTCCACGAGCCGGCGCTCCTCGCCCGGGTACTCGTCCTCCTCCCCGCCGTTGAAGAAGTAGGTCACGTGCGCGTACTTCTCGGTCTCGGCGACGTGCAGCTGCGCCCTGCCGCGCTCCGCGAGCGTCGAGGCGAGCGTCACCGAGGGCCGCGCGGGCGGGAACGCGACCGGGTAGTCCCAGTCCTCGTGGTACTCGGTGAGCGTCGTGAGCGGCACGCCGCGCTCGCCGAGCTTCTGCGTGAGCTGGCGCGCGCGGTCGGGCCGGAAGTTGAAGAAGATCGCCCGGTCGCCGTCGCGGATACGGCCGTCATCGCCGCCGGCGGAGCCGCTGGCTCGGATCACGGTCGGCTTGATGAACTCGTCGGTCTCGCCCCGCTCGTACGCGGCACGCACGGCCTCCTCCCCCGTCTCGGCACTGAACTCGGCCTCGCCGTCGGCGATCGCCTTCAGCGCGAGCTCGGTGCGCTCCCAGCGCTTGTCGCGGTCCATCGCGTAGTAGCGGCCGCTCACGGTCGCGATCCGCGTGCCGTCCCAGGACTCGACCTCGGCCACGTGACGCACCCCGCTGTCCGGGCTCGTGTCGCGGCCGTCGGTGAACGCGTGGATGACGATGTCGGGCACGTTCTCGCGCCGCGCCAGCTCCACGAGCGCCCGCAGGTGCTCGAGGCTCGAGTGCACGCCGCCGTCGGAGACGAGCCCGAGCAGGTGGAGGCGCTCGGTCTGGCAGGCCGCGCGCAGCGCCTCGTTCTCGAAGAACGAGCCGTCCTCGATCGCCTCGTCGATCCGCAGCAGGTCCTGCTTCACGACCGTGCCCGCCCCGAGATTCAGGTGCCCGACCTCCGAGTTCCCCATCTGGCCCTCCGGGAGGCCCACCGCCGGCCCGTGGGTGACGAGCGTGGTGTGCGGGTGCCGCTCCCAGAGCTCGTCGAACACGGGCGTGTCCGCCAGCTCGATGGCGTTGCCGGGGCCCGGCTCGGCCAACCCCCACCCGTCCAGCACCACGAGACAGGCCCTGTCGAAGCTCACGGCGCGGCGGCGGCGATCTCCGCGAAGCCCTTCGGGTCGAGGCTCGCGCCGCCCACGAGGGCGCCGTCCACGTCGGGCTGGGCGAGGATCTCGGCCGCGTTGTCGGGCTTGACGCTGCCGCCGTAGAGGATGCGAACGCGCTCGGCGGCCTGTTTCGAGCGGTCGCCCACCAGCGCGCGGATGAAGCCCACCGCGTCCTGGGCGATCGCGGGCGTCGCCACCTTGCCCGTCCCGATCGCCCAGATCGGCTCGTAGGCGATCACCACGTCGGGGAGCCGGTCGTCGGGCACGCGCTCGAGCGCCTCCTGCACCTGGGTGCGGAGCTTCCGCTGCGTCTCGTCGCGCTCGCGCTCCTCCTCGGTCTCGCCCACGCACAGGATCGGCAGGAGGCCGGTCTCGAGGGCGCGCGGGATCTTGTCCTGGAGCGCGCGGTCCGTCTCGCAGAAGTACTGGCGCCGCTCGGAGTGCCCGAGCACCACGCCGTCGACGGACAGCTCGGTGAGCATCTCGGCCGAGATCTCGCCGGTGAAGGCGCCGCTCTGCTCCTGGTGCATGTTCTGCGCGTAGACGCCGACCGGCGTGGCGCGCAGCTTCTCGACGCAGAGCTCGAGCGCCGTGAAGGGAACGCAGACCGCGACCTCGGCGGAGAGGGCGTCCGGGAGCAGGCCGGGGAGCCGCTCGCAGTAGTCGGCGGCCTGGGCGCGCGTGCCCCACAGCTTCCAGTTGCCGGCGATCAGCGGCCGGCGCGCCCCGTGGTCAGGCATCGTCCAGCACCTCCAGCCCGGGCAGCGACTTGCCCTCCAGCAGCTCGAGTGCCGCGCCGCCGCCGGTCGAGAGGTGGTCCACCTGGTCCGCCAGGCCGAACTCGGCGAGCGCGGCGCCCGAGTCGCCGCCGCCGACGACCGTGGTCGCCTCGGCCCTCGCGATCGCCTCCGCCACGGCGCGCGTGCCGGCCGCGAACGGCTCCAGCTCGAACGCGCCCATCGGCCCGTTCCAGAAGACCGTGCCCGCCTTCGCGATCTCGTCGGCGTACGCCGCGGCCGTGCGCGGGCCCACGTCGAGGCCCATCCAGCCGTCCGGCACCTCCACGCCCTCGAGCCTGCGCAGCTCGGCGCCGGCGTCGAATCTGTCGCCCGCGACCAGATCCACGGGGAGCTCGAGCCGGCAGCCGGACGACTCCGCCTTCTCGAGTGCGCGGCGCGCCAGCTCCACGCCCTCCTCCTCCACCAGCGAGTCGCCGGTCGGGATGCCCTGCGCGCGGAAGAACGAGAAGCACATGGCCCCGCCGATAAGCAGCGCGTCGGCGATGTCCAGGAAGCGGTCGATCAGCGCCACCTTGTCGCTGACCTTCGCCCCGCCCAGCACCACCACGAGCGGCCGCTCCGGATCCTCGACGATCGACCCCAGCGTCACCACCTCGCGCTCGAGCAGCAGCCCCGCCACGGCCGGGCGCAGGTACTCGGCCACCCCCGCGGTGGAGGCGTGGGCGCGGTGCGCGGCGCCGAACGCGTCGTTCACGTAGGCGTCGGCGAGCGCCGCGAACTGGCGCGCGAGCGCGGGGTCGTTCTCGGTCTCGCCGCGCTCCCAGCGCGTGTTCTCGAGCACGAGCACGGAGCCGGGCTCGAGCCGGTCCGCGCCGCGCCGCACCTCGGGCCCGACCACCTCGGGCGCCTGGTGCACCTCCGCGTCGATCAGCTCACCGAGGCGCGCCGACACCGGCGCCAGCGAGGTCTCCGGGTCGCGGCCCTTGGGGCGTCCGAGGTGCGAGCACAGCACGAGCCGTACGCCCTTCTCCAGCAGCAGCTCGATGGTGGGCAGCGCGGCACGGATGCGGGCGTCGTCCACCACACGGCCGTTCTCGAGCGGCACGTTGAAGTCCACGCGCGCCAGGACGGACTGGCCGGTGGTTACATCGAGGTCGCGTACGGTGCGTTTGCCGAGCCCGTGTGTCGTGGCGTCCGCCTCGGCCACCTCAGGCGACCGGCGAGCCGGTCAGCACCCGCTGGGCCAGGTCGACCACACGGTTCGAGTAGCCCCACTCGTTGTCGTACCAGGAGACGACCTTCACGAGCGTCTCGTCGATCACCATCGTGAGCGGCGCGTCGAACACCGAGGAGTAGGGCGAGGTGACGATGTCCGATGAGACAATCGGGTCCTCGTTGTACTTCAGGATGCCCTCGAGCGCGCCCGAGTCGGCCCGCTCGGCGAACGCGGCGTTGACCTCCTCGGCGCTGGTGCCCCGGGACACCTCGCATACGAGGTCCACCACGGAGCCGGTGATCACCGGCGCGCGGACGGCGATCCCGTTCAGCTTGCCGTCGAGCTCCGGCATCACGAGGCCGATCGCCTTGGCGGCGCCCGTCGAGGTCGGCACCAGGTTCGCCGCGGCTGCGCGAGCCCGGCGGAGGTCCGAGTGCGGCCCGTCCTGGAGGTTCTGATCAGCCGTGTAGGCGTGGATCGTGGTCATGATCCCGCGCTCGATCCCGACGGTGTCGTGCAGCACGCGCGCCACGGGGCCGAGGCAGTTCGTGGTGCAGGACGCGTTCGAGATGACGTGGTGGTTGTCAGGGTCGTAGGCGTCGTCGTTCACGCCCAGCACCAGCGTCACGTCCGGCTCGGTGGCCGGCGCGCTGATGATGACCTTCTTCGCGCCGGCCGCGAGGTGCTTGGCGGCGTCGTCGCGCTTGGTGAAGAAGCCGGTCGACTCGATCACGACCTCGGCGCCGACGTCGCCCCAGGGCAGCGCGCCCGGGTCGCGCTCGGCGAAGACCTTCAGCTCGTCGCCGTCGACGATCAGGCTGTCGTCGGTGTAGTCGACCTCGCCCTGGAAGGGGCCCAGGATCGAGTCGTACTTGAGCAGGTGGGCGAGCGTCTTCGGATCGGTGAGGTCGTTCACGCCAACCCAGTCGATGTCCGCGCCGCGCGCGTGGGCCGCGCGGAATACGTTGCGCCCGATGCGGCCGAAGCCGTTGATGCCGGCCCTCAAGGCCATGTCTCGTAGTCCCTTTCTTCGCTTTCTGATGCGGCAGGCGGAATCTATCGACCCGTCAGGGCCGGTGCGGTGGCTTGTCCACGTCGCGGTGGACCACCTCGACGAGGAAGTCGCCCCTCGCTTCGTATTCCCGCGCCAGGTGCTCGGCTATCACGACCGAGCGGTGACGGCCGCCCGTGCAGCCGATCCCCACGGTCAGGTGGGCCTTGCCCTCCTGCTCGTAGGCCGGGAGCAGGTAGTCGAGCAGCGGCGTGAGCCGCTCGTAGAACTCGCCGATGCCGTCCGATGACTCGACGTACGCGATCACGTCCTCGTCGAGGCCGGTCTGCTCGCGCAGCTCGGCCTCGTAGTGCGGGTTCGGGAGGAAGCGGACGTCGAAGGTGAGGTCCGCGTCGCGGGGCGAGCCGTGCTTGAAGCCGAACGTCATGAACGTGACCGCCAGCTTGCCGGGCCGGCCGTGCGGGAGCATCTTGTCCGCCACCACGCGTCGGAGGCGCGCCGCCGAGAGGTCCGTGGTGTCGATCGAGACGTCGGCACGCTCGCGAAGCGGCGCGAGCAGCGTGCGCTCGCGGGCGATCGCCGCATCCACCGAGCCGCCGTTGGCCAGGGGATGGCGGCGGCGCGTCTCCTTGAAGCGGTTGATCAGCTCCTTGTCGTCGGCCTCGAGGTAGAGCACGCGGTAGGGAAGCCCGGCGGCGTCGAGCTCGTCGAGCACGCGGACGAGGCCGTCGAAGTACTCGCCGCCGCGCACGTCCGAGGCCACGGCGGCGCGCTCGACGTTGCTGCCCTCGTGCCCGAACAGCTCGGCCAGCGAGCCGATCATCTCGGGCGGGAGGTTGTCCACGCAGAAGTAGCCCGCGTCCTCGAAGGTGGCCATCGCCTGCGACTTGCCGGCGCCCGAGAAGCCGGTGATCACGACGAAGTCCTCGACGCGGTGGCCGGTCATAGCACCTTGTTCACCTGCGCGTAGATGTCGCGCGCGACCTTCCCGGGCAGCCCGGGCACGCCCTCGAGCTCCTCGCGGCTCGCCTTGAGGAAGCGCTCCGGCGAGCCGAAGTGCTGGAGGATGGAGCGCTTGCGCGCGGGCCCCACACCCGGCAGCTCGTCGAGCACCGAGTGGGTCATCGCCTTGTCCCGCTTGCCGCGGTGGAACTCGATCGCGAAGCGGTGCGCCTCGTCGCGCACGCGCTGGAGCAGCTGGAGCTCGACCGTGTCGTGGGGAAGCTGGAGCGGACCGCGGCGACCCGGGACGAAGACCTCCTCGATCCGCTTCGCGAGGCTGACCACCGTCACGCCGAGGTCTCTGAACTCGCCGAGCGCGGACAGGCCGGCGGAGAGCTGGCCCTTGCCGCCGTCGATCACGATCAGCGCTGGGAGCGACGCGAAGCTCTCGTCGTACTCGCGATCGTGCGGGCTGCGCTCGCGCTGTTTCACGTACTGGGCCATCCGGCGTGAGAGAACCTCTGCCATGGCTGCGAAGTCATCCTGAACGGACTCTCGGATGGCGAAGCGCCTGTAGTCGGACTTCTTGGGCGCGCCGCCCTCGAAGACGACCATCGAAGCGGCCGTGTGATGGCCCATCAGGTTCGAGATGTCGAAGCACTCGATCCGCATCGGGATCTGGTCCATGCCGAGCGCGCGCTGGAGCCCGTCGAGCGCCTCGATGCGCTGCGCACGCCTGCGCTCGGAGCGGAGGCGGTCCTGGTCCAGCGCCAGCCGCGCGTTGCGCTCGGCGAGCTCGAGGATGCGGCGCTTGTCGCCGCGCTCGGCGTGGCGCACCTCGACGGGCGCGCCGCGCCGCTCGGTGAGCGCCTCGGACAGCGCCTCGAGGTTCTGCACGGACCGCTGCACCACGACCTGCGGCGGCACGGCGATCGCGCTCGCGTAGTACTGGAGCACGAACTCCTCGGCCACCTCCCCCTCGTCCCGCTGGCCCGCGTTCTCGAGGTAGAAGCTCTGGCGGTCGGCGAGCACGCCGTCGCGGATCTGGAAGACCTGGGCGTTCGCGTCCGTGCCCTCGCCGGCGACCGCGATCGCGTCGAGGCTTCCCACCGGCGCGTTCGAGATGCGCTGGCGCTCGAGCAGCGAGCGCACCGCCTTCAGCTTGTTGCGGAACTGTGCCGCCTGCTCGAACTCCTGCTCGGCGGACGCCTTCTTCATCCCCTGGTCGAGCGCCTTCTCGATGTGGCGGTAGCGGCCCGAGAGGAAGTCGATGATCGTCTCGACGTTCTGGCGGTACTCCTCCTTCGAGACGTAGCCGACGCAGGGCGCCTGGCAGCGCTTGATGTAGTAGTCGAGGCAGGGGCTGCCGGACGCGCGGCCCGGCTGCGGGCCGTCGCAGGTGCGGTGCATGAACACCTTGCCGAGCAGGTCGAGCGTCTCGCGCACGCGCTTGGCGTTGCTGAACGGGCCGAAGTAGACGCGCCGCTTGCGGTGGCGCTCGCGGGTGAAGTAGATGCGCGGGAAGTCCTCGTCCATGCTGATCCCGATGTACGGGTAGGACTTGTCGTCGCGCAGCCGTACGTTGAACACGGGCCGGTGGCGCTTGATGAACTCCTGCTCGGCGAGCAGGGCCTCGGCCTCGGTCTCCGTGGCGATGAAGTCGATGTCGGCGATCTGGGCCACCATGTCGGTGGCGCCGCGGCCGCCCGGCTTCGAGAAGTGGCTCGCCACGCGCTTGCGGATCGAGCGCGCCTTGCCGACGTAGAGCACCTTGCCCTTGGCGTCCTTGAAGAGGTAGACGCCGGGCCCGTTCGGAAGGGCCCTGCGCTGCTCCTTGATGCGATCCGGTGCCTCGGTGGCCACTACCACCGAGGATAGGTGTCGCCTAGGCGAGCAGCCTCACGACGGACTCCGCGAACATCGCGGGCTTCTCCTGCCCCTCGATCTCGACCGTCCACTTCTGCACGAGCTGGTACCAGCCGTCGCCGGCCTCGTCGACGGAGACCGTCTCGAGCGTCGCGCGGATGCGCGCCCCCGACGGCACCGGGGCGGTGAAGCGCACCTTGTTCCAGCCGTAGTTGATGCCCATCTTGAAGCCGGACTCCGCCTTGAAGAGCTGGTCGCGGAAGCCGTCGACCATGCAGAGCGTGAGGTTGCCGTGCGCGATCGTGGTTCCGAACGGGCTCTCGGTCTTCGCGCGCTCCTGGTCGACGTGGATCCACTGGTGGTCGCCCGAGACCTCGGCGAACTTGTCGATCTCCTCCTGGGTCACCTCGCGCCAGTCGCTCGGGCCGATCTGCTGCCCGATGAGCGCCTTCAGCTCGTCGATGCCGTTCACGGTTGTAGTCATGGCTCGAAGTATCTCAACCGCGGTGGTACCAGGGCTTCGCCTCCAGTGCCCTCCGGAGCGCCTCCTTGCCACCCTGCAGCACCGGCTCGCCATGCGTCACGAGCACCGAGTCGAAGTCGAGCTCGAGCAGCGTCTTCACCGACGGCGCGAATCGCTCTCTGTAGAAGCGCTCGACCTTCTTGTCGACCTTGTCGTGCGCCCAGACCTTCAGCGCCCCCTCGTGCTCGACGACCGCATCGCCGAAGACGAGCGCGCCGTGGCTCGGCAGGTGGAGCGGCATCTCGTAGCGGCGCGGCTTGCCGATCGTGTGCGCGGTAGCGCCGCCGGGCAGCTCGGCGCCGGGCTCGATCGCTGTGAAGGCGGAGGTGTCCTCGAGCCGCTTGGCGCACGCCCTGTGGCCGTGGATGGTGGTCTCGGCGTCGCCTTTGTAGCGCTGCCAGAGCTGCTCGGAGCTGCGCACGTGGTACGGGATCGTGATCAGGATCGCGAGCCGCCTTCCCAGCACCGCATCCACCACCTCGATCACGGGCGCTGGATCCGGCGGCAGCAGCGGATCGATCAACAGCGTGGTTTCGCCCGCCTGAGCCGCGAAGCAGGCCACCTCGGCGCCGAACTGGCCCGGATGCCACTCGGGATGCCGCGCCGTCCAACGCCAGAGACCCTCACGCAAACGATGCATGGCGGCATCCTAACCGATGTACAGAGATAGATGGTTACGAGGCCCCCAACAGCCACCCGCCTAACCCCGACGTGGTGGCGCCGACGGAAGCCGGGCCGGTACGTTCTTCACCGCCATGGCCACGTCCGAGCCCACGCCCGACCGCGCCGGCGTCGTCGCGCCGCCGCCGCTGATCTTTCTCGGCGGACTCGCCATCGGCTTCGGGCTAGAGGCGCTGCTGCCGTCCGCGTCGCTGCCGGATGCGCTTCGCTGGCCGCTCGGCGCGGTGCTGGCCCTCGTGGGTCTCGCGCTGCTGGCCTCCTTCAACACCCTCTTCCACCGTCACGACACCGCGGTCGAGCCGTGGAAGCCCACCACCGCGATCGTCACCAGCGGGCCCTACCGGCTCACCCGCAACCCCGCCTACCTCGGCATGGCGCTCGTGTACGTCGCCATCGCCGTCCTGGCGAGCGCGCTCTGGGTGCTCGTCCCGCTGCCGATCGTGCTTGCCGTGATCAACAACGGCGTGATCAAGCGCGAGGAGCGCTACCTCGAGCGCAAGTTCGGCGCGGAGTACGTCGACTACAAGTCGCGCGCACGCCGCTGGATCTGAGCGCCACGAGCCGACCGCCGGATCAGTGCACGAGCCGCACCGTCAGTGTGCCGTTCGCCGTCGCGTCCCCGGCGCCGCCGAGCAGTCCCAGGATCCGCGCGACGTACGCGCGCGTCTCCGGATAGGGCGGGATGCAGCCGCAGCGCTCCACCGCTCCAGGCCCGGCGTTGTAGGCGGCGAGCGCGAGCGGCACCGAGCCGAAGCGGCCGAGCAGGTCGCGCATCAGGTGCGCCTGGGCGTCGATCGCGGCCTCCGGGTCGAAGGGGTCGGCGAGGCCGATGGCGGCGGCCGTGCCGGGCATGAACTGCGCGATCCCCTCGGCGCCCGCCGCTGAGCGCGCGAACGGGTTGAAGCTCGACTCCGCGTAGAGCTGCGCCGCCAGCAGGTGCGCCGAGACGCTCCAGCGCTGTGCCGCGCGGATGATGATCGGAGCGAAGCGGGCCGGCACAAACGACTGGACCGCCCGCGTGGCGCGGCCGTCGCCGCCCCGCGTTCCGTAGCCGACGGACGAGCTCCCGATGCCGCGCGTGTAGCCGAAGTGCCAGGGCTCCCACGAGTACCTCGCGAGAAAGCCGAACCGGCTCGCGTTCGCCGCCAGCCAGCCGTAGGCCGCCTCCGGGCCGAGGTCGAGCTCCGTGGCGTAGCGATGCAGGCTCTCGCCCGGGGGCGCCACCCACCTCGGGTCCGGATGCGCGGCGAACAGGACCGCCTGCTCCGCGTCCGAGCGGAAGCCGCTCGAGACGAGGAGGTACAGCCCCGCCTCGCGGCGGGCCGCGGTGGCCATCCGGTCGAAGGCCGGCGCGACGTCCGGCCGCATCGGCTTGCCCTGCCGGTACACAAGCGGCCCGTCGTAGCCCCCGCCGCTGGCGTTCGCAGGCATGCCGTCGCCGCTCTCGGGCGACAGCTCGGCGGTGGCCTGCGCCTCGACGCGCGTCGAGGCACGCCGCCCGGCGGGGCCGACCTCGACACGCTCGCGCACCCGCACGCGGACGCGCGTGGCCGCGAAGGTCGCGCCCGGGAAGCTCACGTCCTCCGCCCGGATCCGCGCCCCGTTCCTGAGCGCGCCCCTGAGCGCGGCGGCGACCGCGAGCTCGCGGTACTGCGCCTCCTCGATATGTCGCGGATTGGGCACGTCCGGCGCCAGGAACGGAGGCTCGAACAGGCGCGGGTAGAGCTCGCGCATCGCCCTGGCGGCGCTCACCGCCGCCAGATCGGCGGCGCGCTGGTGCTGCCCCCGGGCGCCGAGCGCGTTGCCGAAGGCGACAGGACCAGGGCGCCGGCGCACACCACCGCGACGACGGCGAGCATCATCACCGAGGCCTGGCCGCTGGCCGCACGCCAAGTGGAGGGCCACCGCGAGCCGCTGGCGCTGCCGCGTTGCCCCGCCGCCGTCACGCCAGCTCCTCGCACAGGTCGACCAGCTCGGCGACCGCGCGCCCCAGCTCGCCGCGGGCCTCCCTGCCGCCGAGGGCGAGCCGCGCGCCCAGCGGCGAGTTGGGCAGCGCGAGCGTGCCCGGCTGGTCGTGCGGCGCGCGGTTCAGGACGAGGATCGGCGGCGGCCCCACGCGGGCGACACACTCCGCGGCCACGCGCGCGAGCGCCGGCTCGGTCACGGCGGTGGTTACGAGCACGGTGCAGTCGGCCAGCGAGGCCGCTGCGCCGCCGGTGGCGTCGGAACCCGCATCGATCACGAGCGGCGCGTGGTGGCGTGCCGTCTCTGAGAGCGGAAGCGCGTCCGCCCCGCCCACGAGGCAGAGGCGCCCCACGGCGCGCGGCATCGCGCCGGGCACGTCCGCGAGCGTGCGCGCGAGCCGCGTCGCGGCGTGCGTGAC
>JAXDIL010000013.1:0-18348 GCA_034664005.1 Thermoleophilaceae bacterium | reverse complement strand
CGCGACGACGAGCGCGAAGCCGAGCTCCGCCTGGAGCGCGTTCACCAGGTCGAGCACGCGCCGCCCCGTGTCGGAGTCGAGTTGCCCCGTGGGCTCGTCGCAGAGCAGCAGTTCGGGCCGCTGGGCGTGCGCGCGCGCGATTGCCACCCGCTGCGCCTCGCCGCCCGACAGCTCAGCCGGCAGGCTGTCGAGCTTCGAGCCGAGCCCCACCAGCCCGAGCAACTCCTCGGCGCGCTCGGCCGTCGGGTCGTCCTCGACGGCGGCGGCCGCGAACGCCACGTTCTCGTACGCGGTGAAGTGGGGGAGCAGGTGAGCGCCCTGGAACACGTAGGCGATGCCGCGTGCGCGGACACGCGCGCGGGCCGCGGCGTCGAGCGACGAGAGCTCTTCGCCCCTCCAGGTCACGACCCCGGCGCTGGGCTCCACGAGCCCTCCGAGCACGTGCAGGAGCGTGGTCTTGCCGGAGCCGGAGCGACCCCAGAGCGCGAGGCGCTCCGAGGAGGCGATCTCGAGGCTCACGTGCTCGAGCGCGGCCACGCGGGCATCGCCATCGCCGTACTCGACCGACACGTCGCGGCAGTCGGCGATCAGGGCGCCACCCTCCCGTCGCGCAGCTCGATCATGCGATCGACCGCGCGTGCCACCCGGTCGGAGTGGGTCACCACCACGACGGTCGCGCCGCCGCCGTCGCGCAGTCGCAGAAGCGACTCGATCACGACCTCCTCGTTTCGCTCGTCGAGCTCGCCCGTCGGCTCGTCGGCGAGCACGAGCGGAGCCTCACGGGCAAAGGCGGCCGCGATCGCCACGCGCTGCCGCTCGCCGCCCGAGAGCGTTCCCACGTTCTGGTGCGCACGCTTCTCGAGGCCGAAGCCGGCGAGTGAGGCTTGGGCTCGTTCGCGGGCGTCGTCGTCGCGGCCGGCGAGCCGGAGCGCCGTGACGATGTTCTCCTCGGCGGTGAGCGCGGGCCAGAGGTTGTCGCTCTGGAACACGATCGCCAGCTGCTGTGCCCGGTAGTCGGCCAGCTCGCGCTCGTCGAGCCGGCCCAGGGACCGGCCGAATGACCGCACCTCCCCGGCGGAGGGCTCGTCGAGACCAGCCGCCAGGGTCAGAAACGTGCTCTTGCCGCTCCCGGAGCGACCGTGTACGGCCACCGCCTCGCCCCGCTCGACCTTCAGGTCGAGGCCTCGGAGCGCGACCGTCTCGGTCGGGCCGGAGCGGTAGATCTTGAAGACGTCGTGGGTCTCGAGCGCCGCCCACTCGACCTCGGTGGCTGGCCGCGCGGGCTCGACCCAGAGGCTTCTCACCGCCACCGGAAGCTCTTCGAGATCAGCCTGTAGGCGTCCACGTTGTCAACGCCCTTCGGGGTTGCCAGGTCGAGCACGGCCACCCTGCCGTTCTTCGTGTAGACGTAGCGGTCGATGATCAGGTCCGGCCGCTTGCCGGTGACCGGGTTGGGCTTCCCCAGCCTGTGGATCGTCACCTTGCCGCGGCCGTTCTGGACCGGGATCGGCGGCGCGCCCGTGCTGGTCACGAGGTGGATCGTGTTGTCCTTGTCGGCGAAGGTGAGGTTGGTGCCGGTGCCGCTCTTGGCCCAACCCTCGGGGTACTTCAGCGAGTAGCCGGGCCCCCTGTAGGTGAGGAAGACCTGGTTGTCCGGGATGTCCCCGGTGGCCGCCGCGGCCGCCTCGGACTGCTTGGCGCTGCCGCCGCCGCAACCGACGACGACGACGAGCAGGATGACGCAGCACAGCGCGAGGATCAGTCTCTGTTTCAACATGAGCGCGACGGTAGGGCCGTCGCATGAGCGTCAGGTGAGAGAAGGAAAGAGCCCCGCCGGAGCGGGGCTCTTTCGATGCAGCGGGTGTGCCTACCGGCCTACTGCAGCCACCCCTGGACCTTGTCCTGGTTGTCCTTCACCCAGGCCGCTCCGGCCTCCTCCGGGTCCTGCTTGTCCCCGGCGATCGCCTTCGCGACGAGCTCCTGGTCCTCGTTCGTGAGCTTCATCTTCTTGAGCATGTCGTACGCCGGTGACCCGCTGTCCGCGAACTTCTTCGAGAACAGCTTGTTGATCACCGTGATGTCGTACGCGCACTTGTACTGCTCGGGGTCGCCTCCGGCCTTGGAGTCGTCCTTGCAGTCCTTGTTCGCCTCCGTACGCGGCGGCAGCTGCACCTCGGCCAGGTCGTACTGCTGGTTGAGGTACTGCGGCGTGTACCAGTAGAAGATGACCGGCTCCTTCTGCTTGTACGCCTGGCTCCAGCGCGCGACCTGGGCCGGCTCGGCGCCGGCCGTCACGTGCTTGAAGTTCAGGCCGAGCGCCTTGATCAGCTCCGTGTCCTTCTGGACGTAGGAGGGGTCGCCGCCCAGGAACATGCCCTGGTCGCCGGACTCTGGGGTCTTGAAGAGGTCCTCCTTGCCCTTCAGGCCCTCCCAGGTCTTGAACTCGGGGTGCTCGTCCATCAGGTACTTCGGAATGAACCACCCGATGTGGCCCTCGACTCCGAGCGGTCCGCCCTGGACCACCGTGCCGGCCTTGTCGATGTACTTCGCGTACTCGTCGACGTGCTGCCAGTCCTCGAGCACCGCGTCGACCTTGCCGTCGGCCATGGCCTGGAAGACCGGGATCTCCGCGATCTTCGTGACCTCGACCTGGCAGCCGAGCTCGTCTTCGAGCACGGCCTTCGCGATGTAGGTGTTGGCGGTCGAGCCGGCCCAGGCCTGCTCGTTCAGCACGACCTTCCCGCAATCCTTGCCGCCGGACGCGCTCTGGCCACTGCTGCCCGACTCGTCCTTCTTCTCACCGCAGGCCGCTACGAACAGCGCCAGCATCAGCGCCGCCACCACGGCCCACATGCGCCTGTGGGTCTTCAAACCGCCCCTCCTCCTGGTTGCACTTGACGTCTTCTTCTGACAATTCCGAACAGCGGTCCTCCGCTCGAGCGCTCGCGGGCGGCGCGCCGTCCCTGCGTCACGCGATCGAGGGCGATGCCGAGAGCGAGGATCGCCAGCGAGGCGACGACGCCCTCGCCGAACTCGTTTCGCTGGAGCCCGCGGGCGACCATGTCGCCGAGCGCGCCTGAGCCGACCAGCCCGCCGATCACGACCACCGCGAGAACCATGATGATGCCCTGGTTCACGCCGAGCATGATGCTGTCGCGAGCGAGCGGGATCTTGACCTTCGTGAGCACCTGCAGCCTCGAGGCCCCGAAGGCCTGCGCGGCCTCGACGGGGGCCGGCGGCACGCTGCGGACCCCCGACGTCACCAACCTGATGACGACCGGGATGGCGTACAGAACCGAGGCGACCACGCCGGGCACGCGCGACACCGGCATCAGGTAGATGAACGGGATGATGTAGACCAGCTGCGGGAGTGTCTGCAGCGTGTCGAGCACGGGCCGGAGCAGGTTTTCGACGCGCGGCGACTCAGCGGCCCAGATGCCGATCGCGATCCCGATCACCACGGCGATGGCGGTGGCCACGAGCACCTGGGAGGCCGTGTCCATGGCCGGATCCCAGACGCCCATGATCCCGATCGCCGCCAGCATGAGCAGCGTGGTGACAGCGGGGCGCAGGCCGCTCAGGAGGTAGGCGATCGCGGTCAGCCCGCCTAGCACCACGAACCAGGGCGACTCCATCAGGAGCTTCCGGATCGGCTCGAGGAAATTCGAGAGGATGAAGTTGCCGACGGGGTCCGTGATCCCGAAGATGAACGAGTTCGGGTCCTGGATGTAGTCGAGCATGTCCTGGATCCAGCCGAGGATCGTGCTCTGGATGTCGGCCGTGTAGACCGAGCTCGCGGTCTCGAACTCCTCGGGGTAGACCGGCTGGGCGCCGAGCACCTTCGCCGCCACGACGGTGGCGGCAATTGCCCCGAGGACGATCAACGTCTGCCGGCGAGCGCTGCGCCTGCGCTCGTCCGTGAGCTGGCGCTTCGTCGGGTCGGTGCGGTCAGCGATGGCCGAGGTGGCGCGGTCGAGCGCGATCGCCATGATCACGATCGCGACGCCGGCGAGCAGCGCGAGCGCCGGGTTCGAGTAGAGCCCGTTCGTGACCACGTCGCCGAGCCCGCGGCCGCCGATCAGCCCGGCGATCACGACGAGCGAGAGCGCGAACATGATCGTCTGGTTCAGGGCGAGGAGCAGCTGGCGGCGGGCGAGGGGGAGCTGAACCTTGAAGAGGGTCTGCACCGAGGTGGCGCCCAGCGCCTGCGAGGCCTCGACCGACTCCGGCGTCACGCCGCGGATGCCGAGCGCCGTGATGCGCACAGCCGGCGGGACGGCGTAGATCATCGTGCAGATCACCGCGGAGGCCGGGCCGACGGAGAACACGATCACGACCGGCATCAGGTACGCGAACGCCGGCACGATCTGCATGGCGTCGAGCACCGGCGTGATCGCGCGGTGCACGCGCTCGTTGCGCCCGGCCCAGACTCCGATCGGCACCCCGATCAGGAGCGAGAGCATGACCGCGGCCCCCATCAGCGCGAGCGTCTGGATGCTCTGCTCCCAGAGGCCCATCAGCGCGAACGCGATGAACGAGGCGAACACGACCAGGGCGGGGCGCCAGCCGCCGTAGCGCAGCACGATCAGCGTGCCGGCGGCAATCGTGCCGACCCAGGTGAGCCACTCGAGCACGTTCAGCAGGGCCGCTACGAGCCAGTCGGCGAAGGCGCGGAACGCGTCGAGGAGGGCGAAGAACGGGTTCGACCCTGTCGTGCGCTGCTCGAGCAGCCAGTCCTGCGCCTTGTCGATCTTCGAGGGGAGCTGCGACCAGGTGAGCGAGCCCGGCCAGGGGAAGTCGTTCTTGAAGAGGAGGTAGGCCACGACCATGAGCGCGACGACCGCGCCCACCTGCGCCCCCCGGCCGCGGAAGCGCGAGCTCGGCGACGCGAACGCCGGCGCCCGCAGCCTGCCGCTAGCTACCGCCATCGGCGGCGCGACTCCCTGACGTGTCGGGATCCTCGGCCATCGCGCGGAGGATGGCCACGCGGTCGACGATGCCCACGACGCGCCCGTCCTTCATCGCGCGCAGGGGCTGCTCGGTCGACGCCAGGATCGGCACGGCCTCCTTGAGCGTCGTGCCGACCGGCAGCTCCGGACCAGCGCCCGCCTCCTCGCCGGGTCGCGGGTCGCGCATGATCCAGCGCAACGTCAGGACGTGGGTGCGCGGGATGTCGCGCACGAAGTTGGCTACGTACTCGTCGGCGGGGGAGCCCACGAGCTCCTCGGGCGTGCCGAGCTGCACGATTGCGCCGTCGCGCATGATCGCGATGCGGTCGCCGAGCCGAAGCGCCTCGGGCAGGTCGTGGGTGATGAACAGCATGGTCTTGCCCGTCTCCTCCTGGAGGCGGATCACCTCGTCCTGCATGTCGCGCCGGATCAGCGGGTCGAGCGCGCTGAAGGGCTCGTCGTAGAGCATCAGCTCGGGGTCGACCGCGAACGCGCGCGCGAGCCCCACGCGCTGCTGCATGCCACCCGAGAGCTGGGCGGGGAACGAGCTGGCCACGTCCTGGAGGCCGACGAGGTCGAGCACGTCGCCCGCGCGGCTCAGGCGCTTCTCCTTCGACACGCCCTGGATCTCGAGGCCGAACGCGACGTTGTCGATCACCGTGCGGTGGGCCAGCAGGCCGAAATGCTGGAAGACCATCGACACGCGGTGGCGGCGCAGCTCGCGGAGCGCGGAGGCGTCGGCGCCGGTCACGTCCTGGCCACCGATCCTCACCGTGCCGGCGGTCGGCTCGATCAGGCGGATGAGCGTGCGGACGAGCGTGGACTTGCCGGAGCCCGACAGGCCCATGACCACGAACACCTCGCCCGGCCAGACGTCGATAGAGATGTCGCGCACGGCCGCGACGCAGCCGGTCTTCTCGCGCAGCTCGGCTCGGGACAGGTCCGCGTCGGGCGAGCCGACGACCCTGTCCGCCTTCGGCCCGAACACCTTCCAGATGCCCTCGGCGTGGAGCAGCGGCTCGCCGCTGCGATCCAGGGCCGGGGGCGCTTCGGGGGTCTCCACGGCAGCAGAGCCGTGCGAGTCAGTCACGGCGTGATGATATATCAGGCCTCTGGGCCCTCGCTAGCCCTCTTGGCGGAGATTTAACGTGGGCCGATTACGACGGTCTGCAGCTCGGTGAGCACTTCGAAGGGGTGGCGGCCGCCCACGCGCCCGCTTCCGCTGTCGGTTCCGGCGCGTCCGCCGAAGGGAAGATGGTTCTCCCAGTAGTTCGTCGTCTCGTTGATGTTCACGAGTCCGCTGCGCACCTCGTCCGCGAAGCGGAGGCCGTTGTAGAGATCGGCCGTGAAGATCGCGGCGAGCAGTCCGTAGGGCGACTCGTTCGTCATGGCGATCGCTTCCTCCAACCCGGACACCGAGACAACCGGCGCAATCGGTCCGAAGGTCTCCTCGGTCACCGCGAGAGCCTCCGCGGGAACGTTGTCCAGGACGGTCGCCGGCCAGTAGAGATCCGTCGGGAAGCCATCCGCCCGGCTGCCGCCCGCGATCACGTCCGCCCCACGTCTCACCGCGTCCTGCACGTGCTCGTCCATCTTGGACGCGACGGGTTCGTTGTTGAGCGGGCCCATCGTGGTGTCTTCGGAGAGGGGGTCGCCCAGGGCAGCCCGGGCAGCAACCACGGCCAGCCTCTTCACGAACTCCGTCTTCACCGAGTCCTGAACAAGCAGCCGCTCCCCCGCGGTGCAGCTCTGACCGGCGCACAAAAAGCAAGCACTGAGTGCGGCCTCGGCGGCCGCGTCCAGATCCGCATCTGCGAGGACCACGAGCGGGCCGTTGCCGCCCATCTCGAGCAGGAGGGCCTTGCCGGCGGCGCGCTCGGCGATCTTGCGGCCCGTCGCGGTCGAGCCGATGAAGCCGACCGCGACCGTGCCCGGGTTCGACACGATCTCGTCGCCCACGACCGGTCCCGGGCCGGGCACGAAGTTGAATACTCCGGGCGGGAGATCAGCGTCCGCGATGCAGTCTGCGAGCACGCCCGAGCAGACCGCCGTCGTGGGCGCCGGGTTCCAGACGACAGTGTTCCCCGACGTGAGCGCCGGCGCCACGATCTCCGCGGGCATCGTGTAGGGCCAGTTCCAGGGTGTGACCACGGCCACGGGCCCCTTCGGCCGGCGGAGCAGGAGCACGCGCTTGCCCGGCCCCGAGCTCGGCGGGATCGAGCCCTCGATCCTGAGCCCATCCTCGGCGGCGCCGCGCCACATCGCCACGAGCTCGTCGACCTCGTCGTACGACTCGGCGATCGGCTTGCCCTGGTCGAGCGTGCAGATGCGGGCGAGCTCGTCGCGCCGCGCCTCGCACGCGTCGGCGATCCGCCTCAGCGCAGCGGAGCGCTCGAACGCCGTGGCGGCGGCCCACTTCGGGAAGGCGTCACGCGCCGCCGCGATGGCCCGCCGCGCGTCCTCTCGATCCCCCTGCGCGACCGGCCCGAGCGACTCACCCGTGGCCGGGCTGGCGGCCTCAGCCGCCTCGCCCGAGGCCGCATCGACCCACTCTCCACCCACAAATAGCCGCGTGAAGGTAGAAGCCGTAGCCACCGAGCGATGATATATCAGCCGCCGGGGCCCCGCCCGCCGGACCAGGTGGATGACAGATGTTGCGTTTTCCGCAACGATCGTCATCCACCTGCCGAAACGGGCCGGTCCTCAGTGCTGTCGTGTGTCGTTCGCCGGAGCCCTACCTGCGGCTGAACGCCGACAGGATCTCGCGCTGAAACGCCAGCACGTGCTCGTGCATGATCGTCCGCGCGTGCGGGCCGTTGCGGTCGAGCACCGCCTCGAGGAACTGGGTCTGGTCGTGGACCGAGTGGCCGAGGGTCGGCACGCGGTCGAGGACCAGGTACCAGATGCGCAGCGAGTGGGTGAAATAGCGCTCGAGCGTCTGTGCAAGGTACGGGTTGCGCGCGGCCTCCCAGCTGAAACGGTGGATGCGCTCGTCGAAGCGCATCAGGAGGTCCTGGTCGCCGGCTCCGTCGAGTGACTGGATGTCGTGGAGGAGCGTCTCGCCGCTCGCGTGCGTCTCGGGGTCGAGCCGGAGCGCGGCCAGCTCGGCGGCGTAGCCCTCGAGCTCCGCGCGGACCTCCGTGATGCCCTGGATGTCGGCTGCCTCGATGGCCGAGACGAACGTGCCGCGCCGGGGCTGGACCTCGACGAGGTTCTCGAGCGCGAGCCTCTTCACGGCCTCGCGGAGGGGGGTGCGGCCGATGCCCATCTCCGTCATCAGCTCGTCCTCGCGCAGCACGGTCCCAGGCGGCAGGTGCAGCGTCACGATCCTGTCGCGCATCTCCAGGTACGCGCGCTCGGCGACCAGGCGCGTGGCCGTGGTGTCAGAAGAGGGTTCGGCGGCCATCGCGTTCGACCGGATCTTACGGCACTGGTAGCCTGATATATCAGTATGGCGGCGCGCGCTCTGGCCGATCTTCTTCGCCGCTCGCGCTTCGAGGTGCTTCCGCTCGACGGAATCGAGGACCAGGTAAGGGAGCACCTGGGCACCGACACCAAGGTGACCGTCACGGCCTCGCCCAGCCGCGGGCTCGAGGCCACACTCGACCTGAGCGAGCGCCTCGCGCGCGCGGGCTATCCCGTGGTGCCGCACCTGTCGGCGCGGCTCGTCAGGGACCGCGCCCATCTCGAGGAGGTGCTCGCGCGGCTACGGGAGGCGGGGGTGACGGAGCTGTTCGTCCCGGCCGGCGACGCCACGGAGCCCGGCGAGTACCACAGCGCGGCCGACCTGCTCGCGGCGATGGGCGAGGCGAGGACACAGTTCGAGCGCATCGGCATCACGGGCTATCCGGAGAGCCACCACCTGATCTCCGACGAGGAAACCATCAAGGCGATGTTCGCCAAGGCCGAGATGGCCACGGACATCATCAGCCAGCTCTGCTTCGACCCCGCGACGATCGGGTGGTGGATCGGCGCCGTGCGCGCCCGCGGCACCAGGCTGCCGATCTGGATCGGCATGCCCGGCTGCGTCGACTACGCGAAGCTCGTCCGGATCTCGATGAAGATCGGGATGGGCGAGTCCGCGCGCTACCTGCGGCACAACCGCAACGTGCTCGCGCGCGTGATGACGCGGCAGTTCAAGCCCAGCCGGCTGCTGGAAGGGCTCGCGCGGGTCGTGAGCGACCCCGACGCGAACGTCGGCGGCTTCCACCTCTACACGTTCAACGAGGTGGGTCAGACGGAGCGCTGGCGCCGCCAGGTGCTGAATCGCCTCGCCGAGCAGTGATATACCACGCACGACAGCGGGGCTGACGCCACCAACGAGGGGGTAGAGATGTCGGATCCACGCCGGACGCTTGCCGAGCTGGGTGACAGCGTCGTCGACCGCCGCCGCTTCATCGCCTTCAGCGGCGCCCTGGCCGGAACGGCCGCCTACGCACAGCTGCGAGGCGACCTTGCGATCGCGGCCCCGCGCATGAACGCGTATCCGTTCATGCTTGGCGTGGCCTCGGGCGACCCCACGCCCGGCGGCGTCTCGATCTGGACGCGCCTGGCGCCGGAGCCGCTCGTCGAGGGCGGCGGCATGCCGCGGAGGGACATCCGGGTGCGCTGGCAGGTGGCCACGGACTCCCGCTTCCGGCGCGTCGTGAAGTCAGGCAGCGCGGCCGCCGTGCCGGAGCTCGCCCACTCCGTCCACGTGGACGTGCAGGGTCTCCGGTCCGGTCACGATTACTACTACCGCTTCCTCACCGACCGGGACGAGAGCCCGGTGGGCAGGACGAAGACCGCGCCCGGGTCGCACGAGCACGTTCGCCACATGGCGTTCGCGTTCGCCTCGTGCCAGAAGTGGGACGACGGCTTCTACTCCGCCTACCACCGCATGGCCGAGGAGGACCTCGATCTCGTCATCCACCTTGGCGATTACATCTACGAGTACGGGGTCGGTTCGGGCGGGACGCGCAATGCGAACGTCCCCGCGTCGTTCGCGCCGGAGTGCGAGACGCTCGCCCGCTACCGCCTTCAGCACTCGCTCTACAGGACCGACCCCGACCTCCAGGAGGCGCACCGCAGGTTCCCCTGGGCCGTGACCTGGGACGACCACGAGGTGGCCAACGACTACTCGGGCATCTATCCGGAGTGGGCCGACACGACCCCCGCGTTCCTCCAGCGGCGCGCGAACGGATACCAGGCGTACTTCGAGCACATGCCGGTGCCGCTGAGCGCCAGGCCACGCCGCACGAACACACAGCTCTACCGGCGTATTCGCTACGGCGACATCGCGCAGTTCAACGTGCTCGACACGCGTCAGTACCGGACGGACAACCCGTGCGGGGACGGCGAGCAGCCGCCCTGTGACGCCGGGTTCGACCCGGCCGCCACCATGACCGGCCGGGCGCAGGAGCGCTGGCTGCTAGACGGCATGGAGAACTCGCGGGCTCGCTGGAACGTGATCGCGCAGGGAGTGATGATGGGTCAGCTCAAGCACGACCCGGACGGCGGCCGCTTCTGGAACGACTCCTGGGACGGCTGGCCGGGGCAGCGCGCGCGCATCCTCCAGCGGATCGCCGACGCCGACGTGCGCAACCCGGTCGTGATCACGGGCGATTGGCACTCGACGTTCGTGAATGACCTCAAGGCGGACTACGAGGACGAGAACGCGCCCGTGGTCGCAACGGAATTCGTGGGCACCTCGGTCTCCTCCAACGGCGACTACGAGGTCTACGGCCCCTACTACGGGCCGATGATCCCGTTCAACCCCGACATCAAGTTCTTCGACGGGGACCGCCGCGGCTACGTGCGCTGCAGGCTCGACCACGACGAGTGGCGGACAGACCTGCGGATGGTCTCGACCGTGTCACGGCGGGATGCTCCGGTGTCGACGTTTGCCTCGTTCGTCGTCGAGGACGGCCAGCCCGGCGCGCAGCGGGTCTAGCGGGCCGGCGCGTCGCCGGCGTCGAGCGACTCGACCAGCAGGGTGGACACGTCCACCACGCGCAGGTCGTCGCCGCGTGACTTCACGCCGTCGTCCAGCATCACGGTGCAGAAGGGGCACGCCACTGCCAGCGTCTCGGCTCCGGTCTCCGCCGCCTCGCGCACGCGCTCCTCGTTGATCGCGCCGGCGCGCTCCTCCATCCACATGTGCGCGCCTCCGGCGCCGCAGCAGAAGGTGCGCTCCTCGCGGCGCTCCATCTCGATCGGCGTGCCCACGGCCTCGACGATCGCGCGCGGGTCGGCGCGCACGTCGTTGTGGCGCGCCAGGTAACAGGAGTCGTGGTAGGTGATCGTGCCGGCGTCGCCCTTGGCCTCGAGCTTGCCCTCGCGCACGAGGTCGGCGAGCAGCTCGGTGTGGTGGACCACCTCGTAGCTCCCGCCGAAGTCCGGGTACTCGTTCCCGAGCGTGTTGAAGCAGTGCGGGCAGGAGGCCACGATCTTCGTGACGCCCGACTCGTTCAGCGTCGCGACGTTCTGCTCCGCGTGCGCCTGGAAGAGGTACTCGTTGCCCATCCGGCGCGCCGGGTCGCCCGTGCAGGACTCGCGCGGCCCGAGGATCGCGAAGTCCACGCCCGCCGCCTGGAGCAGCTTGGCGGTCGACTCCGCGGCTGAGCGCGCGCGTTCGTCGAACGAGGCCGCGCAGCCCACCCAGTAGAGGACATCGGGCGCCGGGTCGCCCGGCTCGAGCACCTTCACGCCGAGCTTCGCGGCCCAGTCGGCGCGCTCGGTCTGCGGCTTGCCCCAGGGGTTCGACGCGCGCTCGACGTCGCGCAGCATCTGCTCCGACTCCGTGGGGAAGGAGGACTCCATCATCACCAGGTGGCGGCGCAGGTCGATGATGTGGTCCACGTGCTCGATCGAGACCGGGCACTCGCGCACGCACGCGCCGCAGGTGACGCAGTCCCAGACCACGTTGTCGGTCACCGCGTTCGGCACGAGCGGCGAGGGCTCGAAGCCGTCCTCGCCGCGGATCAGGCGCGGGCCCTCCTCGAAGACCTGGTCGCGCAGCGCCATGATCAGCAGCTTCGGCGACAGCTCCTTGCCGGTCGTCCAGGCGGGGCAGACGTCCTGGCAGCGCCCGCACTCCGTGCACGAGAACGTGTCGAGCGTCTGCTTCCAGGTCAGGTCGGACACCGTGCCCGCGCCGAAGCGCATCTCCTCCTCGGGCACGTCGAAGCGAAGCGGCTCGAGCCGCCCTCGCGCGCGCGTACGCGCGAAGAAGACGTTGAACGCCGCCGTGGCGATATGCAGGTGCTTCGAGTGGGGGAGATAGGCGAGGAAGCTCGCGATGATCAGGACGTGCGCCCAGACGAACCCGCGCTCCAGCAGCTTCGTCACGCCGCCGTCGCCGAAGGCGCCGGACAGGGCGTTCGACAGGGGCGACCAGCCCTCCGGCCACTCGTTCAGCCCGAGCGCGATCCGCGAGGAGTGCCAGAGCACCAGCGTCGTCACGATCCCCGCGATCAGCGCCAGGATCAGGTCGGCCTCGCCGAGATGGCTGCCCTCGAAGCGCGCCGGCCGCTGGACCTTGCGGATGATCACGGCGCCGATCACGCCGAGCAGCACGAGCAGCGCGAAGAAGTCGACCATCAGCGCGAACCAGCCCTGGTGGCCGAGCCACGGCAGCGTGGCCTCGCGGTCGACCACGCCGATCATCGCGATCACGATCGTGGGGAACAGGACGAGGAAGCCCCAGAAGATCGCCGCGTGGATCAGGCCCGGCACGAGCCGCTGGAGTAGCTTCTTCTGGCCGAGCACGATCACGGCCTCGTTGCGCACGCGCTCCGGCATGTCGTCGAAGCGCTCGACCGGCTTCCCGAGCCGCACCAGCGAGACGAGCAGCTTGGCGCGGCGGTAGAACAGCGTGCCGCTGACGGCGAGCACGGCCACGAGGGCGAGCGCTCCGGCCGCGACGTCTATCGGAGCGCCTTTCCCGGCTCGGCCGTCAGGACCGCGCCTTCCGCAGCTCGGCCGTGATCGCGGGCACGACCTCCGCGAGGTCGCCGATCACGGCGTAGTCGGCGTTGGCGATGATGGGCGCCTCGGCGTCGGAGTTGATGGCGAGGATCTTCTTCGCGCCCTTGCAGCCGGCGATGTGCTGGGTGGCGCCGCTGATCCCGCAGGCGATGTAGAGGTCGGGAGCGACCTTCGTGCCGGTCTGCCCGACCTGGTCGGTGTGGGGGCGCCAGCCCGCCATCGTCACGACGCGCGAGCAGCCGACGGCCGCGTTCAGGAGCCCGGCCAGCTCCTCGAGCATGCCGAAGCCGTCCGCGGAGCCGACCCCGCGCCCGCCGCTTACCACGACCTTCGCCTCGGACAGCGAGACGCCGGCGGACGGTGTCTCGGCGTGCTCGACCACCCTGACGATCTCCTCGCCGAGCTCGGGCGCGAAGCGCTCCACGTTCGCCGTTCCGCCGTTGACTGTCGTCGCCTCGACCATGTGCGGGGCAACCGAGAGAATCCTTAGATCGGCGTTGATGCGCGCCTCCTCGAGCAGGCTTCCGCCCCAGCGCACTCTCGTCACCGTTCCGTCACTCCCGACCGCCGCGCAGTTCGCGGCGAAGGGCAGGTCGCGGCGGGCGGCGAGGTGAGCGAGCACCTCGTTGCCCCGGTTCGTCCCCGCGGCGACCACGGTGGAGGGCTGGACTCGCTCGACGAGCTGGTCGAGGCAGGCGGCCCACGCGCCCGGCGCGTACGAGGAGAGCTGTTCGTGCTCCGCGACATGCACCGTCTCGACGCCGTACGCGCCCAGCTCCGAGTCGTCGAGCGCAAGGGCGTGCAGTGGCCCGTCGAGATCGCGCGCCAGGGACAGCGCCTGAAGCGACAGCTCCTCGCCGGGCTCGACGAGCGCCAGGACCGCCATCAGGCGACCCCGATCTCGCGCATTACCTCGACCACGCGCGGCGCGGCGTCGGCGCCGTTGCCGAGGATCTCGGCCTGCTTGCCCTGGCCGGGCGGTACCACGAGCCGCAGCTTCTCGAGCCGCGCGGCGGGGCGCTCCGGCGAGCGCTGCTCCACCGGCTTCGAGCGCGCGCGCAGCTTCGCCGGCACGGACGGGTAGCGCGGCAGGTTGATCCCCTCGAGCACGCTCACGACGGCGGGCAGCGGCAGCTCGTAGACATCGCGGCCGCCGGGCACCTCCTGCTCGCAGCGGGCGGTGCCGTCGGCCACCGACAGACCCTTCAGCCCGGTCGCGATCGGCCGCCCGAGCGCGTAGGCCACGCGGATGCCCACCTGGTAGTTGCCCGCGTCGGCGGACTCGTTCCCGAACACGATCAGGTCGAAGCCGCCGCCCCCGGCCTCGTCGGCCTCGACGGCCTCGACGATCGCGGCCGCCGTGGCCTGCGGGTCCCACTCAGAGCCGTCGGTCAGGATGTGGACGCCGCGGTCGCCGCCGTTGGCGAGCGAGTCGCGGATCTGCTCCTCGGCCTCGGGGGGGCCGAGCGTCAGCACGGTCACCTCGCCGCCGTGCTCCTCCACGAGCCGCACCGCCTCCTCGACGCCGCACTCCTCGTGCGGGCTGATCGTGAAGCCGAGGTGGCGCGTCTCCAGCGCCTGCTCGTCGGCTGTCAGAACCATCTTGCCGCCGGTGAGCGGCACGCGCTTGACGCAGACGAGGATCCTCATGCGGGAATCGGATCTGCCGCCTTGACCCGCTCGTTGTCGGGGTCGAAGATCGGCGTCGAGTCGGCGGACTGCACGGTCACGGGGTAGCGCTCCGTCATGTACTCGACGGCGAGCTCCTGGCCGACGTTCGCGTACTCGGGCGGCAGGTACGAGAGCAGGATGTGCTTGCCGACCGACGGCCCGGCCCCCGCGCTCGTCACGTACGAGCGGCGCCCGTGCGCGTCCACGAGCGGCTCGCCGTCACGCGTCACGATCGGCTCGCCGCCGAGCATGTAGCGCTTCACGCCGCTGGCCGAGCTGTGGTCGTCGACCGTGAGCGTGCACATCACGGTCGCCGGGTTCTCGTCGCGGTGGTGCAGATGCGCCTCCTTGCCCACGAAGTCCTGCTCCTTGACCTTGCCCCAGGCCATGCCGGCCTCGACGACGTTGTACTCGCCGTCGAGCTCGAACCCGAACGCGCGGTAGCACTTCTCGAGCCGGCCCGTGGTCCCGTAGACGCCGATCCCGGAGGGTACGACGCCGTGCGGCTCGCCGGCCTCCCAGACCATGTCCCACAGTCGCGCGCCCTGCTCGATGGGCACGTACAGCTCCCAGCCGAGGTCGCCGACGTAGGAGATCCGCGACGCGAGCACGCGCAGCGGGCCCATCTCGATCGTGCGGCAGCTCGCGAACGGGAAGCCCTCGTGCGAGACGTCGTCGCCGGTCAGGCTGCCCAGGATGTCGCGCGCGCGCGGGCCCCACAGCCCGAGCGTCGTCCAGCTCGAGGTGAGGTCGAAGATCTGCGCGGTGCCGTCCTCGGGCAGGTGGTCGCGGTACCACTTGAGGTCCGCCATGCCGTGCGCGCCGCCGGTGACGACGCGGAAGTGCTCGTCGCCGAGCCGCATCACGGTGAGGTCCGAGCGGAAGCCGCCGCGCGGCGTGAGCACCGGCGTGTAGACGACCTTCCCGTGCTTCACGTCCATCTGGCGCATCGAGACCTTCTGCACGCACTCGAGCGCACCCGGACCGACGACGTCGAAGACGCAGAAGGCGGTCAGGTCGAACATGGCCGCGCGCTCGCGCATCGCCAGGTGCTCGGCGTTGATGATCGGGGACCACCAGCGCGAGTCCCATTCGTGCTCGCGATGGTTGATCTGATCGGCGAACTCGTCGAGCAGCCCCGCGTTCGACTCGTACCAGTGCGGGCGCTCCCAGCCGGCCGCCTCGTAGAAGACCGCGCCGAGTGCCTCCTCCCGCTCGTAGAAGGGCGACAGCCGCACCCGGCGCGCCGACTCCCACTGCTCGCCCGGGTGCACGATCCCGTAGGTCTTGTTGAAGCCCTCCGCCGCGCGGCTCTTCACGTGCTCGGCGGTCTTCTGGTGCTCGTAGAAGCGAGCGATGTCCGACGCCTGGAGGTCGATCTCCGGCTCGCCCTCCACCATCCACTGCGCCACGGCACGGCCGACTCCCGGACCCTCCTTGACCCACACCGCCGCGGCGGACCACAGCCCGCGCACCTCGGGCGTCTCGCCCAGGATCGGCAGGCCGTCGGGCGTGAGCGAGAGCAGCCCGTTGATTGCGTACTTGATGCCCACCGACTCGTCGCCGAGCACCTCCGGCACCAGCTCGAGCGCGTGCTCCATCTGCTGCACGAAGTCGTCCTGCGTGAAGGGCAGCTCGGTCGGCGTGAGCGCGGACTCCTCGATCGAGGGGATCTCGTCGGGGTCGTGCAGGATCGGGCGGTGCGCGTATGAGCCGACCTCGAGGCCGCTGCCGTCCTGGCGCTCGTACATGTTCGTGTCCATGTCGCGCACGATCGGGAACTCGATCGCGCTCTTCGAATCGGCGAAGTGCGGCACGGGGCCCACGTCGATCATCTGGTGCACCGCCGGCGTGAGCGGGATCGAGGCGCCGGCCATCCGAGCGATCCGCGGGCTCCAGACGCCGCAGGCGATCACCACATACTCGGCCTCCACGTCGCCGCGATCGGTGCGCACGCGCTTGACGCGCCCGCCCTCGACGTCGATGCCGAGCACCTCCGTGTTCGCCGAGACCGTCGCGGCGCCCGTCTCCTGGGCCTGCTCGCGCATCAGCGTCCCCATGCGCAGCGAATCCACCACGCCGACGCCCTTGGAGTAGAAGCCCCCGACCAGCACGCTCTCGTCGACGAAGGGCACCAGCTCCTTGATCTCAGCCGGCGTGACCAGCGAGACGTCGTCGTGCCCCCATGACTTCGCCGACGCCATCCTGCGGCGCAGCTCCTCCATGCGCTCCTCGGTGCGGGCCACCTCGATGCCGCCGCAGACCGTGAGGACGCCGTGCTGCTCGTACTGGCGCACGCTGTCGGCGGTGAGCTCGGTCATCTCGCGCGAGTGGTCGACCGGGAAGATGAAGTTCGAGGCGTGGCCGGTGGAGCCACCCGGGTTCGGGAGCGGCCCCTTGTCGATCAGCACGAGGTCCCTCCACCCGAGGTGGGCGAGGTGGCCCAGCAGGCAGTTGCCGACGATGCCGGCGCCGATTACGACGCACTTTGCCTGCGGTGGGAGCGACGAGCTGACGGAGTCCATAGCCCGTGATATATCAGAAGGCGGGGCTGGGCACAGGCTCGTCGCCCAGCTCGATACGGCGCCGGGCCACGTAGTCGCGCAGCTGGTCGCGCGCTCCCTCGTCGATCGCGGGCTGCTCGTAGCCGTCGAGCGTCTCCTGGGCGATGCGGCCCGCGCGCTCGGCGGCGTCGGCGCCGCCGTTCTTAGTCCAGCGGTCGAAGTTCTCGGTCGAGGACAGCAGCGGGCGGTAGAAGCACGTGCGGAAGTGCTCGAGCGTGTGCGCCGCGCCCAGGAAGTGGCCACCTGAGCCGACCTCCTCGTGCGCCCCGAACGCGAGCGTCTCCTCGCTCACCTCGAGCGGCTGGAACTCGTGCTTCAGCATCCGCAGGATCTCGATGTCGACGATGTACTTCTCGTAGCTCGACACGAGCCCGCCCTCGAGCCAGCCGGCCGCGTGCATCACGAAGTTCGCGCCCGCGAGGAAGGTGGGCAGCATCGTCATCATCGCCTCGTAGGCCGCCTGCGCGTCCGGGGTCTGGCTCGAGGTGAGCCCGCCACCGCTTCGCCAGGGGAGGTCGAAGTGGCGTGCGATCTGGCCCGTGCAGAGCAGGCCGATCGCGGACTCCGGGGTGCCGAAGCTCGGCGAGCCGGACTGCATGTCGGTGTTCGACAGGAACGAGCCGAACACCACCGGGCAGCCGGGCTGGACGAGCTGCGTGAGCGCGATCCCGGACAGCGCCTCGGCCATCTGCTGGACGAGCGTGGCCGGGATCGAGACCGGGGACATCGCCCCCATCAAGAGGAACGGCGTGCAGATCACGGCCTGGTTCGCGCGGTTGTACTCGAGCATGGCGCTGAGCATGCGGTCGTCCCAGCGCAGCGGCGAGTTGCAGTTGATCAGCGAGATCGAGACCGGCGCCTGCTGGAGCGCCTCGTCGCCGCCGAACAGGATCTTCCCCATCTCGATCGTGTCGCGCGCGTTCTCGGCTGAGATGACAGAGCCCATGTACGGCTTGTCCGAGAGGGTCTGGAGCGCGTAGACCATGTCGAGGTGCCGCGAGTCGAGCGGCGTGTCCTCCGGCTCCACGACGGTCCCGCCCGCGGAGTCCATCTCCGGGAACACCTGGCCGAGCCGCACGAAGTTCTCGAAGTCGGCCATCTTCGCGTCGCGGCGCTCCTCGCCCTTGCGCACGAACGGGGGCCCGTACACGCCGGCGAAGGCCATGCTGCTGTCGCCGATGTGGATGCTGTTCTCC
>JAXDIL010000009.1:0-4605 GCA_034664005.1 Thermoleophilaceae bacterium | reverse complement strand
TGGTCTGCGCCGAGCCGCCCACGCGCGACACCGAGATGCCCACGTTGATGGCCGGCCGCACGCCCGAGCGGAACAGGTCCGCCTCGAGGAAGATCTGGCCGTCGGTGATCGAGATGACGTTCGTCGGGATGTAGGCCGACACGTCGCCCGCCTGCGTCTCGATGATCGGCAGCGCGGTGAACGAGCCGGCGCCGTGCTCGTCGGACAGCTTCACCGAGCGCTCCAGCAGGCGCGAGTGCAGGTAGAAGACGTCGCCCGGGTACGCCTCGCGGCCCGGCGGGCGCCGCAGCAGCAGCGACATCTGGCGGTACGCGTACGCGTGCTTCGTCAGGTCGTCGTAGATCGCGAGCGCGTGCCCCTCGTTGTAGAGCCAGTGCTCGGCGATCGCCGCGCCCGAGTAGGGCGCGAGGAACTTGATCGGCGCGGCCTCGTCGGCCGGCGCCGCCACGATCACGGTGTTGTCGAGCGCGCCGTGGTCGTCGAGCTGCTGCGCGACCTCCACCACCGTGGACATGCGCTGCCCGATCGCAACGTAGACGCACTTCACGTCCTTGTCCTTGTTGTTGATGATCGTGTCGATGCAGATCGACGTCTTGCCGGTCTGGCGGTCGCCGATGATCAGCTCGCGCTGGCCGCGGCCCACGTTCGTCATGGCGTCGATCGGCTTGATGCCGGTCTGCAGCGGCTCCTTGACCGGCTGGCGGTGAACCACGCCGGGCGCCTTGAACTCGGCGGGACGCGTCTCGTCGGTGTCGATGTCGCCCTTGCCGTCGAGCGGGCGGCCGAGCGGGTCGACGATGCGGCCGAGCAGGGCGTCGCCCACGGGCACCTCGAGCAGGCGCTTGGTGCGCTTGACCTGGTCGCCCTCCTCGATCTGGTCCCAGGGGCCGAACAGCACGGCGCCGACGTTGTCCGACTCGAGGTTCAGCGCGAGGCCGGTCACGTCGTGCGGGAGCTCGAGCAGCTCCATCGACATGGCGTTGTCTAGCCCGTGGACGCGCGAGATGCCGTCCGCCACGGACAGGACCGTGCCCACCTCGGAGAGGTCGGCGCCGCCGTCCTCGAGGCCCTCTATGCGGCTCTTGAGGATGCTTGTGATCTCGTCTGGCTTGATCTGCACTTCACAGTCTCCTTAGGCGGCCTTGGCGACCTGTTTGCGTAGTCGTTCAAGTCTGTTGCGGACGGTCCCGTCGAGGACCATGTTCCCGACGCGGACCATCAGACCCCCGAGCACCTCGGGGTCGACGTTCGAGGACAGCTCGACCTTGCGGCCGGTCTGGTCCTGGATGCGCTTGCCGATCTCGTCCACGATGCCCTCGTCGAGCTCGACGGCGCTCGTGACGGTCACGGGCAGCAGCTGGTTCTCGTCCGCCCACATCGCGTCGAACTCGCGCTTGATGCGGAACAGCGCTGGCATCCGGTGGCGCTCGGCGAGCAGCTCGAGGAAGTTCACGAAGCGCTCGTCCGCGTCGCTCACGACCTTGCTGACGCCGTCGCGCTTCTCCTGCGAGGAGAAGTACGGCGAGAACAGGAACACCTGGAGCGTCCGGTCGTCCGAGAGTGCCTCGGCGAACTCGCCCAGCTCGTCGTGGACGCGGTCGAGCACGTCGTGCTCCTTCGCGACCTCGAACAGCGAGCGGGCGTAGACCTCGGCGATCTCTTCCATGGCGCTAGCGGGCCTTCCCCTCCGAGCCGGCGAGCTCCGAGAAATCGACCTCGGAGAGCGCCTCCTCGATCAGGCGGCGGTGGTCCTCGGCGTCGAGCGACTTGCGCGTGATCTTCTCGGTCGCCTTGACGGTGAGGTCGGCGACCTCCCTGCGCAGCTCGTCGAGCGCGCGGCGCGTCTCGTGCTCGATGTCGCGGCGCGCGGCGGCGAGCAGCTCCTCGCGCTGCTTCGAGGCCTGGGCCTTCGTCTCGTCCTGGAGGTTCTCGGCGGCCTTGCGGGCACGCGCGACGATGTCCTCGGCCTGCTCGCGGGCCTCGCGCAGGCGGGCGCGGTACTCCTCGAGCGTCTGGTCAGCCTCCTGCTTGGCGCGCTGTGCCGCCTCGATCGAGTCCTGAATCGCCTGACGGCGCCTGTCGAGCGCCTCGGCGATCTTCGGGAACGCGAGCTTGTTCAGCAGGTAGAGCGTGATTCCGAACGCGAGCAGCGTCCAGATCATCAGCCCCAGGCTGGGGCTGACGAGGAAGCTGCCGCCCCCGCCCTCCTCGGTTGCTGCGAGCAGAACCGTCATCGCCTAGAGGAAGAAGGCGATCAGGCCGAAGATGAACGCGTAGAAGACGATCGCCTCGGTGAGGGCGAAGCCGAGCCACTGGATGCTCGTGATCTCGTCGCGCATCTCGGGCTGACGGGTGACCGACTCGATCACCTTTCCGAAGATGTAGCCGACGCCAATGCCCGGGCCGATGGTGCCGAGACCGGCTCCAACTCCGAGCGCGATCGCCTTGAGACCGGGCGTGGGGTCCGCCGCCTGGGCGATGGGAATCAGGACTGAAAGGTCCATGGGGCCTCCTTAGTGGCCTCCGGCGCTTGCCTCGCCGAAGTAGATGGATGTGAGAGTGGCGAAGATGAAGGCCTGCAGAGTGGCGATCAGGCCGACCTCGAGGATGAAGAAGACGATCGCTATCGGGAGCGTGATCCAGCCGAGCACGGCGAGGCCGAGCAGCACGGCGAGCCCTCCGCCCATGAACAGGATCAGGAGGTGGCCGGCGAGGATGTTCGCGAACAGTCGCACCGACAGCGAGATGATCCGCATGAACTGCGAGATGAACTCGATGAAGAAGATCGGTCCTGCCGCGACGCCGCTGACGCCCGCCGGGAGCCAGCCCTTGAGGTGGCCGATCAGCCCGTGCTGGCGCACGCCCTCGATCTGGTAGCCGCCCCATACGACGAGCGTGAGCACGAGCGGAACCGAGAGGTTCGCGGTGGCCGCGTAGAGGGCGAAGGCCGGGAAGTCGAGCCCGAAGATGCCGACCGTCTCGTGCGTGTTCGTCGGCAGCGGGATGTAGCCGAGCATGTTCGAGAACCAGATGAAGAAGAACAGCGTCGCGACGAACGGGAAGTACTTCGCCGCGGTCTTGGTCGGCATGTTGCCCTTGGCGATCTGCGTGTAGGTCAGGTCGTAGGCGCCCTCGACGAGCGTCTGCACCCGGTTCGGGTGCTCCTGCATGCGCCGGGCGATGAAGATCATGGTGCCCGCGGTCAGCACGCAGGCGAGGAAGACGTACAGAACCGCCTTGTTGATCGACATGTCGATGCCGGCGACGTGAAGATTGACCCATGGCTCGAGCTTGAACTCGTCCTGCGGCTTGAAGGCCTCGTTCTTGCCGTCGCTGCCGAAGATGGCGTACAGCGCGATCGCTATCCCGAACCAGAGGAAGACGCCGAGCCAGACCTTCTGCTTGCGGCTCATCGCGGGTCCTCGAAGGGCCGCGTGAGCATCTGGCTGGTGAAGTAGAAGGTGAAGAGGGTGATCGCGAGGATCGCGGCGGAGAGGCCCGCCTCGCGCTCGGAGAGGCCGACGACGAAGATCGAGCCGGCGACGAGCCAGCCGCGCGCGATCATGCTCCCGGTGAGGAGGCCGGCCACGGTGCGCGGGTCGTCGGACGCGTGTGCGCGCTTCTCGATGCCGTACTGAACAAGGCGCTGGATCGTCCACCCGATCGCCGCGCCGGCCCAGCCGAGCAGCGGCAGACCGGCCGCCAGGAACAGCGGCAGCGCCAACGCCAGGACCACAAGGTCGAGATACCGCATCACGCGCAGCGGCATGGGGGTATCGGATGCTTTCAAAGCGTGGGTCGTCAAGAGTTGTCCCAGGGAGAGCGGGGGCGCCGCTGTGGTGCTCTCTACCCGGGCGGCGAACCCTACATGTTCACGGGACTTTGTGACTACTTTGTGACAGTTGGCTCCTGCGATCACTTGACATTCGTGCAGCATGTTGCTCGTCTGCACACGTGAGCACAGAACCGGCGGATGTCGTCGGGGTCGTTCGGCAGAGGACTCAGCGCGGCCTGAGCTGGAGTCGCGCGAATCGCTGGAAGGCGTTCTTCGCGGGCCTCGCCGTGGTCACAGGGGTCGCGGGGCTGATCGCGCTCGGGGTGGCGACCAGGCCGCTGTTCCCGCTCGTCCTACTGGGATTCATGGTCGTCGCCGCTTTGCCCGACGCCTGGAAGGCGAGGGCGCTCGAGGCGGTGGGCGGACTGCTCGCCGCGACGGCCGGGCTGCTCGGGATCAACGTGTTCTTCGACCTCGTAGTGCGCGGGCTGGGCGGCGCCGAGGCCGACTCGAAGGGATGGATCGTCGCGGGGCTCGTCCTGGCCGTGATCGCCTTCGGGCTGATGGCCTACTGGTACGTGAAGAGCCGCGGTCACTGGGGGATCCCCGCGAGCCTCGCCTTCAGCGTCTTCGCCGCGCCCGCGGTGATCCTCGGGGCGCCGTTCGCGGTGGACAAGTACCTGAACAAGCGTGAGCACACTCAGCAGGCGGTGGCCGTTCCCGTCACCTCGAACCTCGACGTCCTGATCGTCGCGGATCGGCCGCAGCCGAGCGCCGAGCTGCCGGCCGTCGCGCCCGCGGGGGCGCCCGTGGGGCTCGACCCCATGTAC
>JAXDIL010000183.1:0-13944 GCA_034664005.1 Thermoleophilaceae bacterium | reverse complement strand
GCTGTTCTCCGAGGGCGGCTTCGGCGGCGCGCTGATCAAGCGCCGCGAGCCGCCGTTGCGGGCAGAGCTCGAAGCCGTGCAGGCGCTGCAGCTCGCGGTGGCCGTCTCCGTGGCGGCGGCGACCGCGGTCGCCGCCATTCCACTCGGCCGGGACGTCGAGCTGATGGCGCTGATGGCGGCCTCGCTTCCGATCGCGATCCTCCGCGCGCCCACGATGCTGGTTCTGGAGCGGGAGCTCGAGTACCGCCTGATCGCCACCGCGGACCTCGTCGAGGCGCTCGTCTTCTACGGCGCGGCGATCGGGCTCGTAGCCGCCGGCCTCGGCGTGTGGGGGATGGCGCTGGCAGTCGTGTTGCGCGCGGCGGCGGGCTCGGCGACGCTCGTGGCGAGAGGCCCGCTCGGGCTGGTGGCTCCGCGCTGGTCGACCTCCGAAATCCGGCCGCTCGCCGGGTTCGGGGCGAAGCTCCAGGCGGCATCGCTCGTGACGGTGACCCGCGAGCAGCTCGTGAACGTGGGCGTGGGCGTGGTCGCGGGCCTCGGCACGCTGGGCGTGTGGTCCCTCGCTTGGCGCGTGATGCAGGTGCCCGCCCTGCTGTTTCTGACCGTCGGACGGGTGGCTTTCCCGACGATGTCGCGCCTTCTTGCGGTGGAGCGCGACCCGGGTCCCGTGCTGGAGCGCCAGGTGGCCGCGGTGGCGGTTGTCAACGCGATCCTCGTCGTGGGCTTGGTGGGCTTCGCGGCCGCGCTCCCCGAGCTGGTGGGGCACAGATGGGACGATGTCCCCACCGTCCTGCTCTGGTCAGGCGTGGCCCTGGTCATCTCGTCAGCCGTCGTTGTATCGGCGGCCGGCTACCTGCTCGCCGCGGGGCTGCCCGGCACGCTTGCCGTCGCCACCGGGCTGGCCGGGATCGTGTGGCTCGGAGTCGCACTGCCCCTTCTCGACCCCCTCGGAGCGGCCGCCGTGGGCGTCGGATGGGTCGTTTCCGGAGTCGTCAACGCCGTGGTCCTCTGGCGTCCGGTCGCTGCGCGGACCGGTGCGAGGATCGCGCCGGCGATGGCGCTCCCCACCGCCGTCTCACTCGCGGCGGTTGGCGCCGCCTGGTGGGTCGCACACCTCCCGGACGACCGCTTCGTGGGTGGCCTGCTCGGCCTCGCGGCCGGTGAGCTCGTCCTGTTCGCGGGCCTGCTGGCATTCAGTCGCCCCGCGCTTCGCGAGGTGGAGGCTCTCGCGCGCCAGGGCCTCCAGAGCCTGGGCCGTGCGCAGCCCTAGGGCCGATACGCTCATGGCCGAATGCCAGCTGGGGTGCGGATATCCGTGGCGCTCGCGGTTCGCAACGCGGAGCGCTGGCTCGAGGCGCTGCTCGACAGCCTCGTGCGGCAGACACGGCTGCCGCACGAGCTCGTGGTGCACGACGACGCATCCGAGGACTCAACGGCGCGAATGCTCCAGCGTTTCGCAGGCTCGTCGCCGTTCCCGGTCAGGATCGAACGCGGCGCGGACCGCCGCGGCGTCACCGAGGCCTTCATCTCGGCCGCCCGTAGGTGCGAGGGCGACGCGATCGCGTTCTGCGACCAGGACGACGTCTGGATGGAGCGGAAGATCGAGGTGTGTGCGCGCGAGCTCGAGGCGACAGGCGCGTCGCTCGTGCTGCACAGCGCCCGCCTCGTGGACGAGCGCCTGCGTCCGCTCGGGCATGACTGGCCCGCGATCGACGTGGCCCGGCTCCTGGAACGGCTGGAGCTCATCGGCCTCGACACCGACGCCCCCGGCATGACCATGGCCTTCCCGCGCGAGCTGCTCGATCTCGCGCCCTTCGACTCCCGTCCGCCGTCACGCTACGGCGTCGAGGATCGGATGCTCCACGACGAGTGGATTTTCTTCCTCGCGGGCGCCGGCGGGACGATCCGCCTCCTCCCGGAGCCGCTCGTGCTCTACAGGCAGCACGGGTCGAACCACTCCGGCGGGTGGGTGGACCGCCGCAGGGAGCTGACGCTCAGCCCGGCCGTGGACGACTACAGGCGTGCGGCCGCGCACACGGAGGCATGCGCGCGCTATCTCGAGAAGACCGGCTCTCCCCTTCTGGCACGCGCTGCCGAGGCCTACCGCGTACTCGCCACCAACTGGCGGCTGCGGCTGGAGCTATACGAGGCGGGCGGCCGACGGACCCGCGCGCGGCTGCTCCGCGAGCTCGTGCGCGGCCGGGCCTACCGCGCCCGCGGGCTGGGAGGCTTCGGCCGGGTCGCGCTCGGCAAGGACCTCGCGGCGGGCGTGGCGCTGGCGCGCCGCTCACGATGACCGTGACGGCGCCCTACGGCGGACGCGTCGCCGAGCACGGCCTTTCGGGAAGCCATCGTGCAATCCTGGCGGCGGTGCCCGACCGGGCGCGCGTGCTAGACGTGGGTTGTGCCACGGGCTATCTCGCCGCGCGGCTCTCCGCTCGGGGCTGCCGGGTGGTCGGCGTGGAGCCAGACGCGGTCGCGGCAGCACAGGCGAAGCGGCACTGCGAGCGTGTGATCGTAGGAGGCATCGACTCGCCGGAGGCGCGGGGGGAGCTGGCCGGAGAGACGTTCGACTGCGTCGTGTTCGGAGACGTGCTGGAGCATGTCGTGGACCCATGGGAGACGCTGCGGTACGCGCGCGAGCTCGTTTCCCCCGGGGGCACCGCGGTGGTCTCGCTCCCGAACGTCGCCGCCTGGCCGGTGCGCGTCGGCCTGCTCGCCGGGCGCTTCGAGTACGTCGACTTCGGCCTCCTCGACCGAACCCACCTGCGTTTCTTCACCCGGCGGGGCGCCCACGAGCTGGTTCGCGGCGCCGGTTTCGTGATCGAGCACGAGCGCTTCGTACACATGGAGCGCGCTCCCGGGCCCGTACGCCACGTGCTCCGGCTGCCGATGTCGATCATGGACAGGGCGCTCGCGCGCCTCCTGCCGGGCCTGTTCGCGCAGCAGATCGTGATGCGGTTGCGGCCCTCATGAGGCTCGTTCGCACGCCGCGGCTCGACTTCATCGTGATCGGGGCCCAGAAGGCCGGCACGACGTCACTGTGGCGCTACCTGGAGGACAACGAGGCGCTGCGCATGCCGCCGGACAAGGAGGCGTCCTTCTTCTCCGAGCCGGCATACCCCGGCGACCTCCGCGCATATATGCGCGCGCTCTTCAAGGACGCGCCGCACGGGACGAAGCTCGGCACCGTCACTCCGGTCTACATGCACGGCACGCCCACGGCGTCCGTGCCCGCGATCGCAGACCGCATCCACGAGGCGGTGCCAGGAGTGAAGCTGGTCGCCCTCCTGCGCGACCCCGTGGAGCGTGCGAGGTCCGCCCACCGCATGCTCGCGCGGCGCGGCGTGGAGCAGCGGTCGTTCACGCAGGCGATCGACGAGCTCCTCCAGCCCGGCGAGCTGGAGCGGGCGCGCCGCGAGCCCGAGGAGACGCGCTCGTACGTGGTGGCCGGCGAGTACGGCCGGATGCTCGCGGCGTACTCCGAGCGCTTCGGCCGCGAGCGCCTCCACGTGGAGCTGGCCTCCGAGCTCGACCGCGCGCCCGCCGGGGTCGTGCGCAGGGTATGCGAGTTCATCGGCGTCGAGCCCCACGAGCCACGACTCCTCGGCGAGCGCTTCTATCCGAGCGGACGTCCGCGCGTCTCGGGCGAGGCGGAGCGGGACCTGAAGGATTACCTCGAGCGCAACGTGTGGGCGCGCATGCGGCACGGCGAGCAGCACCGCGAGAGCTTCAAGCACTGGTTCGAGCTCTGGAACGTGGTGCCGGACCCGGCCTCAGAGGAGATCGACCCCCGAACGGCGGAACGGCTGCGCGCCCACTACGAGGACGACCAGGTCCTCCTCGCAGAGACCATCGGCCTTCGCGTGTAGCTCCGCAGGGCGCCCGGCGCGCTCAGCGCGCCGGTGAGCGTCTGCGCGCCAACGCTCCACCCGCGAGCGCCGCGCTCAGGAGCGCCAGACCTCCGAGAAGCCAGGGCCCGGCGCCCCCGTCGCCACCCGACGCCGCCGAGGTGACCGCATCGAGTACGGAGGGCGAGCTCGCGGCCTTCGGCTCGCGAACTTCGGCTCGATCGGCGCGGGGGGCCGTGTCACCGGGCGCCCCGAGACGCGGCGAGGTGACCAGGTCAGCGAGCGCGGCCGCGTCGGCGCCGCCCTGGCTGCGGAGCTCCTGACGGACGTCGGGCGGCAGCGCCGGGCGGTCGCCACCGGCGCCGGGTACGCTCTCGACGTACTGGTCGACCGCAGGGTCCTCGCCGAAAGCGGCGGGCGGGAGGATCGTGAGCAGCAGGAGCGCCACCACCACAGCCGCGCGGCCGCTCGCCGACGCCGAGCGGCGCGAGCCGCGCCCGTCCGGATTCGTGCTCCGCTTCGCGCCGATCCTGCTCATCGCCCCCCTGATCGTGGTCGAGGCCCTGCTCGACGGCGGCGCGCCGCCGCCCGTGCGAAGCGTAGCCGCGATCCTGGTCTGGTGGGCCGTGCTTGGCGCGGTGGCGTTCTCGCTCGCGCCGCGCGAGCGCGTGGCGCCCGCCGCGGTGGCCTGCGCCGCGCTGCTGGGCGCGTTCGGCCTCTTCGCCGGGCTGTCGCTCGCGTGGGCGCCCTCCGCCGAGCGAGCGTTCGCCGTGGGCGACCAGGCTCTCTTCTATACCGGCGTCCTGCTCCTCCCGGTATTGCTCGCGCGCCGCGGGGACGCGGCGAGGTGGGCTGACGCGCTGGCGGTCGCGACAGTTGCCGTGGCGGCACTCGCGCTCGGCCAGAGGCTGTTTCCCAACCTCCTGCCGGACGGCAACCTGGCGGAGCTGCTGCCCGCCGCGGCGAAGCGGCTCTCCTACCCGCTCGGGTACTGGAACGGACTCGCGATCTTCGTGGCGCTCGGCTTCCCGCTCCTGCTGCGGGTCGCCGTCGCCGCACGCGCTTGGTGGTGGCGCGCCGCGGCTATCGCCCCACTGCCGGCCATGGCCGGGGTCATCTACCTGACCTCGTCGCGCGGCGGCGTGGCCGTCGCCGTGCTCGCGAGCGCCGCTTTCGTGCTCCTCGCCGGCAGGGTCCTCGCCCTGCTCGCCGGAGCCGCCGCGGCGGCGGGCTGCGCGGCGGCCGTGGCGGTCCTCGCCGCGCGCGACGTCCTCACCGACGGGCCGTTCGACTCGAGCACCGCAAGTGACGCCGGAGTGGAGGCGGCGCTCCTGCTCGCGGCAGTCTGCCTCGTGCTTGCCCTTGCCTACGGGCTGCTCTCGCGCGCTGTCGCGCTTCGGCCCGCGGTGCCGCGCGCCGCGTGGGTCGCGCTCGGAGTCGTCGCGGTAGTCACACTCGTCGCGGCCGATCCCGCCGGCCGCTTCGAGGACTTCACCGAGCGGCCGCCTGAAGCGCCGGGGGCGGTGGACGTGGGCGCGCATCTCACGAGCGGCGTCGGCAGCGGCAGGTGGCAGTTCTGGTCGGCCGCCGCGGACCAGTGGCGCGAGCACCCGGTCGTGGGCAACGGTGCCGGATCGTTCGAGCCCTGGTGGGCGCAGCACGGCACGCTCGACTGGTTTGTGCGGAACGCGCACTCGCTCTGGCTCGAGACGCTCGGCGAGCTCGGGATCGTGGGTCTACTCCTGCTCGCGGGCGCGTTCGCGGTAGGCGTGGTTGCGGGGGCGGGCAGGCTTGCCGGCCGCACGGCCGAGGAGCGCGCCACCGTCGCGGCCCTGCTCGCCGTGGTGGTGGGCTTCGCCGTCGGCGCGGCCATCGACTGGGTCTGGCAGATCCCCGTCGTGGCGATTCTGGCGCTCGTCCCGCTCGGGCTGCTGGTCGGGCCGGCGACGGCGCGCGACCGCGGACCGGTCCCGACATCCCGGTCGAGATTCGGCGTGCGAGCGGCGCTTATCGTCGGGGCCTGGGTCGCGATCTGCGCCCAAGTGCTTCCCTTCCTGGCCTCGGAGGAGGTCGATGCAAGCCGGCGCGCGGCCGCGCGGGGGGAGCTCGGAGAGGCACTTGATCGGGCGCGCTCCGCCCAGACGATCCAGCCCTGGGCGTCGTCCCCCCGGCTGCAGCTCGCCCTCGTGCGCGAGGAGGCCGGGCAGATCCGGCAGGCGCGCCGCGCGATCGCCGCGGCGATCGCGCGCGACGAGACCGATTGGCGCCTGCGGGTGGTGGCCGCCCGGCTCGCGGTCAAAGCGGGCGACGTCGACGCCGCGCGCACGGAGCTTGCACGGGCTCGCTCGCTGAACCCGCGCTCGCGACTGCTCGGCAGGACCGTGGGCCCGGATGGGACTCGCTGAGGATGCCTGAGCGTGTTATGAATCCTCCGATGGCAGGCGCCGCTCAGGAGGCTGCGGGCGTATCGGCGAGTGAGCGGGCCGTTGCGGCACCGCGGCGGGCGGGGCCGCTCTCCCGGGTGGGAAGCCGTCCAGGCCTTCCGGCGCATCTCGCGAACGACGCTCTCCGCCGGCGGATGCTCGCCGCGGCCGACTCCGTGGCCCTGGTTTTCGCCGTGCTGTTCGCCCAGATGGGCGGGCTGTCGCTGACCGCTTCGTTCTGGGCCGTCGCGCTGCTGCCCGTCTGGATCATCTTCGCCAAGCTTCACGGTCTCTACGACCGCGACCACCGGACGCTCCGCCACCTCACCGCAGACGAGCTCAGCAGCATCCTGTCGTGGGCCACCGTCGGCACAGCGATCACCATGGCCCTCGTCGCCCTCGCACAGCCGGGCAGCGTGGGCATCGGCGGCGCCATCCGGCTGTGGGCTGCGCTCATCGTGCTCACCCCGCTGCTGCGCGGGATCAGCCGCGTGCTGTGGCGGAGGTGGACGCGGCCGGCCGGGGTGCTGCTGCTCGGCTCCGGCCCGCTGGAGCGCGCCACCAGGCGCAAGCTCGAGCTGTTCTCGGACATCCATCTCCGTGTGGCCGGGAGCCTCGAGCTCCGCAAGCTTGGATCGCAGTCTGACGACGAGGCGCTCGCACGCAGCATGCACGCCGCCTGCGGCGGCACGCTGCCCGACCGCGTGATCGTCTGCAGCCACGACGTCCACGAGACGGCGCTCGCCGAGGTGGTCACCTGCTGCCGCCAGCGCCGCATCAAGCTGAGCGTTGTGCCGCCGCTGCGGGGCGCGTTCGGCACCGCGGTGCGGCTGTCGCACGTGGCCGAGCTGCCGTTCGTCGAGTACCACACCGGCGACCCGTCGGTCTCGACGCACATGCTCAAGCGCGGCGCCGACATCGTGATCTCGGCGGCCGCCGTGGCCATCACGTCCCCTGTGTTCGCGCTCGCCGCGGTCGCGATCAAGCTGGGTAGCCGCGGGCCGGTGCTGTACGTCCAGCGGCGCGCCGGGCTCAATGGCGAGCCGTTCCGGATGCTCAAGTTCCGGACGATGGTCGACGGGGCCCACGACCGGCTCGGTGAGCTGGTGCAGCTCGACGGCCTCGACGACCCGATGTTCAAGCTGCGCAACGACCCGCGTGTGACCCGCGTCGGGCGCTTCCTGCGGCGCTGGAGCCTCGACGAGCTGCGGCAGCTCGTGAATGTGCTCCGCGGCGACATGAGCCTCGTCGGTCCGCGACCCGAGCAGGTGGAGCTGGTCGAGCGCTACCGCCCCGAGCACCGCTTCCGCCTGGACGCGCGTCCCGGGATGACCGGCCCGATGCAGGTGTTCGGGCGCGGCAACCTCGACTTCGACGAGCGGCTCGCGGTCGAGCGCGAGTACATCGAGAACGTCTCGCTGGGTCGTGACGCCCGGATCCTCGTGATGACGATCCCCGTGGTGATCTCGGGCCGCGGTGCCTTCTAGCTCCGTGCCTGCACTGGAGGTCGTGATCGTCTCCTCCACCGGGGCACGCGATCTCCTGCGCGCGTGCCTCGCCTCGCTGCGAGCGAACCCGCCGGAGGCCGGCGCGATGACGGTCCACGTGGTGGACAACGCCAGCACCGACGGGACTCCGGAGATGGTCCGCGAGGAGTTCCCCGAGGTCGTGCTGCACGCGCTCGACTGGAACTCCGGGTTCTGCGTGGCCAACAACCTGGTGCTGCGGGAGTCGCACGCGGACTTCGTCCTCGTTCTGAATCCGGACACCGAGGTGTACGCCGGGGCGCTCGACCACATGCTGCGGGTCATGGAGGAGCACCCCGACATCGGGATGTCGAGCTGCCGGCTCGCAAAGGCGGACGGGACGCTCGACCACGCGTCGAAGCGCTCGTTCCCGACGCCGATGGGCGCGCTGGCTCACTTCCTCGGGGTCGGACGGAGCGAACGCGCGCCGCGCTGGCTCGCCCAGTACAGGGCGCCGGAGCTCGGCGAGCACGACGCGGGCGAGGTGGACGCCGTCAACGGCGCCTTCATGCTCGTCCGGCACCAGGCGCTCGAGGACGTCGGCCTGCTCGACGAGGGCTACTGGCTCTACATGGACGACCTCGACTGGTGCTTCCGCTTCAAGCGGAAGGGCTGGAAGGTCTGGTACGACGGCGCCGTGACGGTGAAGCACATCAAGGGCGGCACGACGGTGCGCAAGCGCCACCGCGGCCTGCGCCACAACGTGGCCTTCCACCGCTCGATGGGGCGCTTCTACCGCAAGTTCTACGCGGGACGCATGCCGCTGTTCGACGTCGTGATCTACTTCGCGATCATGGGCAAGCTCGCGGTCGCCGTGACGCGCAGCGCAGTCGCGAGGGGGAGCCTCGCCTAGCCTGATGCCCGGCCTCGACCTTCACCGTGGCGGCTCGGGCGAGCAACTCGTGCTGATCCACGGCATCGGCCACACCTGGCGCGGCTGGAAGCCGATGCTGCCGCTGCTCGAGCAGCACTTCGACGTGCTCGCGGTGGACCTGCCCGGCTTCGGCCACTCGGAGCCGTTTCCCGAGGGGCACGACTCCACCCCGGAGGCCCTGGCCGACGCCGTCGAGGACGAGATGGCGCGCGCCGGCTTCGACAGGGCCCACATCGCGGGCAACTCGCTGGGCGGCTGGATCGCGCTCGAGCTGGCTCGCCGCGGCCGCGCCGAGACCGTGACCGCCATCTCGCCCGCGGGCCTCCAACACGGGCGCGAGCGGGACTGGGGCGCGTACGTGCTCCGTGCGATGCGCTGGCTCGCCCGGACGGCGCCGCCTCCGGAGCCGCTTCTGCGCAACCCGGTCACGCGCTCGCTGCTCGCCGGCCCCAGCCTGGCGCGCCCCTGGAGGAAGGACCCGGACGAGCTGATCGAGGAGACGGAGCTGTTCGCGAGCAACCCGGGCTTCGAGGCGACGCTGCCGCACACCTTCCACGCCCAGCCGCGCGGCCTCACGACGCTCGACACGCCGGTCCTGATCCTGTGGGGGACGATGGACGTGGTGCTGATACCGCGCCAGGGCCGCCGCTTCGAGCGGCTCATCCCGGGCGCGGAGCTGCGCTACGTCAGGGGCATCGGCCACGTGCCGATGTCGGACGCGCCCGAGCAGCTCGCGGACGCGATCACGGAGTTCGCGCTGGAGCGCGCTAGGCAGTCGCGCGCGCCGCGCGCAGCGGCGCCGGCGTAAGCGCGGCGGCCACGATCACCAGCACGAAGGCGAAGCTCTGGATCACGATGCCGAGCGTGTCGTGCGGCATCGGGTCGCCGAAGACGAGGATGCCGCCGCTGATGGCGGTGACGTTCGCTGCGGCGCTCGTCAAGGTGATGACCGGGACGGCCTCGCCCTTCTGAAGGCCGCGGGCCGATGCGTAGAACGCGATCACGGAGGCCGCGATGCAGGTGAGGAGCCACGGCGAGGCGAGCCCGGCGAGGGCGCCGTCGGTGCCGATCGAGGTGGTGAGCGCCTTGATGGCGACGTCGGACACTCCGAAGAGGATTCCGGCGGCCGTGCCGAGCATCACGCCGTGATGCTCGTGCGCGCCAAGCTTCTTCGAGAGCACGAGGAAGGTGCCGAGCGCGAGCAGCGCGGACTCGAAGGCGATCATCGCCGCGGTCGAGTAGCTCGAGTGGCCTGCATGGCTCGGAAGCGTGATGGCCAGCAGCACGAGGCCGAGGGCCGTGAGGCCTACGCCCGCCCACTGGCGCGTGCCGACCGAGTAGCCAAACCAGCGCTCGGCGAGGACGGTCAGGAAGACGAGCCCACCGGCGATGACCGCCTGGACGATCGAGAGCGGCGCCATCGCGAGCGCCGCGACATGGAAGATCCAGGCGACGAGCGCGACCAGCATTCCGATCGCGAACCACTTCGAGCGGAACAGCCCGACGGCGCTCGCCACCGGATGCTTCAGGCTCACGTCCGGAGCCGCGCACGCGCCGCGGTGCTTCAGCAGGAAGCCCACGTTCGTCGCGAACGCGCAGAAGATTGCAAGGAGAATTCCGATTGAAAGCAAGGTCATCTAAAGAAGGTCTGGAACTGAGGGAGCGTTACTCCCTCCCCTACCGCCTAGTTCGAGCTATCGGCTGACACGCCTCCCGTCTTGATCCCTCAAATCGGGGAAGGCGGCGAACCCGTCAACCTAAGAGCTTCCTCCGTTACCGAATACCGAAACCTTGGAACCAAAAAACCAACAACGACCGATCCTGTTCGTGGACGTCGACGGGGTCATCAGCCTGTTCGGCTTCAGCCCCGGATCTGGCCAGCTTCCCGGTCCCCTGCACTGGATCGATGGCGTGGCGCACTGCATCCCCGACGATGTCGGGGCAAGGCTCGTGACCCTAGCTGAACGGTTCGACCTGGTCTGGGCGACCGGCTGGGAGGATCGTGCGAATGAGCACCTGCCGTTCATCCTGAAGCTGCCCTTCCGCGAGCTGCCCTCGCTGGTGTTCGACGGCCGCGCCGTCTTCGGCTCGGCCCACTGGAAGGTCGACGCGATCGACGAGTACGCGGGCGACCGCGCCGCCGCCTGGCTCGACGACAACATCGACGAGACCTGCGTCGCATGGGCCGAGGGCAGGTCCGCCCCGACCCTGATCGTGGAGACCTCGCCCGCTGAGGGCCTGACGGACGAGCACGTGGCTCGCCTCATGCGCTGGGCCGACGAGCTCGAGGGCTGGATCCGGTAGCCCGGTGACCGGCCAGCCCGCACCGCTCGCAGACAACCAGACCTACTACTTCGCGGTCGGTCAGGGCGTATGGCGCGGCCGCTTCTCCTTCCAGCTCACCGACCGCGAGGCGCTGAAGCGGAGCCCGATCGGGCTCAAGCACCGCCTGCTCGCGCACGGTATGAGCCTGGTGCAGCGGCTGATGGGCGACTCACGACTGGACTCGCGGATCTGGGCCGATCCTGGAGAGGGCGACTTCGGCGTGGCGCGCAACGTGGTGCGGATCTCGCGCTTCCGGCTCACGCTCTACCTGCTCCGCGAGCAGTACACGCTCGACCGCGACGGCACCAACGTCGTCGTGAACGCCCGCGAGCGCTTCGGCCCGATCCCGTTCCTGTTCCGCAACAGGAAGGAGCATCCGGCCGAGATCCACGCCGGCGGCCTGAGCTCCACCTACTACATGCCGCTGCTGGGCGAGGATTGGACCGCGGACTACACGGTCGATCCCGGGCAGCGCGACATCTCGGGCGTGCTCCGCTGTCCCTGGGCGCACTGCACCGAGCGGATGGCGAAGCTGTGAGCACGGGCGTCGCGCTCAGCCACGAGGAGCGCCTGGCAGCCCTCCAGGCGCGCCTCGAGGAGCTCGCGCTGGCCTACGAGGCCCGCAGGGACTCTCGCTGCGTCTTCACCCACGCGTACGCGTTCATGACGAGGCGGCTCAAGGAGGACCTGGCCGGCGCGCAGCTGGCCGATCCGGACTGGATCGTGGCGCTCGCGGAGGCCTTCGGCGCGCTCTACGTGGCGGCCGTCACCGCCTGGGACGACGACCGCGCGCGCGTCCCGCCCGGCTGGCGCTCGGTCTTCGAGACGATCTGCCCGAAGCGCACCTCGCCGGTCGAGGACCTCGTCTTCGCCATGGCCGCGCACATCATCCGCGACCTGCCCCACGCGCTCGTCAAGGTCGGCCTCGCGGACGCCCAGGGCCGCTCGCACATCGGCGACTTCCACGCGATCAACAGGATGATGGGCGACACCGTCGACGACATGCAGTCGGAGATCGGCCAGCGCTACGCGCACTACCTCCGCTGGCTCGACCGGGTCGGCCGCGCCGAGGACGAGCTGCTCAGCAACTACGGCATCCACGTGAGCCGGAGCATGGCCTGGTACAACGCCATGCGCCTGCTCGACCCGAGCTCGAGCGAGCGAGCAGCAGCCTCCATCGACAAGAGCCCGGGCGACTTCATCACGGAGATCATGCGCCAGCCCATCCTGCGCATCCTCCGCCTACTGGTGCACTCGCTGCGCCGCTGGCCGGCGGCGCAGCGAGTTACAACCTAGTTCTTGTCGGACTTGCCGTCGCCGTCGCCCGGCGCCGGCAGGTCGGCCAGGTCGCCGAAGGCGCCCTCGCCCTCGTCGCCGTTGCCGCCGAAGCCGAAGCCCTCGATCTCGCCGGTCTCGGTGAGGCCGAGGAGCTCGGACTCCTCGAGCATCGTGAGCTCCTCGGGGGCGTGGCGGCGGATCGGCTCCGTCGGCTCGATCTCGAGCCGGCGGTAGCGGCGGAGGCCCGTGGCCGCCGGGATCAGCTTCCCGATGATCACGTTCTCCTTCAGGCCGAGCAGCCGGTCCGTCTTGCCCTCGAGCGCGGCATCTGTGAGCACCTTGGTGGTCTCCTGGAAGGAGGCCGCCGAGAGGAAGGAGTCCGTCGCGAGCGAGGCCTTCGTGATTCCGAGGATGATCTCCTCGTACTCGGCCTGCTCCTTCTTCGCCTTCTTCAGGTCGGCGTTCACCTTGAGCAGCTCGTTGCGGTCGACGAACTGGCCCGGCAGGTAGGTCGTGTCGCCCTTCTGGTCGATACGGACCTTCTTCATCATCCGGCCGACGATGACCTCGATGTGCTTGTCGTTGATGTCGACGCCCTGCGACTTGTAGACCTTCTGCACCTCCTTGACGAGGTACACCTCGGTCGCGGTGCGGCGCGCCGGCTGGTCCTTGCCGCCGTAGGCGAGCAGGTCGTGCGGGTAGATCGAGCCCTCGTTGAGCTGATCGCCCGGTACGACCTTGTCGCCCTTCGACACGAGCAGACGCGTGCGGCGCGGGAACGCGTAAGCGTGCTCCTCGCCGCCGACGTCCGTGATCACGACGCGGAGGCCCTTGTCGGTCTCCTCGACGTCCACGGTTCCCTCGACCGTCGCGAGCTCGGCCTGGCCCTTCGGCTTGCGGGCCTCGAACAGCTCCACGACACGCGGGAGACCGTGCGTGATGTCCGCGCCGGCGACACCGCCGGTGTGGAACGTCCGCAGGGTCAGCTGCGTGCCGGGCTCGCCGATCGACTGCGCGGCGATGATGCCGACCGCGTCGCCGATCTCACAGGTCTCGCCGGTGGCCAGGAAGATGCCGTAGCAGAGGCGGCACACGCCGAACTCGCTGCGGCACTTCAGCACCGACCGGACGGGAAGGCTCGCGCCCTCGGCCGCCTCTTCGAGGCCCTCGACGATCTCGTCGAGCAGCGCCGGGGTGACGATCGCGCCCTTTTCGCCGAGCACGGTCTTGCCCGGCTTGCCCGAGGCCAGCGGCTTGTGGACATCGTCCTGGAGCACGCGCCCGAAGAGGCTCTTGTTCAGCCCCTCGGAGGTGCGGATCGGAAGATCGATCCACTCGTGCGTCTTGCAGTCCTCCTCGCGGATGATCACGTCCTGCGTGACGTCGACGAGACGGCGGGTCAGGTAGCCCGAGTTCGCGGTCTTGAGCGCCGTGTCGGCCAGGCCCTTACGGGCGCCGTGCGTCGAGTTGAAATACTCGAGCACGTCAAGGCCTTCCTTGAAGTTCGAGATGATCGGGGTCTCGATGATCTCGCCCGAGGGCTTGGCCATCAAGCCGCGCATGCCGGCGAGCTGGCGGACCTGCTCCTTCGAACCACGAGCGCCGGAGTCGGCCATCATGAAGATCGGGTTGAACTCCTGCTTCGCAACTTCGACACGGCGCATCTC
>JAXDIL010000155.1:0-34973 GCA_034664005.1 Thermoleophilaceae bacterium | reverse complement strand
GAAGGCATCGGCGAGCACCTCGATCGCCTCGTCCGAGAGCGTCTGCGTGAGCGTGGCCATCTCGCCCAGCTCCATCAGCTTCTTGATGACCTCAGGGGAGGACAGCTGGAGCGACTCGGCGACCTCCTTGACTGTCGAGCCGGAGCGCACCGGGACGGGCGGGTCCTCCTCGAGCAGCGCGGCGGCTGCCGCCGCTGCCTGCGCCTCGAGATCCGGCTCCACCCACTGCGGACGGCGCCTGCGGCCGCGACCGCGGCGCGCCGGCTGCTGCGGAGGCGGCGGAGTGCGGTCGCGCCGTGCCGCCTGAGAATCGATTACGACGCGCCGGCGCCGGCCGCCCTGGCCGCCGCCGCCAGCATCGCCGCCGGTGCCCTCGCCGCCACGACCCCCGCGGGTGGGGCGCGAGCCGCCACCGCCGCGCGGCGGTCCGCCGCCACTTCCACCGCTACCGGGGCGATCGCCCTGGCGCGGGGCTCCGCTCTTGGCACCCGCCGGCTTGGGCGGCTCCGGCGGGGGAGCCTCCTGGAGGATGCGCGGACCGCGGCCCTCGGGGCCGGCGCGCTTTACCTCGCCCTCCGGGGCGGACGGGCGCTGGATCGCGGGACGCGGAGCCCGCTCTGGCTTGGCGGGCTTGGCCTCGGCCTTCGGCTTGGCCTCCGCCTTCGGCTCGGCCTCCGCCTTGGCCTGCGCCTTGGCCGGCGCCTTCGTGGCGGTGGCGCTCGCGCCGCCCGCGAACGCCTTGGCGGCGTCGGATTCCTCGACGCTGGATGAGGCCGTCTTCACCTCGAGGCCGGCCTTTTGCAGCTCGGCCAGAGCCTCCTTTGAGGTGATGCCTCGTTCCTTCGCTATCTCGTGGACGCGCTTCTTTGCCATGCGTGAATTAAGTCTAAGGTCTCCTGCGGGACGGCCACCGGGGCGCGGAAGCTCCGTGCCAGGGGGTGGCCCTTGTCGAGCCTAGCGGCGCACTCGGGCTGGGAACAGACGTAGGCGCCGCGACCCACCGCCTGTGCGGCCGGGTCCACTCGGACCTGGCCGTCGTCGCCACGCACAAGCCTCAGTAGCTCGCCCTTGGGAAGCGAGCGCCCGCAGCTCACGCAGCGACGCCCGGGGCCTACGACGTCTCCGCCTCCTCGTCGAGCTCCGGGTCGTCCGGATCGACCGGCGCCTCGCCCTCGGGCTCGGCGGGCGGGTCCTCTGGAACGGGCTCGGCGTCCGGCACGGGCTCCTCGTCGGTCGGCTGATCGGCGGTCGCCGACGGCACCTCTTCGGCAGGCTCCTCGGCGGGAGCCGCCTCCTCCTCCGCGGCAGCCGCCTCGCCCTCCGCGGCAGCCTCGACGATGTCCTCGAGCGGGAGGTCGCCGTTGTCCGACGCGGCCGTCTCGGGAGCGACATCGCCCTCCGGAGCCGCAGCGGCATCGCCCTCGGGAGCGGCATCGCCCTCACCCTCGCCGTCCTCCGCGCCCTCCTCGGGCGGCACCAGATAGTCGGTGCCGGTGCCCTCGAGCGCCTGGTGGGCGGGCAGCCCGCAGTAGCGCGAGCCGGGCAGCGAGGCGTTCGGGCAGCGCTTGCCGTTCGCGAGGATGCAGGCGCAGCGTCCGGAGACGTCCTCCTCCGCGTAGCCCATCTCCGACTCGTCCTCGGCGAACTCGGTCTCGGAGCGGATGTCGACGCGCCAGCCCGTGAGCCGTGCGGCCAGGCGGGCGTTGAGCCCGTCCTTGCCGATCGCGAGCGAGAGCTGGTCGTCCGGCACGATCACGGTGGCCTGCTTGGCCTCGTCGTCCACGAGCACCTCGCGTACGCGCGCGGGCGAGAGCGCCTTCGCGACGAAGCGCGCCGGCTCCTCGTTGAACGGGATGATGTCGATCTTCTCGCCGCGCAGCTCGGACACGACCATGCGCACGCGCGAGCCGCGCGGGCCCACACAGGCGCCCACGGGATCCACCCCGCTTGCGTGCGAGACGACCGCGATCTTCGAGCGGTAGCCCGGCTCGCGAGCCACGTTCTGGATCTCGACGAGCCCGTCGGCGATCTCCGGGACCTCGAGCTCGAACAGCGCGCGGATCAGCTCCGGCGAGCGCCGCGACACGATGATCGACGGACCCTTCGCCTGGTTCGAGACGTCGGTGATGATGGCCTTGATGCGCTGCCCGTGGTCGTAGCGCTCGCCGTGCACCTGCTCGCCGCGCGGGAGCAGCGCCTCCACGCGCTCGCGCAGCTGCACGAGCGTGTAGCGCGAGTCCGACTGCTGGACGATCCCGGTGATCAGCTCGCCCACGCGGTCCTGGTACTCGTTGAACATCATGTCCCGCTCCGCCTCGCGGATGCGCTGCAGGATCACCTGCTTGGCGGTCTGCGCCGCGATGCGGCCGAAGTCGTGCGGGGTGACGTCGCGCTCCTCGATCTGGTCGCGGTACTGCATCAGCCGCTCCTGATCGATCTCAGGCGGCTCGGGATAGACCATCTCGCCCGTCTCCGGGTCCACGGTCGGCTCGCCGGCCTCCTCCTCGACCTCGTCGAGCAGCTGCTCCTCGAGGTCGGGCGGAAGCAGCAGCTCGTACACGCGGAAGTCGCCGCTCGAGCGGTCGACCTCGACGCGGGCGTACTTCGCCGCTCCCGGCGTCTTCTTGTAGGCCGACAGGAGCGCGTCCTCCAGCGCCGCCATCAGGCGGTCCGCGGAGATTCCCTTCTCGCGCTCGAGGACTCCGACGGCCTCGACGATCTCCTTGGTCATCGCTCTCCGATCCCGTTCCCTGCGCGGCCACCGGCCGCTTCGGGCAGCAGATTGCTGCGATTGATCTCCGAGTACGGGATCGAGACGACCCCGGTGTCGGCGGCCACCGTGACCTCCTCGTCACTGGCGCCGACGAGCTCCCCGGTAAAGGTCCTGTGGCCGTCGCGCGGCTCGCGCAGGCGCAGGCGCGCGCGGCGGCCGAGGTAACGGCGGAAGTGGTCCGGCTTCGAGAGTGGGCGCTCCGGCCCGGGCGAGGAAACCTCGAGCCCGTACTCCGCGAGCAGGTCGCCCAGCTGCTTCGTCACGCGCTCGCAGAGCGCCAGATCGACCCCGTCCGGGTGGTCGATGAACAGCCGCACGCGCTCGCGTCCCAGCTGCTCGCAGGCGAGGACCTCGACGTCCGGGTCGGCCGTCGCGAGGCGCTGCTCGATGTCTGTCTGAAGGCTCTCGATCTGCATGTGCTCATAAAAAAGGTGGACCTCTCGGCCCACCTCCAGTTGCCGCCCCGGGAGGGCGGCGAACGACTGAAGTTGTCGTACGAGTGTAGAGGCTCTACAGCTGAAGCGACTTGGCCACGAGGAATTCCTCGAGGCCGTAGCGGCCGAGCTCGCGGCCGTGCCCGGACTGCTTGTAGCCGCCGAACGGCGCCATCGGGTTGAAGGCCCCGCCGTTGATCTCGACCTGGCCAGTGCGGATGCGCGCGGCCACCCGCTTCGCGCGCTCCTCGTCGGCCGACCAGACGCCGCCGGCGAGGCCGTAGACGCTGTCGTTCGCGATCCGCAGCGCGTCCTCCTCGTCGTCGTACGGCATGATCGCCAGCACCGGTCCGAAGATCTCCTCCTGGGCGATCGTCATCTCCGTCGTCACGTCCGAGAAGACGGTGGGCCGCACGAAGTAGCCCGTGTCGAGGCCCTCCGGCGGCTCGGTCCCGCCGGTCACGAGCCGGGCGCCCTCCTGCTTGCCCTTCTCGATGTAGCCGCGCACGCGCTCGCGCTGTGTCTCCGACACGAGCGGCCCGAGCGCGCTGCCGTCCTCGAACGGGTCGCCCGGCGTGAAGGCCTCCTCGGCGATCGTCGCGGCGATCCGCTCCGCCTGCTCGAGCTTGTCGCGCGGCACGAGCATGCGGGTGAGCGCGCTACAGGTCTGGCCCGAGTTGAGGAAGCACTTGGCCACGCCGTCCGTGACCGCCTCCTCCAGATCGGCGTCGTCGAGGATCACGTTCGGCGACTTGCCGCCGAGCTCGAGCGACACCGGCTTCGGCGCCTGAGCGGCGAGCTCCGAGACGCGCCGGCCCGCGCGCGTCGAGCCGGTGAACGAGACCATGTCGGTCTCGGGGTGCGAGACGATCGCCTCGCCCACCACCGGGCCGGTGCCCGTGACGAGGTTGAAGACGCCCTTCGGCAGGCCGACCTCCTCCACCACCTCGGCCAGCACGAATGCGTTGAGGGGCACGACCTCGCTCGGCTTCACGACGACGGTGCAGCCCGCCGCCAGCGCCGGCGCCACCTTGTTGGCGATCTGGTGGAGCGGATAGTTCCAGGGCGTGATCGCCGCCACGACGCCGGCGGGCTCCTTCACGATCAGCGAGTTGCCGACCTCCTCCTCCCAGGTCACCTCGGCCACCAGCTCGGGCATCGAGGAGAACGTGACCGTGGGCAGCCCGGCCTGGATCATCTGCGAGAGGCCGATCGGCATGCCCAGCTCGGAGGTGATGAGGGCGGCCAGGTCGTCGCCGCGCTCTGCGAGCTTCGCGCCTATCTGTGCGCAGTAGTTCGCCCGCTCCTCGGCCGGGGTCCGCGACCAGGCATCGAACGCGGCGCGCGCAGCGCGCACGGCCCGGTCGGCGTCCTCGGCCGTGCCCTCGGGAACCCGCCCGATGACCTCCTCGGTCGTCGGGTTCACGACCTCGATGGTGCCGTCGCCGGCGGGCTCGACCCACTCACCGCCGATGAAGAGCTTGTCTCGTACGAGAGCGTCCGATGCGATGGCCATGGGGCCAGCCTATTCGAGCATCAGCGTGACCGGACCGTCATTCACCAGCGAGACCGCCATCCTGGCGCCGAAGACTCCGCCCCGGGCGCCGAGGGCCGCGCGCACTCGCTCGTAGAGGGGCTCCGCCTCGTCCGGCGGGGCGGCGTCCACGAAGCTCGGGCGGTTCCCCTTGCGGGTGTCGCCGTAGAGCGTGAACTGGCTGACGCAGAGCACCGCGCCCCCCACGTCCCGCACGGAGCGATTCATCTTCCCGTCGGCGTCCTCGAACACCCTCAGTGCCAGCAGCTTCGAGGCAAGCCGATCGGCCTCGGCCTCGCCATCGCCGCGGCGCACGCCGAGCAGAACGAGCAGGCCAGGGCCGATGCGAGCGATCTCGGACCCGTCGACGGACACGGCCGCTTCGCTGACACGTTGCACCAAGGCGCGCACGCCTGCGTACTCTGCCGGAATGGCCGCCGTCGACGAGGTCGATGCGTATCTGTCGTCCGTCGAGGCGCTCGGCGTGCGGCGGCTCGCCCATGCCGAATGGGGCCTCACCGTCCCGGGTGAGAACGCGGGCGGCGACCCGATCGAGGCGAGCGTGCGGATCGCCGAGGGTCTCGTGCGCGTGCAGGCGCTGGCGCTCCATGCGGCCGACGAGCTCGACCCCTGGATGCTCCTCTGGTGGAACCGCCAGACCCGCCTGGTGCGCTTCGGCTGCACGCGCTCGAAGGACATCTGGGTGCATGCGGACCTACCCGTCTGTGATGCCGATCAGCGCGGCCTCGATCGCCTGCTCGGCCTCCTCACCGAGGCCGTTATCGCCGTGAGGGAGCGCTCGGGCCGCTAGGCCTGCGGAGTCACCAGGCCGCACTCGTACGCGGCTATCACGGCCTGGACGCGGTCGCGCACCCCCAGCTTCGTAAGGATGCGCGTCACGTGCGTCTTGATCGTTGCCTCGCTGAGGAACAGCTCGGCGGCGATCTCGGCGTTCGATAGGCCGCGCGTGATGGCTCGCAGCACCTCGATCTCGCGCTCGGTCAGCTCCGAGAGCTCTGGCGGAATGCCGTTGGCCGCCGGTGCGCGGCGCACGTAGCTCTCCACCAGGCGCCGGGTCACCGCCGGTGCGAACAGGAACTCGCCCGCATGGCAAGCCCTGACGCCATCGGCGAGATCAGCGGGCGCGGCGGTCTTGAGCAGGAAGCCGCTCGCGCCGGCGCGGAGCGCTCCGAAGACGTACTCGTCGAGGTCGAACATGGTCAGGACCAGCACGCGAGACTCGGGCCGCGCCTGGAGCACGCGCGCCGTCCCGTCCAGTCCGTCCGTGCCGGGCATCTGGATGTCCATCAGGACGACGTCGGCCGCGTTATCAGCGGCCGCCCGGGCCGCCGCGAAGCCGTCCGCCACCTCGGCCACCACCTCGATGTCGTCCTCGGCGTCGAGGATCGCGCGCAGGCCCCCGCGGATCAGGTCCTGGTCGTCCGCCAGCACCACGCGGATCACGCCGTGACCCCGCTGGGCTCGGCCGCCTCCCGTGGAAGGCGCGCGCTCACCGCGAAGCCCGTGCCCTCCGGTCCGGCGGTGAAATCGCCGCCGAGCGCGCGCACGCGCTCCTCCAGCCCCACCAGCCCGAAGCCGCGCTCGTGCGCCTCAGCTCCGGTGCCGTCGTCGCGCACCTCGACCACGAGCCCGCCGTCCGCCTCGTCCACCGTCACCACCACCGCGCTTCCCGGGGCGTGACGGAGCGCGTTGGTGAGCGCCTCCTGCACGACGCGCAGAATCACAGCGGCCACGTCCCCGCGGGGCGCCACCCCGTCCGCGATGTCGAGCGTGACATCGAGCGAGGCCACCCGCACGCGCTCGGCGAGCGCCTCGAGCGCCGGCTCCAGGGCGACCTCGGGTGCGGGTGCGGCCAGCCCAGGCGGCCCGACCGCGCCCGCGTCGAGGACCCCGAACAAGCCGTCCAGCTCGGCCATCGCCTCGCGGCCCGCACGCCGCAGCATCCGCACGGCCGCCAGGGCGGCGTCGGGGTCGCGCTCGCGGAGCGCCAGCGCCGCGCCCGCCTGGAGCACCATCACGCCGACCGCGTGACTTGCCACGTCGTGAAGCTCGCGCGCGAGCCTCAGCCGCTCTCCGCGGGCCGCCCGCTCGGTGGCCGCGTTCTGCTCAGCCATCAGGTCGGCCGCCGTCGCCTCCGCGCTGTCGCGGTCGCGCTCACGCGCGCCGCGCACGTAGCCCGCGATGCCCGGTAGCGCGAATAGGGCGGCAAGCGCCGGAACGTTCCTGGGCTCGTCAGATCCCGCCACGGCGATGGTCGCGGCGGCCAATCCTGCCAGCGCGGCCAGCGAGCGCCGGCTCCCCTCCCCCGCCGCCGACCACGCGAGCAGGCCGAGGGCGATCAGCGACGCGAACCCCGTGATGGGAAGGGTGTCGAGTGCAATGGCGAGGAGCCATGGGGCCGTCGCGACCACACACGCGAGCATGGGGCTCGCGCGCCGGAGCGCAAGTGCACCGACCAGCAGCAGCGTGAGAGCGATTTCCTCGGCGCGCGAGGGCCCCACCCGCAGCACACCGTACTCGAGCAGGAATAGGACGGCGAGGCCAAGCGCGACCCGGATGTCCGCCCTGTAGACCGGGCGGACGCGGGGCCCCGTCGCCGCCGCGACAACCGCCAGCTCGGGCGCGTCACCGGTGCGAAGCAGACCGAGCAGGCGGCGCAGGTCCGTGACCGCCGTGCGCCCCTCGTCCTGGACCGCGACGAGCGCGCGAGCGTCGAGTCCGCCGTCGCGCTCCGCAGCCTCCGCCGCGTCCTCCATCGCGGCCACCGCCCGGCGGACCACGGCCAGCGCCTCTCCCGCGAGCCGCGAGCGCTCCTCCGCGATCACCTGCCCGGCGAGCTCGGCGGGGTCGACCGCGGCGAGCTCCTCCACCAGCGCGACCGAGCGCCTCGCCTCGTCGGTGCGTCGCCCCACGAGCCGGCCGCAGTTCCAGGCGACCCCGAGGACCAGGCCTACGAAGACGTAGTCGATCACCATCAGCGGGTCTGCCGGGGCCACGAGTGCAATCGCGAGGGCTGCCACGACCCACAGCCCGCGCCGTCCCGCGTAGCGCCCGACGGCGAAGCTCACCGTCAGGCCCGCCGCAAGCGTGCCGGGATTCTCGCCGGATACTCCGATCGCCGCTCCGACGAGGCAGATCGCCGCGATAGCGAGGGCGGCGAGCTCGGGACGCCGGTGATACGGCAGCACGCCCAGGCCGGCGAGCACGCCGAGGCCGGCGGCAGCCGGGCCCTCTTCGGCGAGGAAGGCGACCGCCCATACGCCGCACACGAACGCGGTCGCGAGCTCCGCGCGGGTGGGTCGCGGGATGGGCATCGAGCGACACTAGCCCCGGTCTGTCCTTCGCGCGTCCGACGAACGTCGCAATCGCGATCCGACCTTCGGCCGATTCGATCCCTCCCTGGGGCCGACGCGCACCGCCGCGCCGCGGCCGCAGAGTGGGCCCATGATCACCTCCAAGCACATGAAGATCGTCGCGGCGTCCGCAACAGCGCTCGCCGCGACCGGCGCGGTGGCCGCGAGCGGCGGCGCGCAGACCACGCCGGAGACGCTCGAGCTGGTCCAGCGCGGCAAGGAGACGCGCAGCAAGTTCGTGGACGCGCCGCCGCGCAGGCGTGAGAGCCCCGGGGACATGTTCACCATCAGCGGCCCCGTGCGCACGACCTCGGGGGCCCGTGCCGGACGCGCCGAGGCCGTGTTCGTCCAGACGAGCCGCACGACCGCGCAGGGCTCGGTCACCTTCAAGCTCCGCCGCGGCAGCGTCATGGCCCTCGGCGCCGTCGGCACGAGAGGGGCGGACGACCTGGCCATAACGGGCGGCACCGGCGACTACGCGAGCGTGAGCGGGATCGCGACGGTCAGTCCAGGACCCAGGGAGACGGAGTTCCTGCTCGTGCTGGAGCGGTGAGGCTACGCCGTCTGCAGCCGGTCCGCGAAGGCCTGGTAGTCCTTCCGGTCGGGCCGCATGTTCGCCGCGAGCGCTGCGTGGCGGCGGGCCTCGGCGCGGCGGCCGGTCTTCTCGAGTGAGCGGCCGAGACAGAAGTGCCCGTAGTCGTTCACGGGGTAGCGCTCGACCAGCGCGGCGAACTCCTCGGCGGCCGCTTCGAAGCGCGCGGAGCGGAAGTAGGCACGCCCGAGCGCCTCGCGGATCGAGCCCTTGTCGGGCTCCAGCGAACGCGCGCGCTCGAGCGGCACCGAGGCCGCCATGAAGTCGCCCTGCTCTAGGAGCTCGCTGCCCTTCTTGAAGAGTTCGTACGCGTTCTCGCCACTCATGTCTCTCGTTCTACGGTAGTCGGCGCCGCACCGGGCATTCTGAGCCGCTCGACCTCGTCCAGGACCGCCGCGGCGACCTCCCGTTTGGGGCGCCGGCCGACCTCCCGCTCACCGTCGGCCAGCACGATCGTCACCTCGTTCTCGGGGCTGTCGAAGCCGATGTCGGCCCGCGAGATGTCGTTCACGACCACTGCGTCGAGCCCCTTGCGAGCGAGCTTCGCCCGGCCGCGCTCGACCGCCCCGTCGCCGTGCTCGGCGGCGAAGCCCACCACGGTCTGGTCGGCGCGGCGTCCGGCGGCCACGCCCGCCACGATGTCCGCTGTCGGCGACAGCTCGAGCGTCAGCGAGTCGCGCCCCTCGCGGGCGATCTTGTCACCGGCGGGCGCCGACGGGCGGAAGTCGGCGGGCGCCGCGGCCATGATCAGCACGTCCGCGTCCGGGAAGCGCTCGCGCACGGCGGCCTCCAGCTCGGCCGTGGTCTCGACCGTCACCTCGTGGACTCCCGCAGGGCGCGGAAGCGTCACGTTGGCCGCCACGAGCGTCACGTCCGCCCCGCGCAGCGCGGCCTCCTCGGCGAGCGCAAGTCCCATGCGGCCCGACGAGCGGTTGCCGATGAAGCGCACGGAGTCGATCGGCTCGCGCGTGCCGCCGGCTGTGACGAGCACGCGCAGCCCGTCGAGCGAGCGCGGGGCGTAGCCGCGGGCCGCGCCCGTGGTGTCGCTCCCCGCGCCGGCGGTGTCGCTCCCGGCGAGGGCGGCTTCGATCGCCGCCAGGATCTCGGGCGGCTCCGCGAGCCGGCCCACTCCCCACTCGCCCCGCGACGCCAGCCGGCCGCTGCCGGGATCCACCACACGCGCGCCGCGCGAGCGCAGCAGCTCGAGGTTCGCCGTGGTCGCCGGGTGCTCGTACATGCGGCTGTTCATCGCCGGCGCGAGCACGAGCGGCGCGGTGTTGGCGAGCGCGGCGGTGGTGAGCAGGTTGTCCGCCAGCCCGGCTGCCAGCTTCGCCAGCGTGTTCGCGGAGGCGGGCGCAACCACCACCACGTCCGCCCGGCCCACCAGCTCGAGGTGCGAGATCGGGCTGTGGTCGGATGCCTCGTCGCCCGGGAACGCCCCGCGCGCCGGGTCGGGCTCGAACTCCTCGACGAGCACCGGCGCGCCGGTGACTCCCTCGAAGGTCGCGCGCCCGACGAAGTTCAGGCTCGCGGGGGTCTGGATCACGCGGACCGAGTGGCCCGCGGCGGTCGCGAGCCGGACCAGCTCAACTGCCTTGTATGCGGCGATCCCGCCGCTTACACCGAGCAGGATCCGAGCCAAGTACGCCTCCTAGCGGTAGCGGTACTTGATCTTCCCGGCGGCGATCTCCTCGAGGGCGATCTTCAGGTAGTTCTTCGAGCCGGTCTCCACCATCGGAGGCGGGTACTCGTCGAAGGTTCCCTCGCCGAGGTTGTGGTAGTACGAGTTGATCTGCCGCGCTCGCTTGGCGGACACGAGGACCACCGCGTAGTGGGAGTCGACTCGCTCGAGCAGCTTGTCTAGACGTGGCTTAATCAAGGGGGACACATCCTAGCGGCCAGCTCGCTGAGCTCCTCCACCGCACGTTCCAGATCGTCGTTCACGATGTGGTGCTGGAACTCGTCGCGCGCCGCCAGCTCCTCGCGCGCCGCGGCAAGCCGTCGCTCGATCTGCTCCGGCGAATCGGAGCCGCGCTCGGTGAGCCGCTCGACGAGCGCATCGAACGACGGCGGCTCGACGAAGATGCGCGTGGCCTCCGGCAGCGTCTCACGCAGCTGGCGCGCTCCCTGAACGTCGATCTCGAGCACGATCCCGCGTGCCGGGCGCTCGAGCTCGCTGCGGAGCGTGCCGTAGCTGTTGCCCGCGTAGACGGCGTGCTCCACGAACTCGCCGGCGGCGACGCGACGGTCGAAATCGTCCTGGCTGAGGAAGTGATAGTCGACCCCGTTCACCTCGCCCGGACGCGGGTCGCGAGTGGTCGCCGAGACGGCCAGCTGAAGCCCGGAAACCCGCTCCAGGAGCCGTTTTATGAGCGTCCCCTTGCCGACGCCCGAGGGGCCTGTGATGACGAGGATCGGGGCTATCGCCGCAGGTACGAGACGAGCTCGTTGCGCTGCCGCTCGGACAGCCCGCCGATGGTCTTGCTCGGCGAGATCCGGCAGTGCGTGAGGATCCGATTCACCTTCACTCGCCCGTATTTCGGCACCGCGAGGAGCAGATCGAAGACCTTCGCGGTGAGCACGTATTCGGGCGGATCGAGCAGCAATCCGTGGATCTGAGCGCGCCCCCCCTTGAGGTCCCGCTTCAGCTTTGCGCGCCGCGTTCGGATCTCGTTGGCGCGCTGGAGAGCGTCCATGCGCTGGGTGAGGGAACGCTCCGGAGCGAGGCCCGCCGACTGGCTCTTGGCGGGCGATTGGGGGGCGGCCGGCATGGGCGGCGATAGTACACGCTGGTCGGCTGGCGTCGAGGGGGAACCCGCAAAAAATACGCGAATTCAGCTAGACCTCGACCTCAGCTTGAGGCTAGTTGGGGGTCCTTGAGCGTTTTTCGGCGGGTTTGCAGGGGTTTTAATTGAGCAAATTGGTGTCGTCCTCGCTATGGTGCCGAAAGTTCCCGCTACTTGCGGAGAAACGACCCGCCTCTGTCCCCCAAACGGGCTCAGACGGTTGTCGAGGCTGGGGATCGAGGCGCGCGCGTAAGGGACAGTTCGGCGAGCTCGGTGGCCACCCGAAGGCCGGCGGCGGGGTCGCGGAAGCTCTCGGTGCCAATTGCGACCGCCGAAGCGCCCGCGGCGATGAAATCGGCCGCGTGACGGCCGCTCGCGATGCCGCCCATGCCGATAACGGCTATCTCGACCCTCGCCGCGACGGCCGCGACCTGCTCGAGAGCCACGGCTCTGATGGCCGCACCCGACACTCCCCCGGTCCGGCCGCCCAGCCAGGGCTCGCCGGTCTCGGGGTGAATCGCCATGCCCTTCACCGTGTTCACGAGCGAGACGGCGTCCGCGCCCGCGTCCTGGGCTGCCACGGCCACCGCCGCGGGCTCGGTGGCGTTCGGAGTGAGCTTCACGATCAGCGGCTTGGCGCTCAGCGGGCGCACCTGCTCGACGACACGCGCGGTCTCGGCCGGCTCGGCGCCCATCACGAGGCCGGTCTCGACGTTGGGGCAGGACACGTTGAGCTCCAGCATCGAGACCTCGTCCCGCTCTCCGACCGCTGCCACGAGCGCCGCCAGCTCGTCGCCGCTGAAGCCCATCACCGAGACGATCAGCGGCACGGGCAGCTCGGCGAGCTGAGGAAGGTCCGAGTCGATGAAGCCACGGAGGCCCTTGTTCGGCAGCCCGATCGAGTTGATCAGGCCGCCCGCCGTCTCCCAGAGCCGCGGCGGCGGGTTGCCCTGACGCGGCTCGACCGTAATCGTCTTCGACACGAACGCGTCGAACGGGAAGCGCTCGAGCAGGGCATCGCCGAACGCGCGCCTGGCCGCGATCGCGTCGAAGGTGCCGGACCCGTTCAGCACCGGCCCGCGCAGCGAGACTCCGCAGAGCTCGATCACGCCGCGGTCTCCAGGACGGAGGAATCGAGCACCGGGCCGTCCACGCAGAGCCGCACGTAGCCGTCGCGGGTGGGCACGACGCAGCCGAAGCAGGCGCCGAAGCCGCAGGCCATGCCGGACTCCATCGCGAGCTGGGCGGGCACGTCGCGCTCCGCGCACAGCGCGCGCACCGCCTCGAGCATCGCGGGCGGCCCGCAGGCGTAGACGGTCACGGCCGGGTCCGCGTCGAGCTCGGCCGCGAGCAGCTCCGTCACGAGCGCCTGGCGCCCGACCGATCCGTCGTCCGTGACCACCTGCGGCTCGCCCGCGAACAGCGCGGCGGCCTGCGCGTGGGAGGCGCCGCGGAAGCCGAGCAGGACGGCCGCGTCGGGTAGCTCCTCGTGCCAGCAGAGGAGCGGCGCCACGCCGATCCCGCCGCCCACGAGCAGCGGGCGGGTTCCGTCCACCGCCGGGCGGAAGCCCACGCCGAGCGGACCGACCAGCGCGAGGCCCTCGTCCGGGGCCAGCAGCGCCAGCCGCTCGGTGCCGGGGCCGATCGCCTCGAGCAGGAAGCTGAGCGCCACGCCGTCGGGCTCCACACGCGCGCGCGCGTACGAGAAGGCGCGCGGCAGGTACGGGCGCTCGTCCTCGCCCCCACCCCACGCGTCGTCCGCGGCGAGCATGTAGAACTGGCCGGGACAGGGCTCGGTCGGACCCGTGGGGTCGACGGCCGTGATCAGGTCGTACGCGCCGAGCCGCTCGACACCCGAGACCTGCGCGACGCGCCGCTCGGGCGGGGCCAGCGTGCGCGGCTCGCTCAAGCCGATTGCTCCGCCTCGGCGGCGGCCGGCTCGTCCGCGGTCGGGTCGGGCAGCGGCGCCAGGCCGATGCCGTGCAGCTCCTGGAGCGAGATCACGGACGCCTCGCCCGCGCGGCCCGAGCGGATGGCGCGCTGCGCCGCGCTCGCGCCGGACATCGTGGTGATGCAGGGGATCCCCCGCCCCACCGCCGCGCGCCGGATCTCGTAGCCGTCGGCGCGCGCTCCGGAGCCGGTGGGCGTGTTGATCACGAGGTCCACCTCGCCGGCCTCGATCCGCTCGACGACGTTCGGCGAGCCCTCGGAGAGCTTCAGGATGCGCTCCACCGGCACGCCCATCCGCCTGATCGCGGTGGCCGTGCCGCCCGTGGCCACCACGCGGAAGCCCATGTCGTGGAAGCCCGCGGCGATCTGGGTGGCGGCCGACTTGTCGCCGTCGGTGACCGAGATGAACACCGTCCCGGAGGCCGGCAGCTCCGTGCCCGCCGCGGCCTGCGCCTTTCCGAACGCCGCCGGGTAGTCCGAGGCCACGCCCATCACCTCTCCGGTCGACTTCATCTCGGGGCCTAGCAGCGCGTCGGCGCGCGGGAAGCGCGCGAACGGCAGCACGGCCTCCTTGACAGAGACGTGGCGCGGCTGGCGCGGGATCTCCAGCTCCATGTCGCGCAGGCGCTCGCCGAGCATCAGCCGGCAGGCGACCTTCGCGAGCGACACGCCGATCGCCTTCGACACGAACGGCACCGTCCGCGAGGCGCGCGGGTTCGCCTCGATCACGTACAGCTCCTCGCTGTCCCCGTGCACGGCGAACTGGATGTTGATGAGGCCGATGACGCCGAGCCCGAGCGCGATCGCCCGGCTCGCCTCCTCCACCTGGCGGAGCATCTCCGGCCCGAGCGACATCGCCGGGATCACGCAGGCGGAGTCGCCGGAGTGGACGCCCGCCTCCTCGACGTGCTGCATGATCGCCCCGATCTCCACGTCCTCGCCGTCGCAGAGCGCGTCCACGTCGATCTCGATCGCGTTCTCGAGAAAGCGGTCGAGGAAGATCGTCCGCCCGGCGCCGCCGTTGGTGCGCCTGAGGTAGTCCTGAAGCTGCTCCCGCGAGTAACAGATCTCCATGGCGCGGCCGCCCAGCACGTAGGACGGGCGCACGAGCAGCGGATAGCCCACGCCGTTGGCCACCTCGAGCGCCTCCTCGTGGGACTCGGCGGTGGCGTAGGGCGGCCCGCGCAGCCCCAGCTCGTCGAGCAGCGCGCCGAAGCTCGGGCGGTCCTCGGCGCGGTGGATCGACTCGACCGGCGTGCCCAGCAGCGGGACGCCCGCGCCGGCCAGCCCGGCGGCGAGCTTCAGCGGCGTCTGGCCCCCGAACTGCACGATCACGCCCTCGGGTTGCTCGATCTCGATCACGCCGAGCACGTCCTCGAGCGTCAGCGGCTCGAAGTAGAGCCGGTCCGAGGTGTCGTAGTCGGTCGAGACCGTCTCCGGGTTGCAGTTGATCATCACCGCGTCGCGGCCCGACTCGCGCACGGTCATCGCGGCGTGCACGCAGCAGTAGTCGAACTCGATCCCCTGCCCGATCCGGTTGGGCCCCGAGCCCAGGATCACGACGCTCGGGCGGTCGCCGCGGCGCACCTCGTGGGTGGCCCGGCGCTCCCAGCCCGAGTAGTAGTAGGGCGTCTCGGCCTCGAACTCGGCGGCGCAGGTGTCGACCGACTTGTAGCTCCGCTCGAGCCCCTCCTCGGGATCCTCCCCGCGCGCGAGCGGCGCCATCTCCGCCATGAACCAGGGGTCGATCCCGGTCCGCTCGCAGAGCTCCTGCTCGGTGTGGCCGCGCCCGATCGCCTCGAACAGCAGCTCGTAGCGGTCGGCCGACGGGCTCTCGAGTCGCTTGAGCAGGTCACCTTCGAAGCCAGACGGCGTCACGTCGAGCTCGCGCGAGCGCATGGCCTTCGCGAACGCCTGCTTGAACGTGCGCCCGATCGCCATCGCCTCGCCCACCGACTGCATCGAGGTGTGGAGCTGCCCGTCCGCGCCGGGGAACTTCTCGAAGGCGAAGCGCGGCCACTTCACCACCACGTAGTCGATCGTGGGCTCGAAGCTGGCCGGCGTCTTGCGCGTGATGTCGTTGTCGATCTCCTCGAGCGCGTAGCCCACCGCCAGCCGCGCCGCGATCTTCGCGATCGGGAACCCGGTGGCCTTCGACGCGAGCGCCGAGGAGCGCGACACGCGCGGGTTCATCTCGATGACGACGATCTCCTCGGTCTCCGGATTGACCGCGAACTGGATGTTCGAGCCGCCCGTCTCCACCCCGACCGCGCGGATCACCGTGAGCGCCTGGTCGCGCAGCTGCTGGTAGAGCGCGTCCGAGAGCGTCTGCTGCGGGGCCACGGTCACGCTGTCCCCCGTGTGCACTCCCATGGGGTCGATGTTCTCGATCGAGCAGACGATCACGACGTTGTCGTTGCGGTCGCGCATCACCTCGAGCTCGAACTCGCCCCAGCCGATCACGGACTCCTCCACGAGCACCTGCCCGATCGGGCTGGCTGCGAGGCCCTCGGCCACCACCTGCCTGTACTCCGCCTCGTTCCAGGCGATGCCGCCGCCATGGCCGCCCATGGTGAAGCCCGGCCGGACGATCGCGGGCAGGCCCACCTCGGGCAGCGCCCGATCGGCCTCGCGCATCGACTTCACGGCGGCGCTCCGCGGCACGCGCAGCCCGGCGCGCTCCATGGTCGCTCGGAACAGCTCGCGGTCCTCGGCACGCCGGATCGCGTCGTAGTCGGCGCCGATCAGCTCCACGCGGTGCTTGCCCAGCGTGCCGTTCTCGGACAGCTCGCGCGCGAGGTCCAGCGCGGTGCCGCCGCCGAGCGTCGGCAGCAGCGCGTCCGGCTGCTCGCGCTCGATCACCTTGGCCACCGACGCCGGCGTGAGCGGCTCGATGTAGGTGCGGGTCGCGAACTCCGGGTCGGTCATGATCGTGGCCGGGTTCGAGTTGACGAGAATGACCTCGTAGCCCTCCTCGAGCAGCACCTTGCACGCCTGCGCGCCCGAGTAGTCGAACTCGGCCGCCTGCCCGATCACGATCGGGCCCGACCCGAGGATGAGGATGCGCTTGATGTCGTCCCTACGCGGCAACGAGTCGCTCCAGGAACCGATCGAACAGATGCAGTGCGTCGTGCGGCCCCGGCCCAGCTTCCGGGTGATATTGGACCGTCGACGCCGGGACGTCTCGCAGCACGAGCCCCTCCACCGTGCGGTCGTAGAGATTCAGCTGCTGCAGCTCGGCCACCCCGAAGTCGGTGTCCCAGCGCACCGGCTCGTCGGTGTCGATCGTCCGCTGCCCGCCCGGTCCGAGCACCGCGAAGCCGTGGTTCTGGGAGGTGATCTCGATCTTGCCTGTCTCGAGGTCCTTCACCGGATGGTTGGCGCCGCGGTGGCCGAACGGGAGCTTGAAGGTGTCGAGCCCCACGGCTCGGCAGAGCAGCTGGTGGCCGAGGCAGATCCCCCAGACGGGCACCTTGCCGACCACGGCGCGCACGTTCTCGACGATGTAGTCGAGCGCCGCCGGATCGCCGGGCCCGTTCGCCAGGAAGACCGCATCGGGCTTGCGCGCGAGCAGCTCGTCGGCCGTCACGTCGCAGGGGTGGAGCTCGATGTGGACGCCTCGCTCGCGCAGGTTGCGCACGATGGAGTCCTTGATGCCCGTGTCGATCGCGATCACGCGCGGGCCGTCGCCCTCGAGGATCACCGGCTCGGCCGGGGTCACCTCGCGCGCGTAGTCCGCACCCGTCATCGACGGCTCGGCCATGACGCGCTCGCGCGCCTCGGACTCCGGCACGTCGGCCGCGAACACCCCGCCGCGCATCGCGCCCTTGTCGCGGATGTGCCGGACGAGCGCGCGCGTGTCAACCCCGGACAGCGCCGGGACGCCGCAGTCCGCCAGCCAGGTGAGCCAGCCGCCCTCGGCGTGAGCCGCGTCCTCGCGGTCCACGCCCTCGCGCATGATCACGGCGCGCGCGTGGATGCGGTCCGACTCCATCGCCCCCTGCGACACGCCGTAGTTGCCGATCAGCGGGTAGGTGAACACGATGATCTGCCCCGCGTAGCTCGGGTCGGTGACGGCCTCCTGGTAGCCCGACATCGCGGTGTTGAAGACCACCTCGCCGGTCCCGGTCGCGGCGGTGGCCACGGACTCGCCGTCGAAGCGGCTCCCGTCCTCCAGCAGCAGGTACGCGGCGCTCATACGACGGCGCCGAGCGCGAAGCTCCGCTCGCGGTAGGCCACCGATCCATCGGCGATGGTCATGCGCACCCTGCCCGTCAGGCGCTTGCCCGCGAAGGCGCAGTTGGACGAGCGGCTCTCGTAGCCCGCCTCACCCACGTCCCATTCCGCCTCGAGGTCCACCAGGCAGAGGTTTGCAGGTGCGCCGGGCCGGATGACCGGTACCGGCAGGCCGAACGGCTCGCCGCCCGCTGTCATGCGCTCCACGAGCACCGACAGGTCGAACACGCCGGGCAGAACCAGGCCGGTGTGGAGCGCGGCGAAGGCGGTCTCGAGCCCGGTCACGCCCATCGGGGCGAGCTCGAACGGCTGCTCCTTCTCCTCGCGCGCGTGAGGGGCGTGATCGGTGGCGACGCAGTCGATCACTCCCGAGCGGAGCGCTTCGAGCAGCACGCGGCGGTCCGCGTCCGAGCGGAGCGGCGGGTTCATCTTCATGTTCGAGTCGAGCGTCCGCACCGCCTCGTCGGTCAGCAGCAGGTGGTGCGGAGTTGCCTCGCAGGTCACCTGGCAGCCCGCCGCCTTCGCGCTCTCGATGGCGGCCACCGTCTCAAGCGCCGAGACGTGCTGCACGTGGATGCGGCCGTCCTCGTAGAGCGCGAGCGCGCAGTCGCGCGCGACCATCGACGACTCCGAGATCGACGGGATCCCCGCCACGCCGAGGAGGGCCGAGACCTCGCCCTCGTGCATCACGCCGTCCCCCGAGAGCGACGGGTCCTCCTCGTGTAGCGCGAGCACGCGGCCCGAGAGCCGCTGATACTGGAGCGCCTGCCTCATCACACCGGCCGAGCGCACGGGCAGCCCGTCGTCCGTGAAGCCGGCCGCGCCGCAATCGGCGAGCTCGGCCATCTCGGTCAGGCGCTCGCCCTGCTGCCCGACGGTGATCGCGGCCATGAAGCCCGTCGGGATGCGCGCCTCGGCGCGGGCGCGCTCGCGCAGCGAGCTGAGCACGGGCGCGGAATCCACGACCGGCTCCGTGTTCGGCTGGGCGAGGATCGCGCAGAAGCCGCCGGCGGCGGCGGCGCGCGTACCCGAGTCGATGTCCTCCTCGTCCTCGCGCCCGGGCGTCCTCAGGTGCACGTGCGGGTCGACGAAGGCGGGGAACGCGTAGAGCCCCTCCGCCTCGACCACCTCGGCGCCGTCCGGAGCGTCGAGCGTCGGGCTGATCTCGGCGATGCGTCCGTCGCGTACGAGCACGTCGCTGACGCCGTTCAGGCCGGAGCGCGGATCGAGCAGGCGCGCCCCGCGCACCAGCACCGTCGCGGGCGGGGCGCCCGCGCAGTCGAGCTGCACGGCGCCGCGCGGCCCGATGCCGCTCTCTGGGGCAGGTGCGGCGCTCATGCGGGCTGTGGCTCCGTCTCGGCGCCCGCGTGCACCGCGGTGGGCGCGCCGCGACCCGCGAGCAGCTCGTACAGCACCGCCATCCTCACAACCACGCCTGACTCGACCTGCTCGGTGATCAGCGCCTGCGGCGAGTCGATCACCTCGGCGGCGAGCTCGACCCCGCGGTTGACCGGGCCCGGGTGCATGAGGAGCTGGGTCGGCCCGAGCCGGCGCCCGTCGATCTGGTAGCGGGCGGCGTACTCGCGGAGCGACGGGACGAACGAGCCGCTCATGCGCTCGCGCTGCATGCGCAGGGCGTAGACGACGTCGGCGCTGCCGAGCTCGTCGAGCGTGTAGCGCACCCCGCAGCCGAGCGCCTCGATCCCGCGCGGGATCAGTGTGGGCGGCCCACAGACGGTGACGTCGCAGCCCATCCGCGTGAAGGCGAGGATGTTCGAGCGCGCCACGCGGCTGTGGAGGACATCGCCCACGATCCACACCCTGAGCCCCTCCAGCGCGCCGACCCGCCGCTTCAGCGTGTACAGGTCGAGCAGCGCCTGGGTCGGGTGCTCGTGCTTGCCGTCGCCGGCGTTGATCACCGCCGCGGAGGTCCAGCGCGCCACGAGGCCCGCCGCGCCCGCATTCGGCGAGCGGATGATGATCGCCGCCGGGTCGTATGCGGACAGCGTCTGGATTGTGTCCTTCAGCGACTCGCCCTTATCGACGGCCGAGCCGACCGCCTTCAGCGTGATCAGGTCGGCGCTCAGCCGCTTGGCGGCGAGCTCGAAGCTCGACTGCGTGCGCGTGGAGGCCTCGTAGAAGAGGTTGATCACGGTGCGCCCGCGCAGCGTCGGCACCTTCTTGATCTCGCGGCCGGAGACCTCCGCGAAGCTCTCGGCGCGGCCCAGGATCCGCTCGATGTCGTCGCGCGACAGGTCATCGACCGACAGCAGGTGCGGGTGCATCACAGCGTCTCCTCCATGTGGGCGGCCGCGTCGATTGCGACCTCGTCCATACCGTCGATCTCCTCGACCCGCACGTTCACGCGCTCGCCGCGCGCGGTGGGCAGGTTCTTCCCTACGTAGTCCGGCCGGATCGGCAGCTCCCGGTGGCCGCGGTCGGCCAGCACGGCGAGCTGGACCCGGCGCGGGCGCCCGTAGTCGAACAGGGCGTCGATCGCGGCGCGCACGGTCCTGCCGGTGTAGAGCACGTCGTCGACCAGCACGACGGTCGTGTCCTCGACGGGGAAGTCGATGTGGGTCGAGTGGACCACCGGCTGGTAGTCCGCGCCGCGGATGCCCACGTCGTCGCGGTAGAAGCTGATGTCGATGTCGCCCAGCGGGATCGGCTCGCCGACGAGCTCGGCCACCAGGTCGCGCAGCCGCGCGCCGAGCACGGCGCCGCGTCTGTGGATCCCCACCACGGCGACACCCTCGCCACCCGTGTTCTCGACGATCTCGTGTGCGATGCGCACCAGCGTGCGCCGCACGTCTTCGCGGTCCAGGACCGTCTTCTCACTCACGTTACTGCCCCTTCCTGGCCTCACGGGACCGGGTTAAAGGATGCGCGGCGAGCCTAGCACCAGTGGTCGGACGCCATCACGGGTGACACCCACAGCCAACACCGCTACTGTGGAATGAAGTGACTCCGGAGCGCTCGAAGGCATACGGCAGGCTCATGACGGTCGTCTCCACAGGCGGGGACGCCGCGCTCGACGCTGCCGAACAGCAGATCCTGCGCGACGCGGGCGACGCGCTGTTCTTCTGCGAGGACATCGCGCTCGACGACGACGCGCGCGACGCGCTCGCACGGGTCAGCGACCTCGCGGGACAGCTCGTGGGCGCGGAGCGCTGGGATCCCGAGCTTGCCGAGCGAGTGCTCCAGGACCTCGAGGACTGCGGGCCGCCGCAGCTCGTTCGCCTCGGCGACTCCTACTGAGCGCCCCCGACGTTTAGCCTCCACCTGGCTCGGACAAGCCCTCCGTATGGAGGCGCCCGTCTACGCGGTCTGTCAGCAATGCGCGTTCCTGCGCGCTTTCGGGCGCCGCGCGTCCGGGCGACAGGCTCCCGAGCGCTGCCCGGCGTGCGGCGACGAGCTGAGGCTCCACGGCCAGCGCGAGCGCTTCCCCTCGGCGTACGTCAGCCGGATCGCGCGGAAGCTTCATCGCACTCCTCCGCTGAACCCCTGACTCCCCTCACGTGGAGCGGCTCGCCGCGCTCGGGGAACGGGATCTCCACGCGGTCGAAGTCACGCGGCACGATCACGTTCTCGAACAGCGCTCGCGCCTCGTCGCGCACCTGCCCGCCTGGGTAGCGCGGCGAGATGTGGGTGAGCGCGAGCATCCGCACGCTCGCGGCGGCCGCCAGCTCCGCGGCCTGGGCGGCCGTCGAGTGGCGCGTCTCCGCCGCGCGCTCGGCGTCCTCCTCCATGAACGTCGCCTCGTGCACGAGCAGGTCGGCCTCCCACGCCACGAGCCGCGTCATATCGCACGGCGCGGTGTCGCCGGTCAGCACCACCTTGCGGCCGCGCCGCGTCTCGCCCATCACCTGCTCGGGCCGCACGCCGTTCACCTCCTCGCCGCGCTGGAGGCGTCCGAAGTCGGGGCCGGGCCGCACACCCAGCTCGCGCGCCAGGTCCGGATCGAACTGCCCCGGCCGCGGATCCTCGACCAGGGCGTAGCCGAGCGCGGGCCCGCCGTGGTCGACCTCGAAGGCGGCGATGCGGTACCCCTCGCGGTCGAGCTCGTCGTTCGGGGCGAGCTCCACGAGCTCCACCCGGAAGCTGAGCCTGCCGATCACGGGCTCGAGCAGGCCGTAGAGCCGGCGCAGGCCGCGCGGCCCGTAGACCACGAGCTCACGCTCGCGCTGGCGCAGCGCGAAGGTCTTCAGCATCCCCGGGAGGCCGAGCACGTGGTCGGCGTGGAAGTGCGTGAGGAAGAGCTCCTCGAGCTCCACGAGGCCCACCGACCGCATGAGCTGGCGCTGGGTCCCCTCCCCGCAGTCGAACAGCAGGCGATCGCCGCCGCGCCGCACGAGCGTGGCGGACAGCCCGCGCCGCGGGCTGGGCGAGGAACCGGCGGTTCCGAGGAAGAGGACGTCTAGGTCCATGGGCGCCTATGTTGACTCGCGGGCCTCGCGCGCGAGCTCTTCGTCGGATGCGGTGAGTGCGCGGATGTCCGCCTTGTCCTGATCGCGGCCCGCCGCGCGCTTCATCCTGATGAGGTCGTCGAGCCCTGCGACCACCAGCGCGATACCGTCGAGCTCGATCTCCAGCGCACGGTCGCGGAGCTCCGCGTAGCTCCTCGGAGCGCCGGCTGTAGAGCCGATGTTCAGCACGTCGAGACGCCCATGGTCCGTCATCAGGGGGACAAGGCCGGCTCGCTGAAGGAGGTGAGGATCGCTGACATTGACCGGATTGGCGGTTCGGAACATCCTGGCGCCAAGCTCCGCGAGCGCCTCCCCGAGCTTGCTCAGGTTCGCCAGGTCGGGGCGCGGGATGATGTCCAGGTCAACGGTTGCGCGCAGGAAGCCGTGCGTCTGCACGGCGATCCCGCCCACCACCACGTAATCCACCTCGTGCTCTGCGAGCTCATGGAAGATCCTCCGGGCGTCGAGGACGTCAGGCACCGCTGCGCGCCGCGCGGCCTGCCGCGGCCAGGTCGGCGCCGAGCTTGTTGAACGCCAGACCGTTCGCCAGGCGAGTCGCGGGAGGAAGGCGCCGCTGTTCGAGCACGTCCCATGCGTCGTAGCGCCCAGCGAGCGGGGTGCTCTCGAGAACCGGCTGCTCCCCCATCGCAAGCAGCAGGAGCTCCAGCCGCGACCAGGTGACCTCCTCCTTGCCGCTCTCCACCCGGGCAATTGCGCTCTGGCTCGTGCCGGCACGGTGGGCGAGCTGCCGCTGGCTGAGCCCGCGACGCTCGCGGGTGCTCTTGATCAGTTGTCCCGGCATCATGATGCCGTATACGGTATCAAAGCTGTACGAGCTCACACCTGGCTGAGCCGCGCTCCACACGGACCAGGCCCATCGTGTGCGACGGCGCGCGGCGGCGCTCCGTCGGGCTCCCCGGGTTCAGGATCTGGAAGCCGTCCGGCGCCCGTTCGTGGAGCGGCATGTGCGAGTGACCGAAGACGACGAGATCCGCGCGGTCGCCGAACCGGCGCCGCATCCGCTCGAGCCGGCCGCTCGTCTGGCCGGCGTCGTGCACGATCGCGATCCGCGCCCCCTCCGCCTCGACGATGCGCTCCGCGGGCAGCAGCCGGCGCAGCTCCGCGCTGTCCACGTTGCCGTGGACCCCGATCACCGGCGGGCCGATCGCCTCCAGCTCGCGGAGCACCGGAAGCGTCGAGAAGTCGCCCGCGTGGAGGAGCAGGTCGGCGTTCCCGATCCGCTCGACGCATGCCTCTGGGAGGCGGCGCGCACCCCGCGGGAGGTGGGTGTCGGATATGACGGCGATCAACATCCCGGCACTACACTCAACCATCGCGCGCGCCCGTAGCTCAGTGGATAGAGCGCTGCCCTCCGGAGGCAGAGGTCGAAGGTTCGAATCCTTCCGGGCGTGCCTCCTCGTCGCGCTCCTCGTGACGCTCGGCGCCCTGGCCATGCCGGCTGGGGCGGCCGCCCAGTCCTTCGGCCACCTGCTCGCGACGTCGAACCGCTACGCGACCGCCGACTGGTACCCACGCTGGGCGACCGGCGCAGCGGGCACGGGCGAGGTCGACGTCCGGACCGCCGCGAGCCACGCCGTGGCACTCGCGCTGGGCGACAAGCGGCGCGTGGCCGCCGCTGTCGTCGACCGGCTCGCCCGGGCCCACCCGCGCTGGGGCGGCCAGTGGCAGAGCCCGTACTGGGCTGCCGAGCTCGGCCTGGCGGCGCTCGTGCTCGGCGACCGGACCAAGCCAGGCACGCGGCTCCGCGTACGGCGCGCGGTGAGGGCCGAGGCGGAGCTTCTCCTCGCCCACGACGTGCCCTTTTTCCGCCTCGACGGCGTGATCCTGACCCCCGGCGACACCAAGGCCGAGGAGGACGCGTGGCGCGGCATGCTCCTCGCCGTAGCGGCCGCGCTGATGCCCCGCGACGACCACCGGCGCGCCTGGCTCCGCAAGGAGCGCGCCTTCGTGGTCGCGGCGCTCGCCAGGCCGCAGGACACCCGGGGCCGCTACGCGCACCTGCTCCAGGGCGGCTCGAACGTGAACGCCGACTTCACGATCACGAACCACGGCGTCCGCGAGCACCCCGACTATGCGGCGGCCGTGCTGGGCGAGACCGGCTTCCAGCTCCTGATGGCGGCGCTCACGGGCCGGCCGCCCGCGTGCCACGCGCTCCTGAACCACGCCGGCATCTACCGGCGCCTCACCGCCAGCTACGGCCCCGGCGGGGCGATCCGGCGCCCCTTTGACGACACGCTCGTGGAGGGCCGTCCCCCGTTCGCCTTCGCGGTGATCGACCTGCAGGCGAACATCCTCGGCTACGGCGGCCGCGCCGCGGCCCGCTGGGAGCGGCGCCACCTCGCCGCGGCGCTCCATCCGCGCGAACCCTGGCCGGCGCCCTACGGCGAGGACTGGAACCGCGGCCTCGTAGCCTCCGTAGCGGCCCGGGCGGTACTGCTCGAGCGACTGGCCCCCGTGCTGCGACGCGACCTCCGCCGGCGCTGCCGCTGACTAACCTCGGTCGGGTGGCACAGGCGCACACCGACATCGAGGAGCGGCTCAGCGCTCGGCTGGACGAGATTCGCTCTCGCATAGCCGAGTTCGCCAAGGCGCCCGAGGCCGGCGCCGGGATCAGCTTCGGGAAGCGGATCGGCGACGGCACCAACGAGGCGATCAGCCGTCGCAACGACATCGGCGTCGGCAACAGCCTGCTCGTGACCGAGGAGAAGCTGGAGCGGGCGCTCGCGAAGCTCGAGGACGGGAGCTACGGCCGCTGCGACAGCTGCGGCGGGCCGATCGCCCCCGCTCGCCTCGAGGCCGTGCCCGAGAGCGCACTCTGCATCGACTGCGCCCGCTGATGGATGCCGCAGACATCTTCGGCCCGCTCGCTTCCTTCATGGGTGTGCTCATGTCGCTCGCGCCGCTGTTTCAGGTGCGGCGCATCCTTCAGAGAGAGCAGGCCGACGATGTGTCGAAGGCGTTCCTCGTCGTCATCGCCATCGGCGCTATCGCCTGGTGCGCGTACGGCATCTCGACCGGGGACGCCTACCTGATCATTCCGAACGTCCTGGGCGTGCTCACGAACGTGGGCACCCTCGTCGTGGTGCGGCGCTACCAGCGCCGTTCGGCGGCGCTCAGGGTCTAGCCGCTCAGCCGCTGGCGCGCCGCTACCCTCGAACGGCCATGCACGTCGAGATCTGGTCCGACATCGCCTGCCCCTGGTGCTACATCGGTAAGCGCCGCTTCGAGGCTGCCCTTGCCCAGTTCGAGCACCGGGACGAGGTGCGCGTCAGCTGGCGCAGCTTCGAGCTCGACCCGGACGCGCCGGCGGAGCGCGAGGGCGACCGCACGGCGCACCTCGCCCAGAAGTACGGCACGAGCCGCGAGGAGGCCGACGCGATGCATCGGCACATGACCGAGCTGGCCGCCGCCGAGGGGCTCGAGTTCCGCTTCGAGATCACCCGTGACGGCAACATGCTCGACGCCCACCGCGTCGTGCACCTGGCCGCCGAGCACGGGCTCCAGGACGCCATGAAGGAGCGGCTGTTCCGGGCCTACCTCGGCGAGGGCGAGCTGGTCAGCGACTCGGGCGTGCTCGAGCGCCTCGCGATCGAGGTGGGCGTGCCGGAGGACCAGGTGCGTGAGCTGCTCGCCACCGATCGCTACACGGACGAGGTGCGCGAGGACGAGCTCACGGCCCGCGCGCTCGGCATCAGCGCAGTTCCATTCTTCGTCGTGGACCGCGCCATGGGCGCGTCCGGCGCCCAGCCGCCCGAGGTCCTGGCAGAGCTGCTCAGGCGCGCCTGGGCAGAGCGCTCGCCGCTTCAGGTGGTCGCCGGCGGCGAGACCTGCGGCGTCGACGGCTGCTGACCCGGTCTCGCTCCTAGACGAGCGTCCGCTGGTACCAGTCCCAGGCCGCGCGCAGGCCGCTGTCGAGGTCCCACCGCGGCACCCAGCCGAGCTCGTCGCGGATGGCGGTGGAGTCGAGGTACTGACGGTCGATCTCGCCGTGCGGGACACCCGTGCCCCGGACGTCGGGCTCGAGCTCCCGGCCGGAGACCCCGATCAGGCGGCGCACCACATCGAGCACGGATACGGGCTCGCCCGAGCCCGCGTTCCAGGCCCTGCCGTGGTTGGCGGGGTCGTCGAGCGAGCCGGCCACCGCCATGTACGCGGCGGCAGCGTCCTCCACGTACAGGTAGTCGCGCTCCGGCGTGCCGTCGGAGCGGATCACGGGCCGCTCGCCGCGGACGAGCGCGCGGGCGCTGTCGGGGATCAGGCGCGCCCAGTTCACGTCACCGGGGCCGTACACGTTCGCTAGCCGGGTCACGGCCACGGGCATCCCGTAGGTGGCGGCGTACGAGCGGGCGATCATGTCCGTCGCCGCCTTCGACACGTCATACGGATAGGACGGCTTCAGCGCGAAGTCCTCGCGGTAGGGCAGCTCGTCGTGAGCCCCGTAGGCCTTGTCGGAGGAGGCTACGACCACCCTCGTGGCCACGTCGTGCGCACGAATTGCCTCGAGCAGCATGTAGGTGCCTCGGACGTTCGTCTCCCAGGTGTCGAGCGGCGAGCGATTGGCGTCGCCGACCTGCGTCTGCGCGGCGAGATGGAAGACGGTCGAGGGTCGATGTTCGGTCAGCGCGGGACCGAGCGAGCTGAGGTCGGCCTCGACGAGCGTGCAGCGCTCGCGGAGACCTTCCGTGTCGAAGCGGGAGCCGACCAGGTCGGAGCGGCTCAGCGCGACGACGGTCTCGTTGCGGGCAAGCAGGGCCTCGACGAGCGCACAGCCGATCAGGCCCTGCGCCCCGGTTACGAGGGTGCTCAGCTGCCGCCGGCCACGGCCGGGAGGATCGTGACCTCGTCGCCGTCCTCGACCGGCGTGTCGAGCCCGTCGAGGAAGCGGATGTCCTCGCCGCCCACGTACACGTTCACGAAGCGACGCAGGTCGCCGTCCTCGGCGATCCGGTCACGGAGCCCGTCGTAGCGCTCGTAGAGGCCGTCGAGGACGTCGCCGACGGTGGTCGCACCGTCGACCGCCGTCTCCGAGTCGCCGCCCGTAACGCTCCGCAGTTGCGTGGGAATCTTGACCGTCACCGCCATCGGGACCGCCAGATTACACAGCGCCGACGGCGGCTCCGGCGAGCGCGTCCTCGAACGCCTCGATGGACGGATCGATCTCGTGGGACTCGAACGTGCCGCGCACGGCGTCGAGCGTCTTGAGGCCGTCCCCGGTGATCACGAGCACCACTCGGTCGTTCGCGCCCAGGTCGCCGCGCTCGGCCAGCTTGCGGAGCACCGCGGTCGTCACCCCGCCGGCCGTCTCGGTGAAGATGCCCGTGGTCTGGGCCAGCAGGCGGATGCCCTCGCGGATCTCCTCGTCCGACACGGAGTCGATCGAGCCCTCCGTGCGCCGCGCCAGGTCGAGCGCGTACGGGCCGTCCGCGGGGTTGCCGATCGCGAGCGACTTGGCGATCGTGTCCGGCTTCACCGGCTTGCAGACGTCGTGCCCCTCGTCGAAGGCGCGCGCCACCGGCGAGCAGCCCTCCGGCTGCGCGCCGTGGAAGACCGGCAGCTCGCCGGAGAGAAGGCCCACCTCGAGCCACTCCTCGAAGCCACGCGCGATCTTCGTGAACAGCGAGCCGGATGCGATCGGGGCCACGATGTGCCCCGGCAGCTCGAAGCCGAGCTGCTCGGCGATCTCGTACGCGATCGTCTTCGAGCCCTGCGAGTAGTACGGACGCAGGTTCACGTTCACGAACGCCCAGTCGCGCTCACCGGAGATCTCCGTGCAGAGCCGGTTCACGTCGTCGTAGCTGCCGCGCACCGCCACGAGGTGCGTGCCGTACACGCCGGTGGCGAGCACCTTCTGCTCCTCGAGGTTCGACGGTATGAAGACGTACGACTCGAGCCCGGCCGCGGCCGCGTGAGCAGCCACCGCGTTCGCCAGGTTGCCGGTGGAGGCGCACGCCACCACCTCGAAGCCGAGCTCCTGCGCCTTCGCCAGCGCGACCGCAACGACACGGTCCTTGAACGAGTGGGTCGGGTTCGCGGTGTCGTTCTTCACGAACACCTCCCCCACGCCGAGCGTCTCGGCCAGCCGCGGCGCGCGCTGTAGCGGCGTCAGGCCGACGGGCAGCCCGGTCGCCGGCGGTGCGGAGAACGGCAGGAAGTCCGCGTAGCGCCAGATCGTCTGCGGCCCGGCCTGGATCTTCCGCTTCGCCTCGGCGGGGTCGATCCCGCTGAAGTCGTAGGCCACCTCGAGCGGCCCGAAGCACTGCTCGCAGACGTAGCGGGCGTCGAGCGGGTACGTCGAATCACATTCTTTGCATTTCAGCGCCTGAACAGGCATGAAAACAGCCCCTTTCATGTCAAAAGCCTCCGCCGGTGCTGTGACGGAGGCCTTGTTCAGGCGCCCTGTCACATCTCGATGGAATTGGCACCTTTCCCAGCGGACAATCAGTCCACTGGGTGGTTGCCGGGGCTTCACCGGGCCATGTCCCTCCACCCCTCTCGATGCAACGGCTATGTAGGCGGCGGAGGATACCAGCCTTCGCGGGTAGAATCACGCACGTGAACGTGCTGGACGACCCCCTTAGACCTGATGCCGAGCCTGCCGAAGCCACGTCTCAGGCGCTCCGCGCGCGCGCGGGTCGACTCCGCACGTCACGAAGCGGCCACTGAGCCGCGCGTCGAGTCCATCGAGTGGGGTGGGCTCCGCTGGATCAACATCGAGAGCCCAGGCCCCACGGAGCGCGCCTGGCTGGAGGAGCACTTCGAGTTCCACCCGCTCGACTACGAGGACGTCCTCTCGCGCAACCAGCGCCCGAAGATCGACGAGTACGAGGACTACCTCTTCATCGTCCTCTACTTCCCGGTCTTCGATAAGACCGTCGGCCGCCTGAACGCCGCCGAGCTCGACATCTTCATCGGGCCGGACTTCCTCATCACGATCCCGAACACGCCGATCCCGCCGGTCGAGTACCTGTTCGAGCGCTGCCGCTCCCACGAGGAGGTGCGCCAGAACATGCTCTCGAAGGGCAGCGGCTACCTGCTCTACAAGATCGTCGACGACTCCTTCGACTACTGCTTCCCGATGCTCCGCAAGATCGGGAACAAGCTGGAGCGGCTCGAGGAGGACATCTTCGAGGGCAAGGCCGAGGAGGTCGTGCGCGACCTCTCCAACTCGAAGCAGGAGATCATCAACTTCCGCAAGGTGATCCGCCCGCAGCGCGCCGTGCTGCGCGACCTCGAGCGGACGAAGCAGCGCTACCTCGCGGACGAGATGGAGATCTACTTCGACGACATCGTCGACGCCTCCGAGCGCATCTGGGACATGCTCGAGAACTACAAGGAAGTGGTCGAGGCGCTCGAGGACACGAACGAGTCGGTGCTCTCCCACCGCGTGAACGAGGTGCTGCGCGTGCTCACGGCCTTCAGCGTGATCATCCTGCCGCTGACGCTCCTGGCGAGCATCTTCGGCATGAACGTGCACCTGCCGTTCGCGGGGACGGTCGAGGCCTTCTGGACGATCATCGGCGTGATGGGCGCCGTGCTGATCGCCATGGTGGTCTACTTCCGCCGGCGCGGGTTCCTGTAGAACCCGTGGGGTAATGGACCCCTCCATCTTCAAGGCGTACGACGTCCGCGGCACCTACCCGGAGCAGATGGACGAGGCGCTCGCCTACCGGATCGGCCGGGCCTTTCCCCAGGTGCTCGCCGAGCTCCAGGGCACGCCGCCCGAGGAGCAGCGCATCGCCGTCGGGCGCGACATGCGGCTGTCGGCGCCCAGCATGGCCGCCGAGTACGCGCGCGGCATCGCCGACTCGGGTGCCGGCGTGCTCGACGTCGGGATGGTCGGGACGGAGATGCTCTATTGGACGGTCGGCTCGCGCGAGCTCGACGGCGGGCTCATGTGCACCGCGTCGCACAACCCGAAGGCCTACACCGGCGCCAAGCTCGTGAAGCGCGGCGCGCTCGCGCTGTCTGGCGACTCAGGCATCGGCGAGCTGCGTGACCTGGTCGCGAGCGGCGAGCCCGGCCCGCCGGCCGAGCGGCCCGGCGAGATCACGACCGAGGACATCGCCGAGCCGTTCCGGAAGGACGCGCTCGGCTACATCGACCCGGCCGCGATCAAGCCCATGAAGGTCATGCTCGACGGCGGAAACGGCATGGCTGGCCCGATGGTGGGGCCGATCCTCGACAGCTTCCCGCTCGACCAGGAGCCCGCCTACTGGGAGCCGAACGGCGAGTTTCCCGACCACGAGCCGAACCCGCTGCTCGAGGAGAACCGCCGCTTCATCATCGACAGGGTCACCGAGACCCACGCCGACCTGGGCATCGCCTGGGACGGCGACGCCGACCGCTGCTTCTTCATCGACGACACCGGCCGCTTCGTGGACGGCGACTTCATGACCGCCCTCCTGGCCGAGTCGATCCTCCGCAAGGAGCCCGGCTCGGCCATCCTCTACGACGTGCGCGCCTCGCGCGCGGTGCCCGACATCGTCGAGCAGGCCGGCGGACACGCGTACATGAACCGCGTGGGGCACGCCTTCTTCAAGACGCGCATGCGCGAGGTGGGCGCGGCCTTCGGCGGCGAGGTATCCGGCCACTACTACTTCCACGACTTCTACTGCGCGGACTCCGGCACGATCCCGGCGCTCCTGATCCTCGAGCTGCTGTCCGTAGAGAAGAAGAAGCTCAGCGAGCTGCTCGAGCCGCTGCGCTCGCGCTACTTCATCTCCGGCGAGATCAACTCCGAGGTCGACGACCCGGAGGGCAAGATGAAGGAGCTCGAGGAGCGCTACTGGGACGGGCGCGTGTCGCACCTCGACGGCGTCTCGATCGACTACGACGACTGGCACTTCAACGTGAGGCCGTCGAACACCGAGCCGCTGCTGCGCCTGAACCTCGAGTCGCTGGTCTCCCGCGAGCACATGGAGGAGAAGCGGGACGAGGTGCTCGGCGTGATCCGCGGGTGAGCCACGGGATCCACCGGATCGCCGTTCCGACGCCCTTCGCCGTCGGGCGGGTGAACGTCTACCTGATCGAGGACGACCCGCTCACGCTCGTCGACGCCGGCCCGAACTCCGGCACCTCGTTCGACGAGCTCCAGCGCGGGATCGCGGAGCTCGGGCACCGGCTCGAGGACATCGAGCTGGTGATCCTCACCCACCAGCACATCGACCACCTGGGCCTTGTCTCACTGGTCGCGCAGCGCTCCGGCGCGGACGTGGCGGCGATCGACGTGGCGGTGCCGTTCGTCGAGAACTACTCCGAGGAGGCCCAGAAGGACGACGCGTTCGCGCGCGAGGTGATGCTCCGCAACGGGATCCCGGAGGACGTGGTCAGCGCGCTCACCTCGGTCTCGCAGGCCTTCCGCGCCTGGGGCGCCCGCGCGGACGTGACGCGCGTGCTGCGCGACGGCGAGGAGATGCGCTTCCGCGACCGCACTCTCCACGTGCACCACCGGCCGGGACATAGCCCGACGGACACCGTCTTCCACGACCACGACAGGCGCATCCTGATCGCGGGCGATCACCTGCTCGGCCACATCTCCTCGAACCCGCTCATCACGCGCCCGACGGACGGATCGACGGAGCGCGCGCAGGCGCTCGTCGCGTACCTGCGCTCGCTGGAGGCCACGCGCGAGATGGACGTGGAGCTGGTGCTCCCGGGCCATGGCGACCCGATCACGGACCACCGCAGCCTCATCGACGAGCGCTTCACGCTCCACCGCCGCCGCGCCGAGAAGATCCACCGGCTGATCACCGAGCGGCCGCGCACTGCATATGAGATCGCGCAGGCGCTCTGGGGCAACGTCGCGGTCACGCAGGCGTACCTGACCCTGTCCGAGGTGCTCGGGCACGTGGACCTTCTCACCGGCGACGGCCGCGCGCGCGAGGTCGACCGCGACGGCACGAGCGTGTTCGAGTCGGTTCGGTAACCGCGCCGCCCGGGTAGGGTTGGTCCCCTCGTGGCCGCCGACACAGCCCTCGAGCGCGCGGAGGGACTAGCCGAGCGCCTTCTGCCCGAACGCACGCCGAAGCGGCGCATGCTCGTGATCGTGAATCCGTACGCGACCACGGTCTCCGACCGGCTGCGCAATCTGGTGGTCTACGCGCTCGGCTCGCGCTACGCCGTAGAGGCGGCCGACACCCAGGAGCGCGGACACGCCACGCAGATCTGCCGTGAGGCGGCGAGCGAGGGCTACGACGTGGTCGTGGCGTTCGGCGGCGACGGCACCGTGAACGAGGCCGCAAACGGCCTCGCGGGCTCGCGCACCCCGCTCACGGCGCTGCCGGGCGGCTCGACGAACGTCTGGGCGCGCACGCTCGGCATCCCGAACGACGTGGTCGACGCGACCGAGCACCTGCTCCGCATGGCCGACGACTTCGAGCCCTTCCCCGTCGACCTCGGCCGGGTCGACGACCGTCACTTCGTGTTCGCCGCCGGCGCCGGGCTCGACGCATCCGTGGTGGAGCGCGTGGACGCCCACCCGTACCGCAAGGCCCGCTTCGGCGCCTGGTACTACAGCGCCTGTGCCGTCGCGATCTTCTCGAGTCGCTACCTCGTGAACCCGCCGCGCGTGCGCGTGACCGCGGGCGGGCGCGTCCAGGAGGGCGTTACCGCCGTGGTGCAGAACTCGGACCCGTTCACCTACTTCCGCAAGCGCCCGATCAGGGTGGTCGAGCCGGCCGGCCTCAACATGGGCTCGCTGTCGATCGGGGTGCTGAAGAAGGCCACGGCGCTGGAGCTGCCGACGCTGATCCCGCGCCTCCTGTCGGGACACGCCCGCACCGTGATGCGCCACCGCCAGGTGGAGCCCATGCTCGAGCTGCCGAGCGCCCGCGTCGAGGCGATCGACGCGCGCACCTTCCCGGTGCAGGTGGACGGCGACTACATCGGCGAGTTCGCCGAGGTCGAGTTCGGCGTGACGCCCGGCGGCCTGCTCGCGGTCGCCTAGCCGGTCGGCGTGACGCGGTAGGCGTCGAAGACCGACTCGATGTTCCGGATGCGCGTGATGCAGGTGCGGAGCGAGTCTGTGTCCCCCACCTCCACGACGAAGCGGTTCTTCACCATCGGGTGGACCACCGTGCAGCGCGCCTCGAGGATGTTGATGCCGGTCTCGGCAAAGGTCCGCGACAGGTCCTCGAGCAGCCGGTGGCGGTCCCAGCCGTCCACCTGGAGCTCGACCCGGAACGAGGAGGTCGTGTCGCCCTCCCATGCCACCGGCGTGAAGCGCTCCGGGTTCTTCATGAGCGCCTTCGAGTTCGGGCAGTGCTCGTGGTGGATCGTGATCCCCTTGCCCAGGGAGATGTAGCCGACGATCGGGTCGCCCGGCACGGGCCGGCAGCACTTGGCCAGGCGCAGCATCACGTCCTGCACGCCCTCGACCTGGATCCCGTAAGTGGACGACGCCGCCGTCTTGCGCGGCGCCTCGCGGCGCTCCATCAGCTCCGCCGCCGGCGACGGCGCCTCCACCGCGGACTCGCCCTCCTTCAGCCGGTGCATCAGCTTCTGGGTGACGGTCTTCGGCGAGATCTTCGACTGGCCGAGCGCGATGTAGAAGTCCTCGCCCTTCTTGAAGCCCATCTCGCGGATCACGTCCGCGAGCAGCGGCGAGCCGGCCATCTTCTGCGGGGGCAGGCCGGCGCGCTTCAGGTTCTCCTGCAGGATCTCGCGCCCGGAGCGCTCGGAGTCCTCGCGGCGCTCGCGCTTGAACCAGGCGCGGATCTTCGACTGGGCGCGCGTCGTCTTCGCGAGCGCGAGCCAGTCCCTCGACGGTCCGCGCTCCTTCTTCGAGGTGAGCACCTCGCAGATGTCGCCCGACTGGAGCGTGTAGTGGAGCGGCACGATCTTGCCGTTCACCTTCGCGCCCACGCAGCGGTGGCCCACGTCGGTGTGGACCTCGTAGGCGAAGTCGAGCGGCGTGGCGCCCGCCCCGAGCGACTTCACCTCGCCCTTCGGCGTGAAGACGAACACCTCGTCCTCGAACAGGTCCGCCTTCAGCGTCTGCGCGAACTCCTGCGGGTCCGCCATCTCCTGCTGCCAGTCGAGCAGGTGGCGGAGCCACTCCACCTTCTCCTCGGCCGGGCCGCTGCCATCGCCCTTGTAGATCCAGTGAGCCGCCACACCGAACTCGGCGGTGCGGTGCATCTCCATGGTCCGGATCTGAATCTCGAGCGGCCGGCCCTCGGGCCCGATCACGGTCGTGTGGAGCGCCCGGTACATGTTGAACTTGGGCATGGCGACCCAGTCCTTGAAGCGCCCGGGCAGCGGCTTCCAGAGCGAGTGGATGACGCCGATGGCGCCGTAGCAGTCCTTCACCGAGTCCACGATCACGCGCATCGCGGTGAGGTCGTAGATCTCGTTGAACTCGCGGCCCTTCTTCGTCATCTTCGAGTAGATCGAGTAGAAGTGCTTCGCGCGGCCGGCGATGTCGGCCTCGATGCCCACGGCCTTGAGCTCCTTGCCGAGGTACTCGCCCGCCCGGTCCACGTAGGCGTCGCGCTCCTCGCGCTGCTGCGAGACCATCTGCCTGATCTCGTTGTACTTGCGCGGATGCAGCGTGTTGAAGGCCAGATCCTCGAGCTCCCACTTGATCGCGTGGATGCCGAGGCGATGCGCGAGCGGCGCGTAGATCTCGAGGGTCTCCTTGGCCTTCTCGATCTGCTTGGGCTTGGGCATCGCGCCGAGCGTGCGCATGTTGTGCAGGCGGTCGGCGAGCTTGATGAGGACGACCCTTAGGTCCTCCGCCATCGCGACCATCATCTTTCGGATGTTCTCGGCCTGCTGCTGCTGGTCGGAGCGCAGAGCGATCCGGCC
>JAXDIL010000140.1:0-4647 GCA_034664005.1 Thermoleophilaceae bacterium | reverse complement strand
GTCCACCGCCGCAACCCCACGCGCGTCTCCGTCGAGGAGTACGAGCGCCGCCTGCGGGCGAAGCGCATCAACGAGCGCTGGCCGCGCGTGAGGTCGTCGGGGTCGAAGAAGGCGAGGTCGACGTCCGCGAGCTCGGTCGGCTCGTCGAAGCCGTGCAGGCTGTCCCAGACGGCCGTGCGGATCGCGCCCGCGCCGATCAGCCAGTCGGGCGCGTCGACCTCACGGGCCGCCTCGAGCACGTCGATCAGCCACGGGGTGGAGCGCACGATGCGCTCCACCTCGGCCTCCCGCGTCAGGCGCGCGTGCCCACGGCCACCAGATACTCCTTCTCGAAGCGCGCCTGGTCCTCCGTGCCGCGGTTCCACTCGTCGCAGAAGTTGTTCAGGGCCTCGTCGAACTCTTCCACCTGGCCGTTCCGCTCGGCGTTCGCGCGAGCCGCGATCGTCGGGCCGTAGCGGGCCTTGAAGTGCTCGCCGTAGTCGTGCGGATGCTGGAAGGCGGTGATGTCGAGGTTCTCGCGCTCGAGCGTGCCGAAGTCCACGCGGTCGCCGAACAGCTCGCGCATGTGATCCTCGCTGCCCCACAGAGGCGGCGGCTGCGCGCCGGCCGGGGGCGGCGGCGCGAACGGGCCCATCGTCCTGAACAGCGCGCCGATCATGCCCTCGGGGGTCCAGTTCAGCATGGCGATCGTGCCGCCGGGCTTGCAGACACGCACGAGCTCGTCGGCCACCTCCTGGTGGTGCGGGGCGAACATGGCGCCGATCGAGGACATGACGACGTCGAACGACTCGTCCTCGAAGGGCAGGTTCTCGGCGTCGGCCTCGGCCCACTCGAGCTCGAGCCCCTCCCCCTGCGCACGCTCGCGGCCGGCGTCGAGCAGCTCGGGCGTGAGGTCGCTGGCCGTGACCTGGGCGCCGCGCTGAGCCGCGACGAGGCTTGCGTTGCCGGTGCCGGCGGCGACGTCGAGGACCTTCATGCCGGAGCCGATCCCGGCGGCGTCGACGAGCCGCGGGCCGAGCGGCAAGAGGAACGTCTCCACCATCGACGGGTAATCACCCGACGCCCACATGGCGCGGTGGCGGGCCTTGAGTTCTGAGTCTGCTGGGGCGGTCGACACGAGTCGGTCCTTCCTTGGGTTGACCTTCGGACCGTAACGTACGCTCGACCCCGGTGACAGACGAACTCGTCACACAGCGGATCGAGCTGCCGGGCGGCGAGCTGGGCCTGCTGCAACCCGCCGAGGCCGCCGAGCTCCCGGACGACGGCGCCGTGGAGTGGGCCCCGATGGCGCCCTACTGGGCCGTGCTGTGGCGAAGCGGCGTGGCGCTCGCCCGCGAGCTGTCCGGGCCGGAGCTGCGCGGCGCGCGCGTGGTGGAGCTGGGCTGCGGACTGGCCGCGCCGAGCATCGCGGCGGCGCGGCTCGGCGCGGACGTGCTGGCCACGGACGCGGACGCGGAGGCGCTCGAGCTCGTGGAGCGGAACGCGGCGCTGAGCGGCGTGCGGGTCGAGACCGCGGCCCACGAGCTCCTCCCCCGCCTCGCCCCCGACGCGTGGCTGGCCGATCCCGGCCGCCCGGCCGCCGACGCCTTCCTGGCCGAGGCCCGCCGCCGGTCCTGGGAGGTAACGTCGAGCGCCCATGGCGTCGTCGCGATCCACCGCCTGTCGATGAACGAGAGGAGAGCACCGTGAGCCAGAAGATCACCCCCAACCTGTGGTTCGACACGGAGTCCGAGGAGGCCGCCGAGTTCTACGTGTCCGTGTTCAAGGACGACTCACGCGTGCTGAACGTGAGCCGCTATCCCGAGGACGCTCCGCGCCAGGCCGGCATGGTCATGACCGTGGAGTTCGAGCTGAAGGGCCAGCGCTTCGTCGGCATCAACGGCGGCGACCAGTTCAAGTTCGACGAGGCCGTGTCCTTCCAGATCACCTGCGAGGACCAGGACGAGGTCGACTACTACTGGGAGAAGCTGAGCGAGGGTGGCGAGGAAGGCCAGTGCGGCTGGCTGAAGGACAGGTATGGGCTGTCCTGGCAGGTCGTGCCTAAGGGCATGGAAGCGGTGTTCGGCGACCCCGACCCGGAGCGCGCGCACCGGGCTATGCAGGCGATGCTGAAGATGCGCAAGCTCGACATCGCAGCGCTCCGCGCGGCGGCCGACGGCGCGGCGGTGAGCTAGCGCCGATACCTTCGGCCGCGCACGGTGTTCATACGGCCATGCGCTACCCGATCGTCGTATGCCTGGCCCTGTCGCTGGCAGTGTGGATGGCGGTGCCCGCCGTAGCCGTTCACGAGAGTCATCACGGTGCGTTCGTCGGAAGGACCGCGCAGGGCGAGCGCCTCGTCATGCGCACGACATCGCACACGCGCATCGGGATCCGCTTCCGCTGGCGCGGTACCTGCGACACGGGCACGACGCTTCGGATCGCCCGTTTCCGCAACGTGCCCGTGGACGAGAACGGCCGGTTCTTCAAGCGCAGCGCGGACGGCATCGGAGTGCGCGGCAAGATCGGCTTCGACCCGCAGGGCAACCCCGTGCCGCCCGAGCCGTTCAAGTTCTCCAACAACGAGTCGAAGGGCCGCTTCCGCGCGAACGTGGCGATCGCGGGCAAGGGCGTCTGCCGTTCCGGCCTCGTGAAGTGGGAGGCGCGCCGCTAGGCCGAATCGTCTGCCGGGCCCAGGCAGCTGGTGGAGACGGTGTGTCCGCCGACTACCTCGGCCAGCGCGGCGTCGACCAGCCGAAGCGCCCCGATCACTGCCGGACCGCCGCCCCACGCTTTGACAGTGCATCTGACGCGTAGGCCCGGCGGGTACGTCCTGCGGGTCACCTCCACGGCTCGCAGCCGCCCAGCCATGGCCAGAGCAGCGCGCAGCCTCTCGAGATCGTCGTCCGTGCACCCCGGCAGATCGCTCGACTCGCTCTCCGTTAGCCAGTCGACTTCCTGAATGCTGCCATCGAGCGGCGCACCAATCGGGCGCGCGCGGATAACCATTCCCTCCCCGGGCCACGGCTCGTCCGGCTCGCCGTCGTCATCGTCGTCGCCGAGCTCGGCAAGGTCCCGTTCGCCAGCCGAGTAGAAGGTGTCGCGGTCTCCGATGCGAACGCTCACGTAGCTCGCGTGCTCTCGACCCCACGCGATCGCCTCGTCCACCGACACGCCTACCGGACCGTCGCCATGGGTCTTCCCCTCACGCGCCTCCCAGTGCACGTCGAAGAGCCCGCTCAACCGGAAAGCGTCCTCGCTGTCCGGGAGCTCCCCTACGCATGCGATGCGGCGATCGCGCTCGTCCACTGCGTTAGAGAGTACGTCGCTAGCGGCAGCCGGCGTGGATCGTCTCGGGACGGTCGATCCCGGAGCGACACGCTCATGCGGGGGTGGTCGCGAGAGCCTCGCGCGGCCGGTAGCTGCCGAGGACCAGCACGGCTGCGATCACGAAGCCGCCGCCGAGGAGTTGGAGCGTGCCCAGGATCTCCCCGAAGACGAGGAAGGCGAGGATCACCGTGACGACCGGCTCGACGGTCGACACGATCGAGGCCGTGGTGGGTCCGACGCGCTTGAGACCCGCGAAGAAGAGGCTCACGGCGAGGACCGTGCACACGACCGCGATGCCGGCGAGCCAGCCCCAGCCCTCGGCAGAGACCTCGCCCGGCTTCAGGTCGCCGACCAGTGCGGAGCCGATCGTGAGGCTCACGGCCGCGCCGGTGCAGACGAACGCCGAGAGCAGGGTTGGCCGGATCCGCCCGGCGATCCCCTCGCTGACGAGGATGTAGGTGGTGTAGACCATCGCCGCGGCGAGCGCGAGGAACGCGCCGATGCCGTCAGCGGCGCCCGCGTTGGCGTTCGCGAGGACGAGCACGAGGCCGCCCGAAGCCAGCGCGAGCGCGGCCAGCCTGGTCTTGTCCGCGCGCTCGCGCCCGAGGACGATCGCCGCGACGGCCACCATGGACGGGAACGTGTACAGCAGGAGCGCCAGGAGCGACGCGTCGATGCGCTCCAGCGCCGCGAAGAAGCAGCCGGCCTGGGCGGCGTAGCCGAAGGCCCCGAGGCCGATGGCCATCAGGATGTCGCGCCCCGTCATCGCGCGGATCTCGCCGGCGGCGCCGGTGGCGAAGACGAGCCCCCAGAAGAGGACGGCGGCCAGCGCGAAGCGGACGGCGAGCAGCGTGCCCACGGTCGCCCCGTGGTCATACGCGAGCTTGCCGAACACGGCCATGGCCCCGAAGCCGGCGGCCGAGACGGCGCAGAAGAGGATCCCGGTGGAGCGCATCGAGCTTCATATTGATGGCACGATGCTTCAGTTTCGATTCCGATTTCTTTGCGTGATGCAGTAGCGTTCCTTCACGATGTTGGAGCTCCGGCGACTCCGCTTGCTGCGCGAGCTGCACGAGCGGGGGACCATTGCCGCCGTGGCCGACGCGCTGCAGTTCACCCCCTCCGCCGTGTCACAGCAGCTGGCGATGCTGGAGCGCGAGGCGGGCGTGGCGCTGCTCGAGCGTGCGGGACGCGGGGTGCGCCTGACGGACGCGGCGCTCGTGCTGGTGGAGCACGCCGAGGCGCTGCTGGAGCGAGCCGCGCTGGCCGAGGCCGACCTGGCCGCGGCGGCCGGCAGCGTGTGCGGCCGCGGCCGGATAGCGGGCTTCGAGGCGGTGG
>JAXDIL010000115.1:0-7534 GCA_034664005.1 Thermoleophilaceae bacterium | reverse complement strand
ACGCCGCCAACCTGCTCAAGCCGATGCTCGCGAGGGGCGAGCTGCGTGCCGTCGGCGCAACCACGCTCGACGAGTACCGCAAGCACATCGAGAAGGACGCCGCGCTCGAGCGGCGCTTCCAGCCCGTCTTCGTCGAGGAGCCGAGCGTCGAGGACGCGATCGCGATCCTCCGCGGCCTCAAGGAGCGCTACGAGGTGCACCACGGTGTGCGCATCCAGGACGCGGCGATCATCGCGGCGGCCACGCTCTCGCAGCGCTACATCGCCGACCGCTTCCTGCCCGACAAGGCCATCGACCTGATCGACGAGGCCGCCTCGCGCCTGCGGATCGAGATCGACTCGATGCCGACCGAGATCGACGAGGTCGAGCGCCGCATCCAGCAGCTCGAGATCGAGCTCCAGGCGCTGAAGAAGGAGAAGGACGAGGCCAGCTCCGCGCGCCGCCAGGCGATCGAGCGCGACCTCGCCGATCTGCGCGAGCAGTCGAGCGAGATGAAGGCGCACTGGCAGGGCGAGAAGGAGGCCATCGAGGCGATCCGCTCGGTCAAGGAGCGGCTCGAGCAGGCGCACCGCGACGCCGAGCGCGCCGAGCGCGAGGCGAACCTCGAGCGCGCCGCCGAGCTGCGCTACGGGGAGATCCCGAAGCTGGAGGGCGAGGTCTCGGAGCTCGAGACGAAGCTCGCCGAGACTCAGTCTGAGACGACCTGCCTCAAGGAGGAGGTCGACGACGAGGACGTCGCCGAGGTGGTGGCCAAGTGGACCGGCATCCCTGTCTCGAAGCTGATGGAGGGCGAGGTCGCGAAGCTGATCCACATGGAGGAGCGGCTGCACGAGCGCGTGATCGGCCAGGACGAGGCGGTCGAGGCCGTGTCGAACGCGCTGCGGCGCTCGCGCGCGGGGCTCCAGGACCCGAACCGCCCGATCGGCGCGTTCATGTTCATCGGCCCGACCGGCGTCGGCAAGACCGAGCTGGCACGCGCGCTCGCCGAGTTCATGTTCGACTCGGAGGACGCGATCGTGCGCATCGACATGTCGGAGTACATGGAGAAGCACTCGGTGTCGCGCCTCGTGGGCGCCCCGCCCGGCTACGTCGGCTACGACGAGGGCGGCCAGCTCACCGAGGCGGTGCGGCGCAGGCCCTACTCGGTCGTGCTGCTAGACGAGCTCGAGAAGGCGCACACGGACGTCTTCAACGTGCTGCTCCAGGTGATGGACGACGGCCGCCTCACCGACGGCCAGGGCCGCACGGTCGACTTCAAGAACACCGTCGTGATCATGACCTCGAACGTGCCCGGCGGCGTCGAGGGCGTGGAGGCGAGCTTCAAGCCGGAGTTCGTGAACCGGCTCGACGAGATCGTCGAGTTCCACCAGCTCACCCGCGAGCAGATCGGCCAGATCGTGGACCTGCAGGTGGCCAAGCTCGTCACCCGGGTCGCCGAGCGCGGCGTGGAGGTCGAGCTGACCGACGCCGCCCGGACGCTGATCGGCAACCTCGGCTACGACCCGACCTATGGCGCGCGCCCGCTGAAGCGAGTGATCCAGAAGCAGCTCGTGGACAAGCTGGCGCTGAGGCTGCTCGAGGGCGAGTTCCAGCCGGGCGACCACGTGCTGGTGGACGCCAGCGACGGCGAGCTCGTTTTCAGCAAGGCAACAGCTGCCACCCCTGTCGCACCGGACGCGACGAGCGTCGCCCACTAAACGTTCGTCCGGGGAGCCAGACGCATGTAGTGTCGCGCGGTGATTCGCCTAGGGCTCGCTCCCGTCGTGACCCTCGCAGCGCTCGTTGCCGGTTTCGCGCCGCAGGCGCTCGCCGCCGACGGCGTGCAGTTCGCGGACGGCACGGCGCGCGTGGAAGCGGACCCCAACTCGGCCGAGGGCGCCGAGCAGGAGTCAAGCACCCTGCCGTTCCACGGGAACGTCTCCGGCGGGAGCGGTAGCGCCAAGCAGGACACGACGATCATCGACGTGTCCGCGGGCATCGCCATCCACACCGTGTCCCACGTGGCCGGTGCCAATCTGGATTACGGCTACTCGGAGCTCGAGCGCCGCTTCACCGTCACGGGGGCGGCGATCGCGTACAGCCTGAGCGGCACCATGGGGGACTCGCTAAGCGGCGGGGCGTCCAGTCCCGACGACGCGGTACAGGGGGTCGAGCTCACGCGGGTGGACACCGGCGGGACCGAGCTGTTCGAACACTCCGATGACGAGGGCGACGAATTCTCGACTGCGGGCACACTCCCGCCCGGCACCTACCAGCTCGTGGCGCACGGCAGCTGCGAGCCGGGCTCTGGTGTGACCTGCACCGGCGATATCGACGCGACACTCGAGGTCGGGGACCCGCAGCCACCGCCGGAGCCGGTCATCTTCGTCCACGGCTTCCTCGGCTCGCAGATCTACTGCGGCGTCGACGAGCTGTGGCCGCACATGCCCACGCCGCAGCTCGCGGAGATGGAGTTGGAGCGGGACGGCAGCACCAACGCGGGCTGCGCCTCTGCAGGCCCGCAGCAGGGCCAGATCGTGGAGTCCGTGAGGGTTGGGCCGTACAGCGAGGACGTCTACGGCTCCACGGTCTCTTTCCTCGACAGCCTCGCTCCGACCCCCGCTCACATCTACGCGTGGGATTGGCGCAAGGACCCCGAGGAGGCAATCGCGGGTCTCGACGCACTGGTGAACCAGGTGCGCCAGGGCGCCGACGGCAAGGTCGTGCTGATGGCGCACTCCATGGGCGGCCTCGTCGTCCGGGAGTACGTGGACGATGCGGCGCGCGCGCAGAAGGTGGCGCGCGCGGTCACGGTCGCCACGCCGTACTGGGGCTCGCCGAAGGCGCTCTTCCCGTTCCTCTATGGCGTCGAGTCACCCGGTTGGTCCGGTCTCGACGTGGCCTTCCGCGACGACGAGCTGCGCGAGTTCGCGCGGCACCTGCAGGGCCTCTTCTTCCTATGGCCGTCGGCGAACTACGGTCCGTGGCTGTCGATCGACGGGCGCCCGCGCGGGCTCGGCGAGCGGGCACTGCTCGACTTCGTGGACGAGCGCGACGGCAACCGTGCTCTGCTCGCGAACGCGCTCGGCTCGCACGCGGCCGTGCTCGACCAGCCGCCGGCCGGTGTGAACTACCAGACCGTCGTCGGGTCCGGGGTTCCCACGATCGGCGCGGTGTCGGTCGAGGAGACGCTCGTGGGCGGCGAGGGCGATCCGGGCGCAACGGGCGATCTGGTGACCGTGGACTGGGTCAACGGCGACGGGACGGTCCCATTGGTCTCGGCGGAGGGCGCCACACCGCCCGCCGCGCGCCACTACGCCTGCTACATCAAGCACGTGCCGTTGCCTGGCGAACCCACCGTGACCTCGCGGCTGCGCGGGTTCCTGCGGAACCCCGACACGGGAATCGGCGCGGGCCCGGAGCCCTGCGACGCAGGGGGTTACGCGATCTCGCTCTACACGTTTGGCAGTGGTGTCTTCGCGTCGCGCGCGGGGGCGGCGGCCGGCGGCGGGCTCAGCTTCGTGGACGCAGAGCGGCGCGGTCTGATCGAGATGCTGAGCACCGGTCGCCAGATCGAGGCGGCCACGAGCACCAGCGGCCCGCTCACGCTCACGCAGCGGATCCGCGGCGCGGCCATCCGAATCGCCCCGATCAAGAACGGCAAGCGCGGGCGCGCGCGCTTCTACGGGCCGGTCGGCAAGGGGCGGCTGACGATCGGCATCGGCGCGAAGGTGAGCGTGAAGCGAAACGGCAAGCTGGTGAAGCCGCGAAAGAAGGACACACGCGCCCCGAAGACGATCGCGCGGCTGAGGCGCAAGGGCACGAAGGCGATCCTCACCGTGAAGGTGAGGGACGCGTCGCCCGTCACGACCTACGTGAAGGTCGGGAAGCGCGTCCGGCGCCTGAAGGGACGGACGCTGCGACTGCCTCTCGCGCAGCTGCGCAAGCGGATCAGCGTCCAGAGTGTCGACGCCTTCGGCAACGTCGAGAAGCCGAGGCGCATCAGGCCGTGAGCGCGTAGCATCCCGTCGGCATGGAACCGCGCGAGGCCGCCCTCCTTCACGCGCGCGGGCGCATCGCCGTCGGCGCCGCGTTCGTGCTGTTTCCCGGGCTCGCCGGGCGGATGTGGATCGGCTCGGATGCCGCGCGCCGGCCCGTCAAGGTGCTTGCGCGCGCGTTCGGCGCGCGTGACCTCGCCATCGGGCTCGGCGTGGTGATCGCGCTCGACCGAGGCACCCCGGTGCGCGGCTGGATCGAGGCGGGCATCCTGTCCGACGCGATCGACACGGCGGCGAGCCTGCTAGCCGGGAGCTCGATCCCGCCCGCGATCCGCTTGCCGTGCATCGCCCTGGGCGCCGGCTCGACCGCGGCGGGCGTGGCGCTGGCGCCCCAGTTCGACGAGCCGCCCGAGCCGATGCCCGGGCAGACGCCCGAGGCTGTCGTGACCGGGCATCCGCCCGAGAACGACTAGCCGCGGCTGACGGCGATCGTGTAGCGGTCCTGCACCGGCCGGCCTCGTTTGTAGCGCCGGAAGGTGTCGAACTGGATCGTGTGGATGCCCACGCCGGCCTTGCGGCGAAGGAGCCGCCGGCGAACCTCCAGGTTGCCGCACGCGCCCGTGAGCTCCCCGATCTCGACGTCGCGCCTCGACTTGCGGTGGATGATGTGCGCCCAGAGCGTCTTTCCGGTCGTGAAGCCGTGCGCGGTCACGGTCATCACCCGGCCGGGCGAGCCGTTCGCCGGCTTCAGGCTCACGCCCACCGAGCTGACGGTGATCTGCGCGGACGCGGTCCGCGTCTGATCGACGCCGTCGGTGGCCGTGTAGGTCTTGGCCCGCTTGCCGCGGCCCTGGGCCAGCGTCAGGACGCCGTTGAACGCCCCGTTCCCGTCGGCCTTCAGGCTGCCGAGCAGCTTGCCGTCGCGCGTGACCTTCGCGTGGGTCAGGGGGGAGAAGCCCGACCCGAGCAGGTTGACCGACTCGCCCGCGCTGTAGCACGCCTTCTGCGGCGCGACGGAGAGGGACGCCGCAGAGGCCGCCGAGGGAACCGCGAGCGCCAGCGCGCCCGCTACCACGGCCAGTGAGCGAGTCATGCCGAGAGGGTACATTCCGCGCCGACGTACTCCACGCCGAAAGGATCCCCGTGCCGACGTTCGTGATGCTGAGCACTCTCACCCCGGAGGGCGTACAGACGCTGAAGAGCAACCCCCAGCGGATCCGCGAGGTGAACAAGGAAATCGAGCAGCTCGGAGTGACTGTCACCGCCCAGTGGGCGGTCCTCGGCCAGTACGACTTCGTGAACGTGGTCGAGGCGCCCGACGAGAAGACGATCGCTCGCGTGTCCCTGGAGCTTGGCTCGCGTGGCACGGCCCATTACGAGACTCTCTCGGCAATTCCCGTCGATGACTTCATCTCGGCACTGTGAGCGCTAGACGCGTCCTTGTCGTCGGTTCGGGAGGCCGCGAGCACGCGCTCGTCCGCACGCTCATGCGCGGCGCGCGCGCGCCCGAGGTGCTCACCACGCCGGGCAACGCGGGGATCGCGCGCGACGGCGTGGAGTGCCTGCCCAGTGGAGACGTGGTGGCCGCGGCCCGTGACCGCGAGGTCGATCTCGTGGTGGTCGGCCCCGAGGCGCCGCTCGTGGCGGGCCTGGTGGACGACCTGACCGCGGCGGGCGTCGCCGCGTTCGGCCCGACGCGCGCAGCTGCCCGGATCGAGGGCTCGAAGGCCTACGCGAAGGAGCTGATGCTCGACTGCGGCGTGCCGACCGCGTCGCACGTGATGTTCCGCGATCGCGACGAGGCGGCCGCCCACCTGGCCTGCGCGTCGTATCCCGCCGTGCTGAAGGCCGACGTGCTCGCGGCGGGCAAGGGCGTGATCATCGCCCAGGACGAGCGCGAGGCCCGCGCGGCGCTCGACGTGTTCTTCGGCGAGAAGCGCTTCGGCGAGACGGAGGTCGTGCTCGAGCAGTTCCTCGAGGGTGAGGAGCTCTCGCTGCTGGCGCTCTGCGACGGCGAGCGGGCGGTGCCGCTGGCGCCGGCCCAGGACTACAAGCGGATCTTCGACGACGACCAGGGCCCGAACACGGGCGGCATGGGGAGCTACTCGCCCGTGCCGGGAATCGACGCGGACCGCGCGCGCGAGATCGCGGCGCTGGCCCACCAGCCGATCGTGGACGAGCTGCGCCGGCGCGGCACCCCGTTCCACGGCGTCCTCTACGCCGGCCTGATGATGGCTCCCGACGGAACCGCGCGGGTGCTCGAGTACAACGCCCGCTTCGGCGACCCGGAGACCCAGGCGGTGCTCCCGCGGCTGCGCTCGGACCTGCTCGACCTGCTCGAGGCGGCCGCGACGCCGGGCGGGCTGGCCGGCGTGGAGCCCGACTGGAGCGACGACTGGGCGGTGACGGTGGTGCTCGCCTCGGGCGGCTACCCGGAGTCCTCCTCGAACGGCGACGTGATCGAGGGGCTCGACGAGGTGGAGGACGCGGACGTGTTCCACGCCGGCACCGCCGAGCGCGGCGGCGAGATCGTCACGGCCGGGGGCCGCGTGCTCAGCGTCACCGGCCTCGGCGCCACGCCGGGCGAGGCACGCGACCGCGCCTACGCGGGCGCCGAGCGCATCCACTTCGACGGAAAGCAGCTCCGAACGGACATCGCGTCACGCGCGGTGGATAGGGTCGGGGCATGAGCGGAACCGAGGAGTTCACGGCAGTCCCGGCGACCGCCGACCCGCAGACCGAGGTGGAGCACCAGTTCGACGAGCTCGACGTTGACGACGCCCCGCGCGTGGGAATCGTCATGGGCTCGAAGAGCGACATGCCGCTGATGGAGAAGGCGGCGCAGGAGCTCGAGGAGCGCGGCATCCGGCACGAGATGCGGGTGATGAGCGCGCACCGCGACCCGGACACCGTGGCCGAGTACGCGAAGAACGCGCGCATGCGCGGGCTGCGCGTGATCATCGCGGGCGCGGGCCTGGCCGCCGCGCTGCCAGGCGTGGTGGCGGCGCACACCGACCTCCCGGTGATCGGCGTGCCGCTCACCTCGAAGACATCGGTGGGTGGCGGGCTCGACGCGCTGCTCGCAATCGCCCAGATGCCACCGGGAGTGCCCGTGGCCACGGTGGGGGTCGACAACCCCAAGAACGCGGCCGTGCTCGCGGCGCGCATCCTGTCCGCGTGATCGAGCGCTACACGCGCCCCGAGATGGGGGCGGTGTGGTCGGAGCGCCGCAAGCTCGACACCTGGCTGCAGGTGGAGCTGGCGGTCGTCGACGTGCTCGCGGAGCAGGGTCTGATCCCGGAGGAGGACGCCGCCGCGATCCGCGACCGCGCCTCGTTCACGGTCGAGGCGGTCAAGGAGCGCGAGCAGGTCACGGATCACGACGTGGCGGCGTTCGTCGACGTGGTGGCCGGCTCGGTCGGCGAGGCCGGCCGCTGGGTTCACCACGGGCTGACGTCCTCGGACGTCCTCGACACGGCGCTCGGCCTCCAGCTCTCGCAGGCGGGCATGATCCTCGTGGGCGGCGCGGCCGATTACCGGAACGCGCTCGTGAAGAG
>JAXDIL010000111.1:0-26458 GCA_034664005.1 Thermoleophilaceae bacterium | reverse complement strand
TCGAGCGTCTTCGGAGGCATGGTGGCCCGGGGACTCTCGAGGACCGTCCGCACGTCGCCGCCGAACGTCAGGCTGGCCGCTGCGTCAACAGTGACGCCGTCGCTCATACGTCTCCTCCGGAAGTCGTAGGGGGCCTATCGAGCCGCCCCTAAGGGCGCGTGGCGACTATAACGCAGCTTTGAGCAAATTTGTATAGGGGGCGTGCGTGCGGCTTGCACATCCCGTACGCGACGAATCGGACACCAGTCAGCCGCCTCGCCCTCCCCCGCCGCGGCGTTGTTCAACCTACCATTGGTAGAGATACCCCAAGCACACGGCGACTACAAGCGTAGAGTTATCGAAGGTGTACGCGAACAACGCGCCGTCGTTCTACGAGGCCTATGCCTCGCGAGTTGCAGAACTCAAAGGCCTTGAGCCGTCGGGTGAGCTCACAGACCGACTCTCCGCTGCGTTCAACTCCGTCTACCGCCTGGTCGCTCTCGACATCGACGGCACCCTCACCGTAGACACCAAGCCCGATATCGACCCAGCGGCCGCCGTCCTTGTAGCTGCACTGCTCAGACAGGGGGTCGAGGTCCTCCTGGTCACTGGTCGCGGACGAGATGCGACCCGCAGGGCCGCCAAAGAGCTATCTGAGCGCGGAGACATCTCGGGAAATCTGCTGTCGCGGCTGTCGGCACTGACGAATAACGGCGTCGTCCTGCTCGAGAGTGCTCCAGGCGGCGACATGCTCCAGAGAGAGACTTCCCTCCATCCAGGCTTCGGGCTAGACGAGGCGCGAGAGGCCGTTGACCTCGCCTTAGGAGAGCTCGACATTCGCCATGACACACGGCCACACGCCCTCACGAGCGACGGCGAGGGCACCCGGGGCGCACTACGCATCGAACTGCGCTCAGATGACGATCAGGTCCGGGCGTTGGAAGCATTGACTAACGAAGAGCTCTCGGGCATCAAGCTAACGACCGGGCGGTACGGCGCCACACCAACGATCGACCTAACATCGGTGGACAAGGCCGAGGCGATCGCGCGCGTCGCCGATCGCCGAGGCATCGACCCGGACATGATCTTGCGAATTGGAGACCGGGGCGCCGACCCGGAAAACGACTGGACGATGCTGAACTCGGCGGCAGGGTTCACGGTGGGGTCGTTCTCGATGTCCGACGAAGGATGCTGGCCGGTATTACGGGACGATGGAGAGCAACTTTTCGGCACCGACGCGACGCGCGCCCTGATCGATGGCGTCCTGCTCTTCCCGCCGCTCAGCATCGCGCCGGAAGACCCTACAGGCGTGCTGAACGACTTGCTGCGTGTTCAGGAGATTTCTGAGGGTCGGGCACGCCAGGAACTTCGAACATTCGAACAGCGCATGACGGTCAGGGCAACGTTGTCTGCAGGCACGGTGCGGACGGTCGCCCGGGCGCGAACTCTGCACGCAGCCGACTTTTTTGACCCCCGCTCAGGCGGCGTCCGGTTGCGGGACTGGGAGCTCGAATCGGTTGCGGATGCCGCCACTGAGCTGTTCGAGCTTCCTAGTATTCAGCTGCCACCCCCCGAGGAGGAACCTGCACAGTCCTGGTCAATGTGGACCGACACGGGTGTCTTGCTTCGCGGGCCTGAGTATTACCGCGGCGTGATCGATCACGACGCCACGTTTGAGTCCGTGGCCGCCCCGCACGCCGAGTTCCTGAGCCGTGGATCCGACCTCATCCAGCAAATGACCTCGCGCGGGTTTTCCTTAGTCGACTGGAAGATTGCGCTGGGCCTACTGGACTACGCCCGAAACGCGACTCTTCACGCACTCGTCGCAGCTTTCGGTGCCGACGACCAACCCCGGGGGGCCGCCGCACACTTGGCGCTTGTAGATGTCAGCGACGTGTTCGCGGCTCTGCTTGTCGACTCCGATGCGGCCTGGGACACGATAAGACCGAGGCTCGCGGAGCAGCTGAACTCAGTGTGCTCCCTGCTGCGTGATGCCTCGGCCGAGATGGGAGCCCATACGATCTACGGATACCGTGAATGCGACAGCTTCGTGGAGAACTTCATGGCTGCGGAGATCGCGCTTCGCGACCTCCGGGAATCGGGCGCGTGGGATCCGTCACAGCCTGTCTTGGCAGTAGGGCTTGCATACGGCGGAGCGGAGTTGCCGGCTGCGCTCACCTCGGTCGCTCGGCGCCAGGGCTCGACCGTGCTCGGCAGCCTGCTGCGGCTCTCAACGTACGGCGAAGCCAGGCTCGACCAAACGAGCAAGGTCCGGCGCGGTGACGCCGACTATGTCCGTGAGCTCAAGGAAGAGCCCGGAAGATTCATGGTGCTCGAGTCGCAGGCCAAGATAGACCCAAAGGTTCCGGTCATCCTGTGTGACGACAACCTGACCACCGCAATTTCGCTCCAGCATGCGCGGGACGTCCTGCTCCTCCTTGACTACCGCGTCATTGGAGCTGCCGTCGTCCGCTATCCGAGCGCAAATCGAGCTGTCCATATGAACCTTGACGGTCACGGGTTTCCTGATCCGACGGCGCTCTCCAGCTACATCCGCGGCTTGGTCGCCCCGTCCCCCTATACACGCCTTGTGGTACCTGGGGACGAGCAGACGGGCGTGTATCGGAACCGCCGCGGGCGTTTCAACAAGGCGAAGGAGCGTATTGAGGCACTACTAGGCATTGACGGAGGCGGCTCGCAATGAGTCGCCTTGTGGTGTACGCCGACCTGAGCCTTGAGCATCTTCTGACAGGTGCAACCGCGGGGGGGCGCTGGCATGGCTGGACGATTGGAGGCGCCGCTGCACGTGCTGCGGCAAGCTTCGCTCCCACGTTCGTTGCGGCGGTCGGGGATGATGAAGCTGGCCGCCGCCTTAGCGCGCTCCTGAAGGAAACGCGCGCCAAGCCTGTGCCCTCCGCGGCGGGAAGCACGAACCAGAGATTTCGGATCAGCGGTCCACCGCTTGGCCTCCAACCGCACCAGCGACTAACGAGTCGCTGCCCGTGCTGCGGCCACGTACATCGAACTGACCGTCGCAACCAGACAGCAAGTCGCGAGAGGAAGCCTGTCCCTGAGCTGGTGCTGGCGACGTCGTTGCGCCAGGACGTCGTTAGACGATTGAAGAGGCATCGACCAAGCAGGGGATCTGTACTCGTCATGGACGACCCCACACCTCTGCGATTTTCTCCGGTGAGTGACGCTGTGGGGCGGCTGGACGCTTTCGACGTACTGGTCGCCTCGCCGCCGATAGTGCTTATGCTCGCGCGACGCCTCGGCGTCGACTCAGCGCAGTTGTCGGCGGCTTTACGGCCGCAAGTCGTAACCCTTTCTGCCGAGGTCCCCATGACCAGTTCTCACGGGTACGCGGCGAACGGTCTCCTCGAGACCCGCGCCTCGGACTTGGTTGCGCCTACTGCGCTCGAATTCACGGTCAGAACAGTGCTCGCCGAGAGACTTGACGAGCCACCTGGGCCAGCACCGGCTCCTTATCTCTTCAGCGAGGCACGGACATCTCTAATCAATCCCGGCTCGGACATCGGTACGTGCCCGGTATGCAACGCCCCGCTCGCTCACTTCCGTGGATCTGACGTGGCCGCGACGCCTACGCACAAGCCCGGGGCCAAGCACAACCTCGGCTGGCTTCGACGGCGAACCCTTAGGGCTGGCGAGAACCAAAGAGCCATCGCAGCAGCCCAGGTTCTTTTGTCGTGGGAGGGAACGGCGTTCGTCGTGGCATCCGGGGGGTCGGCGATCGCGGGCGCTTACATCGCGCAACTCCTTCGCGAACGAACGTCGCTATTCGCGGCCGCGACCTTTCCGTCCGACTATGTTGCCGCCGGGACTCGCAGCGATGCGCTGATTCTGGTGTCGTTTTCTGGCAGCACCCCTGACCACATTCCAGTCATACGCCGAGCACGACAGCTTGGCGTCGAGAGGATTGCGCTGATATGCAGGCCGCCTACTCCGACGCTGGCGCCGGAGCTTGGACCTGGCGGGTTGGTAATCGGATATGGGAGCGCACGACGCCCATCAAAGTCCGAGCGCGGCTTCGTATCGATGGCGGCGACCGCCGCGCCATGCGCACTTCTGTTGGCTGCGGTGGATGGACCGGCAGCCCTAACTCCACTCGCGACCCCGCGCCTGTCAAACAACCCGTCGGACCTAGGCGCGGTCTTGGCAGGCAGCGTGGTCGACGGGCGTGAGGTCCACGTCCTCGGATCCGGCTACGCCCGTCCCGCCATGCTCGATCTCGAGAGCAAATGGGTCGAGGGCGACCTAGGCCCCCTCACGGTCCATCAAAGTAAGGACTTCAGCCACGGACGCTTCATGTCATTACTCGGTTCCGGAAGGTCAGCCGTTCCGGTCATCCTTAGTACCGGTATAGACGAGTATGAGCGGGAACTCATGGCGACTCTTCAACGTGAGCACCGAGCTAGCGCAGGCCGATTGGCGCGCCCTCTTCATCTCGCCGCGGGAGAGTCCAGCTTGATCGGAGGTCTCGACTTGTTACTCGGAGTGCAGGAGTTGGCGGCGGCCACTGCGGCCTACCTGGGAAGGGATCTCTCGCGACCCGAGCGCATAGATCCGAAGGGGCTTCAGCTCTACACCTGGAATGCACCGGTGGATGACTTGGCCCCCCCGCTCGACTTGTTCCCCCGCTAGAACAAGCCCATTACGGCGGGCGTTGCGGCACCGTGTCCGGCGCGGGCGGGCGCGCCACTGGTGAGGTGTCTCGACCATACCGCCGGGCGTAGCAACACAGTGGAGTCCGAGGAAGGAAATGGATTGCCGCCGGCTCGCGCAGCAGGCGCGGGCCGCTCCCTTTCCGACGCGCCGCGCGACTTCCCAGAAACGCCGGGGTAATCCTCGAAGCCGGTCAAGGGCGTAGCCGGCGCGGTATCACGCCGGCCCGCGCCCGCTCGCTTACTTCTTGCCTCGCTTCGGCGCGCGCTGCGATAGCGCGCTCGCGGCCGCTGTCTTAGACGCCTTGCCAGTGCTCTTGCTGCGCAGCACCTTCGAGGCCGCCTTCGCCGCCTTCGGCGATGTCTTGCGGTTCCTGGCCATGCTCATCACCTCCTCGCCTTTCGCTTGCACATCTCCATTCCGGCGAAGGCAATGAAGTTCGATAGCGAGCACGCACCCTCTTACGACCCGACGTAGCCTAAACAGACTTCACGACGCATCCTCCGGGTGAGACTGCTCTTCTCCTTGTCGCCGGGAGGCGGTAGGTAGCGGCGGTCGGCCGGCAGCTCACGCTCGACACGCTCCGTCTGCTCGAAGCCCACGGCGCGCGCCAACTTGTCGATGACGTCGCCGAGAGCAACGGGCATTCCGAAGAGGGTCGCGTCGGCGATGACGAACGTGGCCGTCCCCCCAGGCTTCAATACACGGGCAGTCTCGCCCATGATGCCTTGGATGTCATAGAGGTACCGCCGCAGGACTCCCCGTGTGCGACGCGGTGCCGTTCGGCCGAGGGTCTCCTCAATGAGCTGCTCATGATCCTCGCCGTCATGGCGTGCACGCTCCGACCCAACAACAGTTCCTCGCAGGGCGCGTAGCTCGCTGAGCGTGTATCCCATCCAAACCAGGCTCATGCGATGCCCGCGAAGGTAGTCGATAGCAACTAGATACGGCGGGGAAGTCATGGTCATGTCGACGCTGTTATCCGCGAGCGGCAGGGCGCGAGCGTCGGCGCGCGCGAGCACGAGGTCGTCCGGGTGAGCGCGGTCCTCGCTGAGTGTCGCGTGGCGACGCGCGACCTCGCGCGCCGAGCGCACGAAGTGTGAGACTGGATCGAAGTCTGCTCGCTCCCGAACCTTGTGCGGCCGACTGTGCGAGACGTCGCGCGCGAGGGATGCGCCGGTGTCCTTCGTGATTATCAGCCGCGAAAATGCGCACCACAGCGCAGGGCGCAGTGCCGGATCCTCGTCCGGGATCGCGGACGCGAGCGCGGCGAGGCGTCCGCGCGCTGTTTCGTCGAACCAACGCTCGATGAACTCCCGAGTCTCCTCATCAGCGGTAGGGATATCTTCGGGTTCGGTTTCCCGCGCGCGTTCGGCGGCGTTAAGCGCCGCCACGAGGTAGCGCGGTGCATCCAGCGGCCGTCCCCACACTTCGGCGATCAGTAGCGCTAGCGGGTCAAGGTCGTAGCCAGTCGCGGAATGTCCCGCAGTGCTTGCAAGCACCGGGATCGTGCCCGAGCCCATCATTTGATCTAGGACCTTGGCCGGGTCGTCTGGCAACCGGTCGAGTGCTAGTTCCGGTGCCATCCGTGCGGGGAACGGATGCACCGGCAGCGGCATCTGCCGCTGCCGGTGTGCGGGCTTCGTGGTGCGCGCGCGTGCCATTGACAGGCGAGTATCCCCGACGAGCCACCGCCCGCAAGTAAGTTTCGCTCTGGTGTGTCGCGCGTGTGGGCGAAAAGAATCGCGGGTGCGCCCGCCTACGACACTGTTGCCGCGACTAAGCGCACGGCCTCGCTGTCCCGGCCTAGTCGAGCATGCGCAGCTTCGCAGGCGTCGGGTCGATGGCCGCGAGAAGCGGACGGGTCATGGACGTGAAGGAGACGATGGCTTGCCCCGGGGCGAGACCGGGAAGCCGCTGCCAGAGTGCCTCGTCGACGCCCGCGACCGAGCGCCGAAGCCGACTGACCGTGTCAGCGTCGGAGATGCGGTGCAACACCCAATTGTTGACGAGCCCGAGAACCTGCGGTGGCAGGTGGCGAGGTAGCTGGGTGACGAAAACCAGACCGAGCCAGCGTTTGCGGCCGCGCTTCGCGATGCGCGCGACCTGTTGGAAGAGATACGGCATCTTCGAGACGCGTTCGTCAGAAAGGAATTCGTGCGCCTCCTCGATGATGATGAGCACCGGGGTTGGGCTCGGCCCCCCATCGCGCTCAAACTCCCGGTAGGCAGCGTCCTGACAGTCTTGGACTCCACGCAGAACGTCGGCGATGACGAGGTTGTTGACCTGCGGGGAATCCGAATCGGAGAGGTCGAAGATGCTGACTCTCCCCGGCTCGAGCAGCGCCTCGTAATCGATACTCTCGGCGCTGTCGAAGACCTGCAGGCGCCGTAGGCGGTGCAGGTGCCCCAGGAGCGCCCGCCATGAGACTTTTGCTCCAAGTTGGCTGCCAATTTGTTCCGCCTTGTGCTTTAGCTTGGCCCTCCCTGCTCCCTGGCGGAACTCGCTGCTCATGACGACGCTGTCGTCGAGTTCGACCGCGTAGAGGCTGTCATGGACACAACGCACGACGTCGATGACGTGGTCAAGACGCATCCGGGGGTAGCCCATCTCGAATTCGTTGAGCTCTATGGCCTGGCGCTTCTCCTCAACGTCGTCCTTGCGCGGGAAGATATTCAGCTCGCGTAGGAGCGCCTTTGCCCCTTCGTATGCCTCAGTGAAGCGCTCGACCTGGGCAGAACTCATCTCAAGAAGCTCCTCAACGATGTAGGGCGAAAAGCGCTCAAAGGCGAGGTCGAACGCCTTCTGTGTACCGTGCGCAGGGTTCGATGTCCGCTTGCCGGCGAGGTGGTACAGCTCGGTTCCGACGACACCGTGCGGCTCCTCTTCGCGGTCGGCTAGGAGCGCGAGCATTGTGGGGTCCTCAGTCTCGGCGTCCATACAGGTGTACTCACCCTCGGTATCGAGGAGGATGATTGCGAACCCCTGCTGCTGGGCCTGATCGATGAGGCGCGAGACGGTCGTCGACTTGCCACCGCCGGTCGTGCCGAGGATGCCGGTGTGACGCGGGAGCACTGCCTTCTTGTCCGCGGGCACGTTGATGACGAGACTGTCGTCCCCCGCGGCCACCCCGAGGCGGAGGTTTCCGTCGAGCGCAAGGACTTCCCTCGACTCGGCGCTGTCAAGGAGGAACACCGGACTGTTCGGGAGCGGGCGAAAGCGCGGCGGTGTAAGGGCGTAGCCACGGCGCTCGCCGAGAATCTCGACGGACACCCGTCCGTGATATCGCGGCATGAACGCGGTTGCGCCGCGAACCGTCGTTGTGACGATGGTCGGGGCGTCAGCGCGCAAACCGTCAGGCTCCGCGAAGGGTCCGGCCGTGACGATCGCAAGGTACGTCCGTTCGTCGTCGCGACTCTCGATACGCACCAGTGACTGCGCCGGCACTCGATTGAGGGAGTCCTTGGGCAACAGCACCGTGAGCGTGTTGTCGTGGCTGCCCGGGGTGTCGAACATGGTTCGACCGACGGCATCGGCGTCCCTCGGGTCGGGCTCCCATTCTGGGCCGGCGTCGAGCCCATCCAGCGCTTCCCGCGGAATGGGGGCCACGACCGGCCCTAGCTCCGCGGGCCCGGAACCGGTCTCCTCGCCGTTGCTCTGCTTCTCGTTCATCACTACTCCTATCGCGTTGCTCGTTCGGGTGCGAAGCGGAACGGTTCGCCAGCGTCGACATACGCGGCGCGCACTGTCGCGTTGAAAACGTCGTGCCCCATCGTCGCGTTCACGACGTGATGGGCGATGTCGATGAGCATCGGGAAGCCGCGATGCTCCTGAAGCACCGAGTCCGCCATTGCGATAACCGCTGCCTCGTGCACATGCTCTGGATGGGCGAAGAAGACCTGGGGCGGCGCGCCGCGAGCGGCGCGGAATACACCGACGACGATGTTGGGCCCTACGTCATGAACGAGCGTTTGGGCGAAATCCTTATAGGTCCCGGCGTAATGGCCGCTCTCAACGACCGCCGCCATCCGCCGCTCCCCTGTCTCGACGATCGCGTACTCGAGCGGACGCAGAGCGTCACCGACAGTGATAAGCCAGCGGTCCGAGATCGTGGAAGGCACAAAGATGAACTGCTGGTGCTCAAGAACGAGTGCCCGCAGCATCGCGGCGGTAGCATCGAGCAAAGGCATCCGCCCCCGCGTGACGAGCCCTCCACCGGTGAGGAGCTCGTAGGGGGCGAGCGTACCGTGACCCAGTCGCCAAGGCGCGGTCGACTGCTCAAGCAGGACCGCGCGCTCTGCGTAGCCCATGATGCCGCGACGTGCGAGCTCGGAAAGCGTGTCGTGAGGGTCGGCGACACCAACCGCCGAGCGGCCCATTCGGCGCTGCAACAGTTCCCGCACGCGCGCCTGGGGGTCGCGAGTCTGATCGATCCGGAGGTCGCGGCGGAAGAGCCGCTGGCTTAACGAGAGCTGCTCCCCCTGATACGAGACAAGACAAACGCCGAGCTGCGTCACCGTGAGGACGAGCGTGTCGTGTTCGGAAACGGTCCCATCGCACGCCTCAACGCAACCATTGAAGAGCGAGTTGCGGAGCGCACGATTGATGTCTTCCGGCTGCGCCTGGTAGACGCCCGCATGAGCGGGCGCGTCGAGTTGCTTTTTCAAGCGCGGGAAGACAGCCTCGCGGACATAAGCAACCGCCTCACGCTCTTGTTCAACGGCCGTCGCGACCTCGGACGCGAGGCGACGGTTCAGCCCGTCAAGGTCGGCTCCTTGCTGCCAGCTACCGACGTTGAGCGTGTCGACGAGATCGAGTCCGAACTCCGATGAGAACTCATCGAGGTTGACTATCTCGGGGTCGCGCTGCGAGTCCGACTCAGATGTGGAACCGCTCATGGGGAGCATTCACCCATCTCTTCCGCCGCAGCGTCAAAGTTCGATATCAGCTCCAATCGAATGGCTCTCTTCCGCGCCGCCTCTTGAGTGCGCGGCGCAAGTACTTGCCGTATTCGCGGGCGGACTCACGGGGCAGTCCGAACTCCGACTCCAGCGTTCGGACGAGACTGAACTCGTCGTCAGTAAACACCCGGGCTGCGACAGCCGCCTGCGGTGCCAGCAGCTCCCAGGCGACCTGCGTCGCGCGCTGCTCTGCCTCGTTGACACCGAGATTGGGGATTGCGCCTGCAGGGTCGCGCTCGAAAAGATGCGTATGAAGGCCAAAGGGAACGCGAGCAAGCAGCGAATCGACGTGGTCCACCGGGCTGGCGCCCCTAACGCCGTCTGCCACCTCAAGGAGCGCCGGCGCCCGTGCGGCAACCTTCCCGCGCGGAAGCCAGTAGTCGACCAGGAAGTGCGCGGCCTCGTGGGCGACGGTCAACCGGCGCTCCGCAGGTGGGTCCCCCGCGTTCAAAAAAAGAACTCCGCTGCCTCCGAACGCCACCAACGCCCCGTGCAGGCCGTGCGGGGGGCTGTGCACTGGCAGGTTGACATCGCGTGCACTGAGCCAGGCGCTAATGCTGATCCCGCTCAGGTCGTCTAGTTCGATGATGGCTAGCGGCAAGCACCACAGCACCGCGAGCTCGATATCGCGAGGAAACGCCGCATCACCATGGCGACCTAGAAGCTCAACCGCGTCCTTGAGCCATGCTGGCTGCAGCCCCTGGCCCTTCGGCTGCTGCGGAGCGATGGTGAGCGCCGTTTCCCTTGCCGCCGCAAGCACCGGCGCGACATCGGAGTTCGGCGCGCTCGCGAGCGTTAGCAGGGCGTCGACGAGCCGGAGAAGGTTCGCAAGCGCCCGGGCGTCGGCACCGGCGTAATCCGCAATGGAGCGCACTTCCCCAGCGAAGCGCTCGCCGCGGCTCGGCGTTCGGCACAAGGCGAGTTCGTCGAAGCGGTCCGGGTACATTCCCAGGAGACTGGCCGCGTCCGCCCTCGTGGAACCCTGAACCTCTGTGAAGACGCGAAGGTCGTTCGCCAAGAACCCAGGCTCGTAGGCTACGCGTTCCGCGGCGTGTCGCAGGTTCGAGTTCATGCGCTCTTCCTCAGGCGACGCAGCCGGGCCTTGAGCCGGTCCTTATGGCGCTTCACCTCCGCGACCTGCACTTGAGGCGCGAGGCGCGTTAGCCCCCATACCTCGGCGTAGGCCGCGGTCGAGCGCTCGCCGTCCAGGAGCAGCAGGACCGCCCTACGGTCACGCTCGTCGGGTAGTGCCTGGCGCACCACCGTAAGGCTCACCTCTGGCGGGTCTCGGTCGGAGGGGTACTCATCAATCGTGCTATTCCGCTCAGACGCCTCAAGTTCGATAGTTGAATCCGTGAGCAGCTCCCGGGTGTTCTTGCTTTTCTTGTGGTCGTTGACCAAGTCGCCGTGAGCGTCCATGCGCAAGTAGGTGAGCAACGAAGCCTTTTCTTGGTTGTAGCGAGTTGGGTCCTCCAAGTAGCCAATGATCGAGTCGACCGCGACGTCGCGAACCCGCTCGAAGTCGCGAGGATTCCGCCAGCGGAATCCAAGCCAGTCGATGAGGGGTTCTAGCAACAGGTTGAAGACGCGCGCTGGGGCGGTGGGGTGGCCGGCGAGTACCGCGGCGTGAAGGCGGTCCTGCAGGTGGCGTTCCACTCTCACGGCAGCTCTATTCCAAGAGCCGGGCGAAAGTTCGACGACACCGGGCCGCTAGGCCTCTCTATCACTATGTGACACTAGAACAATCGCGGACTGCCGCGCTCGGAGTCACCATACGGCCAGGGGCGAGGTGGCCAGATCTCGCCAGCTTGCCGCTACGTCACGGAGAAGGTGTGAGTCGCGTCGGGGGCCGTCAGACCCGGCAAGGGGCGCGGCAGGAGCGATGTCGGGGTGGGCCACATCCCCCTCACGCCCGGTTGCGCGCCCGATCGCCGACACCGGCGGCATGTCCTCCAGCCACCGCATTACGCGCGCGTCGAGGCTTCGGGGTAGAAAGATGTCGTTGCTGTGTTCGACCGGGGCGCCCTCGGCTATGCAGGTCACGTCGTCGATTCGAGGGCGGCTACTGGTTCGTTGACCTCGAGGGCTTTTCCGATTCGGTGGCGCTTCGTGACGACTCGGGCCGTGATGTGCGCGCGGGTGTATGCGACTGGGGTTCCTGCGTTCAGCAGCAGGTCCAGCACCATCTCGCCCTTCTCCAGCTGCGCTCGGATTCGACTCGTTGAGGACAGCTCCACATCTGGGTGCACCACGCCGCGCATACACGCTCCGGGCTCGCCGTCCATCACCAGCACGCGCGTGATCTGCATCGCCGGCGTCTCGGGGGAAACCGAAAATCTTCGCGGCTCCCGGGGGCGCGGTGCGCGTTCCTCCACCGTCAGGTCGCCCACCTCCAGCTTCACGCCACGTTCGCGCGCTAACTGTCGCTCATACGTCTCCTCCCGGAAGTCGTGTCGGGCTAACGAGCCCCGCCCCGGAGGGCGCGTGGCGACTACAACGAGGAATTCAGCAAATTCGTATACGGCTCGATCTCGCGCTCGACCGCGAGTGGCCGCGCCGCTAGGAACGCGTGCAGGTCGCCCGGCGGAAGTGGCCGCGCGAGGAAGTAGCCCTGGATCATCTCGCAGCCGAGGGCGCACAATGCCTGCCAGGTCGCCTCGTCCTCGACACCCTCCGCGACGGCGCTCAGGCCGAGGTTGTGGGCCAGCTGGATCGTGGCGCGCACGATCTCCCAGTCGGTGGCGCTGGTGGCCATGCCGGCCACGAAGCCGCGGTCGATCTTCAGCTCGCTGACCGGCAGCGTCTTCAGGTGCAGCAGCGAGGAATAGCCCGTGCCGAAGTCGTCGAGGGAGATGCCCACGCCGACGTCGTCGAGTCGGCGGAGCACGTCGCTGACACGCACGCGGTCGGACATGATCGACGTCTCGGTCACCTCGAGGACCAGGGAGGCGGGGGCCACGCCATGCTCGGCGAGCGCGGCAGCCACCTCGTTCGGAAACTCGACGTCGAGCAGGTCGGGGGCTGAGACGTTGACCGACAGGCGCAGGTCGTGCCCCTGGTCGTGCCAGGTACGAGCGCACTCGAGCGCGGAGTCGATGATCCAGCGCGTGAGGTTTCGCATCAAGCCCGACTGCTCAGCCGCGGGGATGAACGCGCTCGGCGGTAGGAGGCCGCGCGTGGGGTGATTCCAGCGAACGAGGGCCTCGATTCCGACGATGCGGCGCTCACGAACGTCGGCGATCGGCTGGAAGTGCAGCTCGAGCTGGTCGCCGCTGATGGCGTCAGACAGCTCCGACGCGAGCTCGAGGGCGTCGCGCGAGTGCTCGTCGAACTCGGGCGAATAGACCTCCCACGCGGTGCCCCGCGCCTTCGCCCGGTACATGGCGGCGTCCGCGTGCTGGACGAGGCGGTCGGCGTCATCGGCGTCGAGCGGGAAGAGCGCGATGCCGATGCTCGCCGCCACGTGCAGGTGCAGTCCCTGGATCTCGAACGGCTGGCGCAGGGCTTCACGGACTCTGGACGCGGCCTTCAGCGCCGCATCGCGGCCGGCGGGAGCCGCGAGAAGGAGGCCGAACTCGTCGCCGCCGAGCCGCGCGAGCAGGTCGGTCGAGCGGACCGTCTCTCCCAGCCGCGGGCCCAGCTGACGCAGGAGCTCGTCGCCGGCGTGGTGGCCGAGGGCGTCGTTCAGCTCCTTGAACTGGTCCAGGTCGATGATCAGGAGCGCGACCGGGTCCTGCGTGGCGCGGGCCTTGGCGATCGTCTCGTCGACGGTGCGCAGGAACAGCCGCCGGTTGGGCAGCGAGGTGAGCTCGTCGGTTGTCGCCTCATGGCGTGTTTGCGCGAGGGTGCGTAGGTCGCGGAAGCTGAGCGCGGTGCGGACGAGAGCCGCAAGGATGGTGAGGACCGCGAGGGCGAGGCCGAGCGGGTCGAGCCGCTCGAAGTGGTCGTGGATCATCAGGCCGACAGCCGCCAGGGCGAACGCGCCGGGCACGAGCAGCATGGACCAGCCGTCGAGCCGATCCGGCGCCGCGTCGCGCACGGGCTGCCACGCGGCAAGCGCGAGCAGGCCGACTGCCGACATGTAGATCAAGTTCGGCAGGAGGCTCGCCTCATTTGCCCCGCTCGTAACCTGCAGCAGGTAGAGGATGTCGGCGACGCAGAGGACGAGGAAAGCCGCGCCCAGGGACGCCCACCTGGCGTCAAGCCGCCAGCCGCGTACGGCGAGCATGCCCACCACGAGGCCGGCCAGGATGAGATCCGCCACCGGGTAGGCGAGGTTCGTGGCAACCGCGAGCGTGCTGCCGCTCGCCGACTCGAGCACCGGCCGCACGACGATGGCGGCCCCGAGCGCGGCCATGCCGAGCCCCGCGACGATGCCGTCGAGCCAAACGCCCGCCGGACTGCGGCTACCCCCGCGCCGCGCGAGGAGAACCACGCCCGCGTAACTGGCCGGATAGAGCGACAGCCAGAAAGCGTCCGCCAGCGACGGGATCGGCGCCGACTCCACGTTCTCCAGCCACAGCGTCCACAGCAGGTTCCCCACGCAGTACAGCGCGAGGCCGACCGCGATCAGTATCCACGCCGCCCGCGACTCCCTGATCACAATCGCTCTCGCCAAAACGAGCGCCGCCGCGATCACATACGCGGCCGACGAAGCCCACGTCCGCATGACCTCGTCCAGAGCTGCGCTGCCTACCCCGAACAGGGCATTGGCGCCGGCCGCGACGATTATGACTACCAGCAGCGCAAAAGCAGCCCGCAAAGCCGCTCGTGACACGGGATCAAGCCGATCACGCGGATTGCCGTTGGCAGGGCGGGCGGTCATCCTCCGGATGCATCGGCATCTGCGCAGCGCAGCGCAATTGTCGGTTTGAGGTAGGCGTCGGCGCTGCTGTGCCCCTAGCAGAACAGGACGAGCGCCACGAAATGGATCACTTGGATGAGGCCGTAACCCGTCCAGATGAGGGCATGCTGGTTGCCCTGGTAGACCGCGGCGATGATGACGAAGGCGAGCCACCATCCGACCATGCCGGCGATGATGACGAGCTTCCACCAGGGAATGTTGTCGTGGGTCCCGCGGCCTGGCTTCTGCCGCTCGGCGGCCAGCTCGGCGAAGGCTTTGTCCAGGTACTCCGGGACGGCCGTGAGGCCACCCGAGCGGATCGCGTCGCCGATCTCGACGAACTGCTCCATGAGGCGCTTGGCGTCGCTGCCCTTCATCTCCCAGTCCGCAAGGCTTTCGCGGTAGTGCCGCTCGAGCTCGTCGATCACCTCACCGACCCGCCCCGTTTCGACCTCCACCTTCTTCAGTTCGCGGCCGAGCTCCGGGAGCGTCTCGCGCAGCGCTTCGATGTCTTCGATTCCGGCCTGGTTGCGCGCCTTGACGAGCCCGGTCAGCCATTCGCGGCGGTCCTCGAAGACACCGAGAGCGCGCGAACGGTCAATCGCACGCGCATGCAGCTCGCACTCTCCGAAGCGCCCCACCGCGCTCGCCCAGAGATCGAAGCAAGGCACCAGCGATGGGAGCTGATCGAGCGTCGCGAAGCGCGCACGCGCCAACTCCGCGCGGTCAAACCAAGAGGCGACAGCTGTTTGCTCTCGAGTACCGCCCGGCTTTGTGACTTCCATCTCGGACCCTTCCTCCGCGGAGTCGCGGTGATGAGCTGGCTAGCAAAACAGCACGAAAGCGACCCAGTGGATGATTTCGATGATCCACCAGCCGACGGCGATGACGCCCCTATATCCGCTGTACACGGCCCAGACGATCGCCGCGGCCACGGTCCAGCCGACTGCCCCCGCGAGGATGATCCACTTCCACCAGGGCATGTTGTCCCGGTTACCGCGCTCAGGCGTCTGCCGCTCGGCGGCCAGCTCGTCGAACTTCCTGTCGAGATGCTCGGGGAGCGCCGCAAGGCCGCCCGAGCGGATGGCCTCGCTGATCTCGATGAACTGATCCATCAGCTTCTTCGCATCGCTGCCCTTCATCTCCCAGTCGGCGAGGGTCTCGCGATACTGCCGCTCGAAGTCATCCATCACAGCGCCCACGCGGTCTTGGTCGAGCTCGAGGCTTCCGATCTCGCGGCCGAGCTCGGGAAGCGTCTCGCGTAGCGCTGCCAGGTCTTCGATTCCCGCCTGGTTACGCGCTTCAGCGACTCCCATCTGCCACTTGCGACGCTCCTCGAACACGCTTAGAGCGCGGGAACGGTCGGCCGCACGCGCGTGCAGCTCGCACTCCCCGAAGCGCCCCACAGCGCTCGCCCACAGATCAAAACAGGGCACTAGCGACGGGAGCTGCTCCACCGTCGCCAGACGGGCCCGCGCCAACTCCGCGCGGTCAAACCAGGATGCGACCGCCGTCTGCTCTCGCGTACCACCCGGCTTCACAGCCTCCATCGCGAGCCTCCTTTACATAATCGGCCCCCCAGGCGTCTCTAACAGAGCCACAGGGGCTGATCAATGCACGCATGAAAAGTGGGGAGGTTGCTTCGTGAGAACTTGCTCACAGCGGCTGCGCGAATCGTCAGATGCGCGTAGGCCGACCGATCGCCGGCACTGGCGGCATGTCCTCCAGCCACCGCATCACGTGCAGGTCGAGGCTCCGTGGCAGGAAGATGTCGTTGCTGTGCTCCACGGGGGTGCCCTCGGCCGTGCAGGTCACGTGGTCGATCTCCAGGGCGGCTACCGGTTCGTCGACCTCGAGGGCCTTTCCGATTCGGTCGCGCTTCGTGAGGACACGAGCTGTGATGTGGGCTCGCGTGTAGGCCACCGGCACTCCCTGCTTCTGGAGCACGTCGAGGACCATTTGGCCCTTCTCCAGCTGGCTGCGGATCCGCGCGTGCGAGGGCAGCTCGACGCTTGGGTGCACCACGTCGCGCATCCAGGCGCCCGGTTCGCCGTCCATGACGAGCACGCGGGTGATCTCCGTTGCGGGCGTGTCGGCGGGGAGGCCGAAGATCTCCGCGGTTTCGGGCCGGAGCGGGCGCTCCTCGACGCTCAGGTCGCCCACCTCCAGCTTTACGCCTCGCTCGCGCGCCAGCGCTGAGTACGAGACGAGCTTCTCCAGGCCTTCGTCAAGTGAGGTCGAAACCGCTCTACCGACGTACGTCCCGCTCCCCTGCCGGCGCACGATCTCGCCTGAATCCTCCAGGCGCTGCAGCGCCGTGCGCAGCGTGCCGCGCGAGATTCCCAGGTGGGCTGACAGCTCCTGCTCCGGCGGCAGCCGCTCCCCCGGACGATGCCGGCCTGTCGCAAGCCACGCGCGCAGCGCTTCCTCCGCTATGTCGACCAGTGACGGCTTGGATTCGGGCCTGGTCGCCATGCGCTCCGATCCTACGCTCAGAACAGCCCTACCGTGCGCCCTTCCGCGTCGATGTCCACGTTCAGCGCCGCGGGCGCCTTTCCGAGCCCGGGCATCTGCTGGATGTCTCCGCAGAGCGGCACCAGCCACCCCGCGCCCGTGTAGGCCCGGATGTCGCGCACCGGGAGCGTGAAGCCCTCCGGCGCGTTCAGGAGGGCCGGATCCGCGGACAGCGACAGGTGCGTCTTGGCCATGCAGATCGGCAGCTTGTCCAGTCCGTCCTCGTTGAACTGCTTGATCTTCTTCTGCGCGTCCAGGTAGAAGACGACGTCCTTCGCGCCGTACACCTTCTTCGCGACCTTCTCGATCTTCTCCTCGATCGAGTCGTCGTCGTCGTACGCCAGCTGGAAGTCGCTCGGCTGCTCGCACGCATCGGCCACGGCCTGTGCCAGCTCGACGGCGCCCTCGCCCCCTCTGGCGAAGCCGTCGTTCACCTCCGCCCCGAACGCGCCCGCGTCCATCGCGAGCTTCTTGACGAGCGCGACCTCCTCGTCGGTGTCGCCCGGGCGGCGGTTCACAGCCACCACGCAGGGCAGACCGAACGTCTTCACGATCCCTAGGTGGCGCACCAGGTTGGCCGCGCCCCTCTCGACCGCGGCGAGCGCCTCGCCGGAATCGGCACGCGGGTCGTCCTCGAGCCCGCCGTGGTGCTTCAGCGCCCGCACGGTCGCCACGAGCACAACCGCGCTTGGCGTCAGCCCGCCCTTGCGGCAGACGATGTCGAAGAACTTCTCCATCCCCATGTCCGAGCCGAAGCCGGACTCGGTGATGACGTAGTCGCCGAGCTTCTGGCCGATCAGGTCGGCGACCAGCGACGAGTTGCCGTGCGCGATGTTCGCGAACGGGCCCGCGTGCATCAGGCAGGGCTGGCCCTCGAGCGTCTGGATCAGATTCGGCTTGAGCGCGTCCTTCAGCAGGACCGTCATGGCACCCGCCGCGCCGAGGTCCTCGGCCGTGACCGGCTTGCCGCCGTCGTACGAGTACGCCACCGTGATGGCGCCGAGGCGCGCGCGCAGGTCGTGCAGGTCGCGCGACACGGCCAGGATCGCCATGACTTCCGAGGCCGCCGTGATGTCGAAGCCCGACTCGCGCGGGTAGCCGTTGGCTCGTCCGCCCTGGCCCACCGTGATGCTCCGCAACGCGCGGTCGTTCATGTCGAGGGCGCGCTTCCAGCCCACCCGCAGCGCGTCGATCTTGTGAGGGTTGCCGTGCAGGATCGAGGCATCGAGCAGCGCGGCGAGCAGGTTGTTGGCCGCGCCGATCGCGTGGATGTCGCCGGTGAAGTGGAGATTGAGGTCCTCCATCGGCACCACCTGGGTCAGGCCGCCCCCGGCCGCGCCGCCCTTGATTCCGAAGACCGGTCCCAGCGACGGCTCGCGGAGGCAGAGCAGCGGGTTCTTGCCGATCTTGCCGAGACCCTGAGTGAGCGACACCGCCGTGGTGGTCTTGCCCTCGCCGGCCTTGGTCGGCGTGACGCCGGCGACGCAGACGATCTTCCCGTTCGGCCGGTCCGCCAGCCGGTCGATCACGTCCAGCGAGATCTTGGCCTTGTAGCGGCCGTACGGCTCGAACTCGTCCGGTGTCAGGCCACTGCGCTCCGCGATGGTTTCAATCGGGAGGAGTTCGGCCTCCTGCGCAATCTCGAGACTCGACTTCATTGTTCTCCTCCTCAGTGGCTCACCGCGGCCGCGGCGAGCTCGGATACAAGCTTGTCCTCATAGAACCGCTCCAGTCTGAACGGCTCGATCAGGTCCGGCGTCTTGCCTGTGGCGGCGAGCTCGGCGAGCGTCTTCCCGACGATCGGCGCCGCCTTGAACCCATACGTCCCCCACCCCGAGCTCACGTGGAAGCCCTCGACCTCGGTGCGGCCGAGGATCGGCGAGTAGTCGGGCGAGAGATCGCACAGCCCGGCCCAGCTCCGCAGCATCCGCGCCTTCTCGAGCTGCGGGAACAGCTCGAGCGCGTGCCGCGACGCCTCCTGCAGGAAGTTCAGCGTTCCCTGCATCCGGTAGGTCGTCCACGGCTCGATCTCCGCGCCCATCAGGAACTCGCCACGGTCGGTCTGCGAGATGTACACGTGCATCTGCGACGACACGATCACCACGTCCAAGAGCGGCTTCATCGGCTCGGTGACGAGCGCCTGCAGGATGTGGGTCGTGATCGGCATCTGGACGCCGGCCATGTCGGAGATCAGCGAGCTCCAGCCTGCGGTGCAGTTGAGGACCACGGGCGCGTCGATGTCGCCGCGGTTCGTTCGCACTCCGGTGACCTTGCCGTTCGACCTGTTGATCCCCGTCACCTCGGTGTACGGATGGATCTCGGCGCCCCCGCGGTCGGCCCCGCGCGCGAGACCCCAGACGACGGCGTCGTGCCGGATCACCCCGCCCGGCGGGTGGTAGAGCGCGCCCTGGATCGGGTGGATCGCGTCCGGGTTGTCCACCTGCATCGCCGGCGCGAGCTTCTTGATCTCGTCGGGGTAGATCAGCCGCGAGTCGATGTTGTAGAGGCGGTTCACCTCGGCGCGGTTCGCCATGACAAACATCGCGCGGTCCGAGTGCGCCAGCGTGAGATGCCCGTTCTGCGAGAACAGCAGGTTGAAGTTGAGGTCCTTCGAGAGCCCCTCGTAGAGCTTCACGCTCGCGTCGTAGAAGCGCGCGCCCTCCGGCGTCTTGTAGTTCGAGCGGAGGATCGTGGTGTTGCGACCCGCCGCGCCCGAGCCGATGTAGTTCTTTTCCAGAATCGCGACGTTCTTCACGCCGTGGTCCTTGGCGAGGTAGTACGCGGTGGCGAGGCCGTGCGAGCCGCCGCCGATGATGACCACGTCGTAGGCGTCCTTGAGGTCCGGACGTGGCCGCCACATGCGGCGTTTTCTGAAGATGTCAAGCATCCGGGGCCTCCGCTGCGTCGAGCGATGGGAGCGCGTCCACGCCGACCGGCCCGCCGCCCAGGTGCTCGGCGGCATCGGCCACCACGGTCCATACGTACTGGCCGAGCGCCGCGCCGAACAGCATCAGGTAGCGGTCGGGTGCCTCGCAGAGGATCGCTCCGCCGGTGCGCGCAACGCTGCCGGGGCGGAAGCCGAACACGGGCGTGACCTGCGGGCGCAGGTCGAGCGCGGTGAAGCGGGCGAACAGCTCGCCGGCAAGCGGGCCGGCGATCGTGAGCGCGCCCTGGGCGGTCGTCGTGTCGATCACGCTGGAGAGGCTCGGTGCGCCGGCGGCGGCCGCCCCGAGACGATCGCGCAGCGAAGCGGTATCGGCCGGCGAGCAGAGTACGACCGCCCGCTGAGCCGAGTAGGGACAGAACCACGCGCCGTCGGCGCGCAGCGCGCTGCCCCGCTTCAGGTCGTGGCCGGTCACGGCGGCGACGTCGCCCTGGATCTCGAGCTTGCCGAGGTGCGACATGTCCGCGAAGCCGACCCGGGAGAGGTCCTCGTCGGGGAACGACACGGCGACCTTCCACCCGTCGCGCTCCTCGAACACCGCGCCCGCGGCCGCGGCCCCCGGCTCCATCGGGCTGCGGGAGGTCACGGAGGACCCGGGCGACAAGAAGGCCAGGCTGCTCATGAGCGCAGGATCTCGCCGTCGGGGTCGTAGAAGGGCGAGGTCTGTACCTCACCCTCGAACCGCTTGTCCTCGTCGGAGATCGTGATGCGCGCGCCGTCCTTCGCCAGCGCCGCGGGCACCCAGGCCATCCCGATCACCCTGCCGAGCTTCTCCGAGTAGCGCGCGCTCGTGACCTGGCCCATCGGGCTCCCGTTCTCGGGCATGACGACGGCGCCCTCGGTCGGCACGTGGCCGTTCTGCAAGGTGAAGCCGACGAGCGTCGTCTCGAGCTGCTCGTTCTCGTAGTGCTGGAGCGCCCACTTCCCGATGAAGTCCTGCTCCTTGTCGAGCTTCACGATCCACGACATCGCGGCGCCGAACGGGTTCGACTCCGAGTCGGTGTCCTGGCCGATCAGGATGTGCAGCTTCTGGAGCCGCAGCAGCCGCTGCGGCTCGAGCCCGAACGGCTTCACGCCGAGCTCGCGCCCCGCGTCCATCAGCGCATCCCAGAGGTGCTCGCCCTGCGCGGCCGGACAGTGGATCTCGTAGCCCACCTCGCCCACGAATCCGATCCGCAGGATCAGGCACGGCACGCCGGCGACCTCGGCCTGCTTGCCGTCGAGGTAGGTGAACGCCTCGGCGGAGCAGTCGAGCTCCGTGACCCGGCCCATGATCGCCCGCGCGCGCGGGCCCGCGAGGTTCACGGCCGACAGGCCCTGGGTCATGTCGACGATCTGCACGTCGAGCTGCCAGTCGGCGAGCCACCAGGTGAACCAGTCGTAGATCGCGCCCGCGCCGCTTGACGTGGTCGTCACGTAGAAGCTCTCGTCGTCGAGCCGGCAGATCGTGCCGTCGTCCATGATCCGCCCGGCGTCGCTCGCGATCACGCCGTAGCGGATGCGCCCCGGCTTCAGGTTGGAGAAGCGGTTCGGGTAGAGCCTGTCGAGGAACTCGCCGGCGTCAGGGCCCTGCACGATCAGCTTGCCGAGCGTGGACACGTCGATCAGCCCGGCCGCCTTGTGCACCGCCATCGCCTCGGCCTTCGGGTCGCCGTAGTCGTAGGCGCGGCGCCAGTCGCCCGCCCACATCACGTTCGCACCCAGCTCGCGGTGGCGTGCGTGGATCGAGCTGCGCTTGGCCGGCTCGAACGGGCGGCCCGCGAACGCGCCCAGCGGCACGGCGTGCCAGGGCGGGCGCGGCGTCGTGGTGCCCACGTCGGCCATGCTCGTGCCGGTCTCCTTCGCCATCAGCCGCACGGCGGGCAGCTGGCACATCCTGCCCTGGCAGGGACCCATCGTCGTGGTCGTGTACCGCTTCGAGAGCTCGATCGAGTCGTAGCCCTCCTCGACCGACAGGTGGATGTCCTTCGCGGTCACGTCCTCGCACAGGCAGGCGAAGCACTTGCCGTCGCGCTCGCTCGTCACCGGCGGCGGCACCGCCACGCTCGAATCCGAGGCCCGCGTCGCCGACAGGCGCTCGCGCTCCGCGTCGGCCCGCTCCCTGGACTGAGCGTCGCCGAAGCCGAGCGCGTGAGCCGCGTCGGCGCCGGCGGCCATGCCCGAGCGCTCCGCCGCCTCGAGCTCGGCGTGACCGGTCACCTCGCCCGCCACGTGAACGGCATCCGGCACGTGCGCGAGAGCGAAGTGCCCGCGCGCCTCGTCGTAGGAGGTCTTGCCGCCGGCCTGGGCGATCAGCGACGTCGCTGGCGCGCTGCCGCCCGACACCACGAGCAGGTCACAGCCGAACGTGCGGCCGCCCTCGTTCGCTCCGGGGGGGCCGATCACCACGCTGTCCAGCTCGCCCCGCCCGCGCGCCTCGAGCACGGTCGAGCCGGAGAGCAGCTCCACGTTCATGCGCTGAAGCGCGCCGGCCGCGCTGCCGTTCGCCCGCTCGCGCAGGTCGGCCACGCACACGACCTCCACCCCGGCGTCGATCAGAGCAAGCGCGGCGTGCAGCCCGCGGTCGTCGACGGTCGCCACCACCGCGCGCGCGCCCGGCTGCACCGCGTACATCCCGATCAGGCGCCGGGCGCCGCCCGAGAGCATCACGCCGGGCAGGTCGTTCCCGGGGAACAGCAGCGGCTGCTCGATCGCGCCCGTGGCGAAGATCTGGCGCTGCGCGCGGATCTGGTGGAGCGTGTCGCCCTGCCAGACCGGCACGAGCCCGTCGAAGCTGCCGAGCGCGGGCGCGTTCGGAAGGATCTCGACGCCGGCCCTGCGGGCGCGCTCGACGAGCTCGCGCGCGTAGGTCACGCCGCCCTCGGCGAGCAGGCGCCCGCCGGGCTCGGGGCCCTCGTCGGCGAGCACCACGTCGGCGCCCAGCTCGGCCGCCGTGGCCGCCGCGTTCAGTCCAGCCGCGCCGCCGCCGACCACGAGCACGTCCGCGTGGCGGCGGCGGTACTCCGTGCGCCACTCGCGCTCGGGCTGCGACTTGCGGAGCTTGCCGAGTCCCGCAGCGTGCCGCAGCACCTTCTCGTAGAGCGGCCAGAAGCGGCGCGGCCGGATGAACGTCTTGTAGTAGAAGCCGGGCGGCGTGAACGGTCCGCCCACGAGGTCGGTGGCGCGCATCACGTCGAAGTTGAGCGACGGCGACGCGTTCATGTGCTCGACCTTCATTCCCTCGCGCACCGGCTCGGTGCAGGCGCGCACGCCGGGGGCGCCATCCACCGCGACGAGGCAGTTCGGGCACTGCCCCGCGCAGCAGAGCAGGCCGCGGCGGCGGTGATACTTGAAGGAGCGCGAGAAGGTGCGCTGGCCGTTCGCGTAGAGCGCAGAGCCGATCGTGTCGCCCTCGAGCCCGCTCACCTCGCGGCCGTCGAAGGTGAAGCTGAGCTCGGAGTCGCGCTCGATGCGCTCGCCGCTCTGCTCCGGGAGACGGCCCTCGGATACGCCGCTCATACGCCGTGACCCCCGGCCGCGCCGCCGCCGTCTGCTCCGCCCGCGGCCGCGCCGGCGGTGTCGGTCTCGGCGCCGAACACCTCGTTGACCGGCTTCGTCCAGTGCACGTGGTTCGTGCGCGTGTCGCGCTCCGCGATGAACCATTCGCCGCAGCCGGAGCGGTGCACCCACCACTCCCGCTGCACGCCCGCGACGTTGCGGCGGAAGTAGTTGTACTCGCCGAGCTCGCGCAGGCTCGGCGTCTCCTTCGGGCGCGGGTTCAGCTCTCCGCCGTAGCCGAAGTCAGTTACTTCGCGAGGCCCGCAGTTCGGGCAGATGAGTACGTAGGACATCGTCAGTCAGAGGGCCGCAGAGGGCACCTTAAACAAATTGGTTCAATGGATCAACCGGCCGGCGTTCCAGGCACCCAGGTCGTTCCAGCCAGCGGGACTCGGGCCATCGCCGCGGCCTCCACGCTCAGCGCCACCAGGTCCTCGGGCTCCAGGTTATGGAGGTGCGACTTCCCGCACGCGCGCGCGAGCGTCTGCGCCTCGAGCGTCATCGTGCGCAGGTAGTTCGCGAGACGGCGGCCACCGAGCTCCGGGTCGAACCTCGCCGCCAGCTCCTCGTCCTGGGTCGAGATGCCGGCCGGGTCCTTGCCCTCGTGCCAGTCGTCGTAGAACCCGGCGGAGCTGCCGAGCTCCTCGTAGCCCTCCTCGAGCTCCGGCGAGTTGTCGCCGAGCGCGATCAGCGCGGCGACCCCGATCGACACCGCGTCGGCGCCGAGCGCCAGCGCCTTCGCCACGTCGGCGCCGTTCCGTATCCCTCCCGAGACGATCAGCTGCACCTCGCGGTGGACGCCGAGGTCCTGCAGAGCGTCGACGGCCGGCCGGATCGCCGCCAGCGTCGGGATGCCCGCGTGCTCGATGAAGATCTCCTGCGTCGCGGCGGTCCCGCCCTGCATCCCGTCCATGACGACGGCGTCGGCGCCCGCCTTCACCGCGAGCGCCGTGTCGAAGTACGGCCGGGTCGCGCCGACCTTGATGTAGATCGGCTTCTCCCAGTCCGTGATCTCGCGCAGCTCGCCGATCTTGATCTCGAGGTCGTCCGGGCCGGTCCAGTCCGGGTGCCGCGACGCGCTCCGCTGGTCGATCCCCTTCGGCAGGTCGCGCATCTCGGCCACGCGGTCCGAGATCTTCTGCCCGAGCAGCATCCCGCCGCCGCCCGGCTTCGCGCCCTGGCCCACGACGATCTCGATCGCGTCGGCCTTGCGGAGGTCGTCCGGGTTCATCCCGTAGCGCGAGGGCAGCAGCTGGTAGACGAGCATCTTCGAGTGCCCGCGCTCCTCCTGCGTCATGCCACCGTCGCCCGTGGTGGTCGAGGTGCCGGCGGCCGACGCACCGCGCCCGAGCGCCTCCTTCGCGGGTCCCGACAGCGCCCCGAAGCTCATCCCGGCAATCGTGATCGGGATGTCGAGGTGGAGCGGCTTCTTCGCGTGCCGCGCGCCGATCGTCACGTCGGTGTCGCAGCGCTCGCGGTAGCCCTCGAGCGGATAGCGCGACATGCTCGCGCCGAGGAAAAGCAGGTCGTCGAAGTGCGGCACGGCGCGCTTCGCGCCGAAGCCGCGGATGTCGTAGATCCCCTCACGCGCCGCACGCTGGATCTCGTGGATCACGTCGCGATTGAAGATCGCGCCCTCGCGCAGGCCGGGCCGCCAGCCGCGACGGGCCGCCCGCCGCTCCACCTCGTCACGCGCGGCCATCAGTACGCGCCCGCGTTGTCGACGTCGAAGTTGTAGAGCTGGCGCGCCGAGCCGTAGCGGCGGAACTCGGAGGGCGCGCAGTCCTCGACCTCGGCCCGCTCGAGCAGTGCGCTCAGCTCGGTCACGTGCTCGTCGCTCATCTCCTTCTCGACGCAGTCGGCGCCGAGCTCGGCCACGCTGCCACGCACGTACAGGTGCGCCTCGTAGATCGAGTCGCCGAGCGCCTCGCCCGCGTCGCCGCAGACGACCAGGCAGCCCTTCTGCGCCATGAACGCGCTCATGTGCCCGACCGAGCCGTGCACCACGATGTCGACGCCCTTCATCGAGATGCCGCAGCGCGCCGCCGCGCTCCCGCGGATCACGAGCAGGCCGCCGCGCCCCGTGGCGCCCGCGGACTGGGACGCGTTCCCCTCCACGATCACGGTGCCCGACATGATGTTCTCGGCCACCCCGACGCCGGCGTTGCCGTGCACGCGCACGGTGGCGTGCTTGTTCATACCGGCGCAGTAATAGCCCGCATGGCCGTCGATCTCGACCTCGACCGGCGCGTCGATCCCCACCGCGAGCGCGTGCGCGCCGCGCGGGTTCACCACGCGCCACTGCTGGGGGGACGATGCGTCGACGGCGTGCAGTGCGGCGTTCAGCTCGCGCAGCGGCGTCACGGCAAGGTCGTACTCGGCGGCCTCGAGGCCGCTCTCCACGGCGGCCATCAGACCGCTGCCCGCTCCCAGCTGTAGACGCGCCCCGGCTCGGGCTCCCAGGTGCGCGCGCTCTCGGCGCCCGGGAGCACGGCGATCGCGCGGTACTCGGAGGCCATCGCCACCCAGTCGTCGGTCTCGGCCATCACGGCCGGCTTGCAGGCGATCGGGTCGCGCAGCACCGCGAAGCCGTCGATCGTGCCGACCGCGAACGTGTAGAACCCGTCGAGGTCGTCGAGGCAGCCCTCGAGCGCCTGCTCGAGCGTCGCGCCCTCGCGCAGCCGCCAGGTGAGGTACCCGGCCGCCACCTCGGAGTCGTTGTCGGTCTCGAACTCGATGCCTTCGTCGCGCAGGCGCCGGCGCAGCCGGTTGTGGTTCGAGAGCGAGCCGTTGTGGACGAGGCAGAGGTCGAGGCCGGTCGAAAAGGGGTGGGATCCGTCGGTGCTGACGCGGCTCTCGGTCGCCATCCGGGTGTGGCCGAGGGCGTGGCTGCCGTAGAGGCTGCCGATCTCGAATTGCTCGACGAAGTCGGCGGGCGCCACCGCCTCCTTGTAGATCTCGATCGCGCGGCCGGCGCTCATCACGCGCAGCCCCGGC
>JAXDIL010000068.1:0-30683 GCA_034664005.1 Thermoleophilaceae bacterium | reverse complement strand
ACCATCAGCAGCTGCTTGAACAGCTGCGGCGACTGCGGCAGCGCGTACCAGGAGCCGCGTATGAGCCGGCTCGGGACGAGGAAGTCGCGCGCACCCTCGGGCGTCGAGCGCGTGAGGATCGGCGTCTCGATCTCGAGGAAGTCGCGCTCAGAGAGGTAGTCGCGGATCGTCTTGACCACGTCGTGCCGCAGGACCATCGTGTCGCGCATCGCCGGCTTGCGCAGGTCGAGGTAGCGGTAGCGCAGCCTCAGCTCCTCCCCCACCGGGTCGTCCTCGTCGATCTGGAACGGCGGCGTCTTCGAGTCGGCGAGCTGCTCCAGCTCCGCGGCCACCAGCTCGACCTCGCCGGTCGGCAGGTCGGGATTGATGGCGCCCTCGTCGCGGCGCACGAGCTCGCCGGCGACCGTGATCACGTCCTCGGCGCGCAGGTCACCGGCGCCGGTGTGCGCCTCCCGCGCCTCCTCCGGGCGAAACACGAGCTGCAGGAGGCCGGTGCGGTCGCGCAGGTCGATGAAGATCAGGCCGCCGTGGTCACGGCGGCGGTGCACCCAGCCGGCCACGCGCACCTGCTGGCCCACGTCGTCGGCGCGGAGCTGTCCCGCCCAGTGCGTCCTGTATGCGTTCGGTCGCGGAGGCTTCACTCTTCGGCCGCCTTCCGCACCAGTTCGAGCACCTCCGGAACGCCTTCCACAGCTTCTTGGCTGCCGGTCTGCATGTTCTTCACCTCAATGCTGTCCCCGAGGATCACCGTCGCGAACGCACCGACGCGATCCGCCTGCTTGAGCTGCCCCTTGAGCGATCGCCCGGCCTGCTCCGATTCGACGCGGTACCCCTGGGCTCGCAACTCGCGCGCGAGCACGAAGCCCTTGGCGGCATCCGGCACCGCGTAGGCGATGAAGACCGTGGACGGACGCTCGAGCAACTCGTCGCCGGCGGCGAGCAGCATGCGCTCCACGCCCGCGGCGAAGCCGACTCCCGGGGTCGGCGGACCGCCGAGCTTCTCGACGAGGCCGTCGTAGCGACCTCCCCCGCCGAGCGCCGCCTGCGCCCCGAGCCGCTCCGACTCGAACTCGAACACGGTGCGCGTGTAGTAGTCGAGGCCGCGGACGAGCGTGGCGTCGATCTCGTACTCGATGCCGGCCGCGTCGAGCAGCGAGCGCACCTCGGTGAAGTGCTCCGCATCGTCCGGGGAGATGCGGTCGATCAGGAGCGGCGCCTCGGCCATCACGGCCTGCGTGCCGGGGTGATCCGCGTCGAATGCGCGCAGCGGGTTCTGCCCGAGGCGGGCGCGCACCTCGTCGGAGAGCTCGCCCTCGCGCGCGCGTAGAAACCCGGTGAGCTCCTCGAGGTAGTCGGCGCGCGTCTCGGGTGTCCCGAGGCTCGACAGCCGGAGCCGCGCCGGACCGGTGCCGGCGCGCTCGAAGATCTCGGCGAGCAGCAGGATCAGCTCGGCATCGAGCGAGGGGTCGTCCGAGCCGATGGCCTCCGCGTCGATCTGGGTGAACTGCCGGTAGCGGCCCGCCTGCGGGGCCTCGTGGCGGAAGAACGGGCCCGCGTGCCAGACCTTCACCGGCTGCGGCCGCTTGTGCATGCCGTGCTCGACGTACGCCCGGCAGATACCGGCGGTGGCCTCGGGGCGGAGGGTCAGCGAGCGCCCTCCCTTGTCCTCGAACGTGAACATCTCCTTCTGCACGATGTCCGTGGACTCCCCCACCCCGCGCGCGAACACCTCGGTGTCCTCGAACACCGGCGTCTCCATGGGCTCGTAGCCCGCCCGGCTCAGCACATCGTCGGCGATCTGGAGGATCCGCAGGCGCCTGCGCCCGTCCGGGGGCAGCACGTCTTGCGTGCCGCGCGGCGCCTGGAGCTTCTTCACTTCGCCAGCTCGGCCAGGAACGGGTTCGTGGCCCGCTCGGCGCCCAGCGTCGTAGTGCCCATGTGGCCCGGGTAGACCGCCGTCTCAGGCGGCAGCGAGTCGATCAGGCCGCGGATCGACTCGAGCAGCGTGCCGTGGTCGCCGCCGGGCAGGTCGGTGCGCCCGATCGACTGCTGGAAGAGCACGTCGCCCGAGAAGATCGCCTGCTCGTCCGGAATCGAGAAGGTCACGTGGCCAGGGCTGTGGCCGGGCGTGAACAGCACGTCGATCTCGAACCCGGCGAGCTCGAGCCGCTCGCCGCCCTCGACCGTGTGCTCGGCCTCGTAGGACTCGTAGGGGCCGAAGCCGGGCCAGGGAACGAAGCTCATGATGTCCGCCAAGATGAACGCCTCGCTCTTCGGCACCCACACCTCGGCGCCGGTTGCCCTGGCCACGGGGGCCACGGCGCCCACGTGGTCGAAGTGCGTGTGCGTGAGCAGGATGCCGTCGAGCGTCACCCCGAGGGCGTCGATCGCGCCAAGCAGCTTGTCCGGCTCGTCGCCGGGGTCGACGATCAGCGCACGGTCGGACCCGTCGCGGCGAAGGATGTAGCTGTTCTCCGCGATCTGTCCCACGGTGAACATGCGCACGTCCATCAGGGTGCGCCCGCCTTTCGGCGCTGACGGAACCGGTAGATCGCCGTGTCGGTCAGGTACCCGAGCGGGATGTAGATCAGGAACATGAATCCCGCCAGGATCACCCCCTGCGCGATGGGCTTCTGGAAGGCCAGCACCACGAGCACGCCGAAGACCGCGGCGGCGATGGCGGCGCGGTTCACGGCGCTGCGCATCGTCGGCTGCCGGTTCATCCGCTCGTCGCGCCGCTGGCGGGCGATCTGCTTGGCGTCCTGGCGAGTCTGAGGACGGCCCGTGCGTCCGGCGCGGTCGATCGTCCCCGCCGGCGTGCCGCGGTGCTTGCGAGTGCGCTTGCGCTTGGTCTGGGCCATGGACGGCGACGTTACCGGACGCCCTACGCCACCGCCCGGAGAGCCTCCTCGAGGAGGTGGCGCTCGGGGTCGAAGCCGCGGATCGGCACGTCGTCGGGGAAGCCCTCGAAGGCCGCACGCGGGGCGAGGCCGATCAGCTCCGCCTCGGCGACCTCGGCGTACTGGCGGACGTACGCGACGATCTCGCGCAGCGGCACCGCCCGATGGTCGTGAACGTTCGTGGACACCTGCGCGCGGTTGCGCTCGGACAGGTAGAGCCCGAGCGCACGCACGCCCGGCATCCCGCCGCCCGACTCGCGCAGACCCGCGGCGATCTGCTTCGCCACGGCGAGATCGTCCGTCACGAGGTCGACGTTGAAGGCCACGAGCGGCGGGCGCGCCGCGGCGAGCACGGCGCCCGCCGTGGGATGCGGTCTCGCCGGGCCGTAGTCCGGCACGAGCTCCTTGGCCTCGATCCGCCGCGCCAGCTCCTTCGGCCCGCCCCGCCTGATCCAGGCGCGCTCCGCATGCTCCGGCCGCGTGGCGAGCTCCCCGTAGAGGAAGACGGGCACGCCGAGCTCCTCGCCGATCAGCGCCGCCGCGGTGAGCGCCTCGGCGACGGCCGCGCCGCGCCGCTCCTCGTCCAGGTAGACGACGGGCATGACGTCGAGCGCTCCCACGTGCGGGTGGATGCCGGTGTGGGCGCTGATGTCGATCCGGGCCACCGCCGACCGCGCTCCGGACAGAAGCGCCTCCGCCATCTCCCCCTGGCGAGCCGCGAGCGTGAACACCGCGCGGTCGTGGTCAGGGTCCGTGTGCAGGTCGAGGAAGCGCGCCGGCGCGAACGCGCGGCCGATCGCCTCCAGCGTCGCGAGGTCCCGGCCCTCGCTCAGATTGGGCACGGTCATGAGTAGCGGCGAAGAGTCCACAGAACCGAAGGCTAAACTCGCGAGCCGCGGCTCCGTAGCTCAGCGGTTAGAGCGCACGACTCATAATCGTGAGGTCGGTGGTTCGAATCCACCCGGAGCTATCGCTAGCCCGGCGGGTCGTCCACGTGCACCGGGTCGTGCTCGCTTGTGTCGAGCGGCTCGACTGACCAACCGAAGCGGTCCACCAGTTCCTGCCGGATGGTCGCGTCGACCGTGCCCTCGCAGCCGCTCGAGTAGAGCGGCAGGTCCGGGCGTGCGTGCCCGCGGCGCAGCGCGTTGACGAAGTTCTCGGCGCGCCGCCAGCTCATCGCGATCGCCTCGCCTTCCTTCGACCAGCGGTTGTTCGTCAGCGCGCAGTACAGCTCCCTGGAGAACTTCTCGTCGCGGATGCGCTCCGGTAGCTGCTGCAGGTCCGCCTGGAGCAGCTGCAGGGCCACCTCGGGAATCGTCGCCATGCCAGATGGCGTAGGCCCCGCTGTCAGCCAGTCAAGCTCCCGAGACGACGCTGCTACGCCGCGACGGCGGGGATCGGCTGCACGGCGCGCGGCGCCGGCTGGATGGCGGGCTGCGTCTGGGCGACGCGGGCGCGCTCGAGCTCGCTGTGCACCTGCCCGGCTGGGAGGCGTCCGTTGAGGAACGACGAGAGGACGCGCTGCTCGGCCTGGCTAAGCCGGTGAATGACCACGGGTGCAGGGGTCCTTCCCATCACCTCGGAATTCTTCTTCCCTCCGCGCGCTCCTGCAAAACGGAGGTACGCCTCTAATGTTGATCGGCGGTGACGATCTTCTGGCGCCTGCTCGGTTTCCTCCGCCCCTACCGGCGCGGCGTCATCCTGTCCCTGGTCCTCGCCGCGGCCGCCATGGGCGTCAGCGTGCTGATCCCCTATCTGGTCGGCCGCACCGTGGACGAGATCCGGACGGGTGGCGCGGACCTGTGGCCGCTCGCGCTCGCCGTGGCCGGCGCGGGCGTGCTCCGGCTCGCCTTCAGCGTCCAGCGCCGGATCGTGGCCGGGCGAGTCTCCCTCGGCGTCGAGTACGACCTGCGCAACCGCATGTACCAGCACCTGCAGTCGCTGGAACTGGCCTTCTTCGACACCCAGCAGACAGGCCAGCTGATGTCGCGCGCCACGGTCGACCTCCAGTCCGTGCGCTTCTTCCTCGGGTACGGCCTCGTCTTCCTGGTCCAGTCGGCGATCACGATCCTGATCGCCGCCGCGGTGATGTTCGCCGTGGATCCGGGCCTCGCGCTCGTGGCGCTCGCCCCGACGCCGGCGGTCGTGTGGATCGCGTTCCGCTACGGGATGAAGAACCGCCCGGCCACGCAGGAGGTGCAGCAGCGAATCGCCGAGCTGACGGCGGAAGCTGAGGAGAACATCGGCGGGGTGCGCGTGGTGAAGGCGTTCGCGCAGGAGGAGCGCCAGCTCGGCCGCTTCAGCAACGCCGTCGCGCGCGTATTCGACCAGTCGATGATCTCGACGCGACTGCGCGCCTTCTACGCGCCCTTCATCGGCTTCCTTCCCCAGCTGGGCCTGGCCGCGCTGCTGCTGGTGGGCGGACGCCAGGCGATCAACAACAGCATCACCGTCGGCGAGTTCATCGCGTTCTACGGCTACGTGCTGATGCTCACCGGGCCGATGCGCGGGCTCGGCATGGCGCTCGGGCTGGCGCAGCGCGCGGTGGCGAGCGGCGCGCGCGTCTTCGAGCTGCTCGACCGCGCGCCGCAGCTCACGGCCGCCGCCGACGCGCGGCCGCTCCCAGCAGGTGGCGGGCGAGTCGAGCTGCGCAACGTGACGTTCGGCTACGGCGACGAGGAGCCAGTGCTCCGTAACATCGACCTCGACGTGGAGGCCGGCCGCACGGTGGCGCTCGTGGGACCGACCGGGTCCGGCAAGACGACGCTCGTGATGCTCGTGCCACGCCTCTACGACGTGGACGAGGGCGCCGTGCTCGTGGACGGGATCGACGTTCGCGACCTCGACCCCGCCTCGCTGCGGCGCCAGGTGGCCGTGGTCTCGGACGATGCGTTCCTGTTCTCGGCGCCACTGCGCGACAACATCGCCTACGCGCGCCCGGAAGCGACCGACGACGAGGTCACCCGCGCCGCCGAGCGGGCGGGCCTGGCCGAGGTCCTCGACGAGCTGCCGGAGGGGCTCGACACGCTCGTGGGCGAGCGCGGCCACACCCTCAGCGGCGGCCAACGCCAGCGCGTGGCGATCGCCCGCGCGCTGCTCGCCGAGCCGCGCATCCTGATCCTCGACGACGCCACCTCGAGCGTCGACGCCACCACGGAGAGCCTCATCAAGTCCGCGCTCGCCGAGGTGATGAAGGGCCGCACGACGTTCGTGATCGCGCACCGGCTCTCGACGATCGCGCTTGCCGACGAGATCGTGGTGCTCGAGGACGGCGAGATCGCCGCGCGCGGCACGCACGACGAGCTGCTCGACGGCTCGCCGCTCTACCGCGAGATCGCTGAGAAGGGACTGCCGGACCAGGTCTTCCTCACGCGCTGCGACCCGGACCGCGAGGTGGCGGGACTGTGAACAGGGGCGCACGCCTTCGCCATCTCGTGAGCCTGCTGCGCCCGTACCGCGGCCGCGTGATGCTGATGTTCGTCGCGCTGGTCCTGGCGACAGGCGCGGCGCTCGCGCCGCCGTACCTGGCCGGCCGCGCGATCGACGACGGCATCACCAAGGGCGACACCGGCACGCTCACCATCATCGTCGTCCTCTTCCTCGCGGCGGCGCTGATCAACTGGGTCGCCACCTACGTCCAGACTTTCCTGATCAACTGGGTCGGCCAGCGCGCGCTACAGGACCTCCGCATCGAGGTCTTCCAGCATCTGCAGCGCCTCTCGATCGGGTTCTACGGACGCAACAAGGCGGGCGTCCTGATCTCGCGGCTGACGAACGACGTCCAGGCGCTCGACCAGCTCGTGACCGAGGGCATCTCGACGCTCTTCTCCGCGACCCTGACGCTGATCGGCACGGCCGTGATCCTGGTCCTGCTCGACGCCGAGCTGGCAATGATCACGTTCCTCACGTTCCCGGTGCTGCTGGTGGCGAGCGTGGCCTTCCGGCTCGCTTCGGCGGGCGCGTACCGGCTCACGCGCGAGAAGATCGCGCAGGTCACCGCCTACCTCCAGGAGACGCTCTCCGGCGTGCGCGTGGTGCGCGCGTTCGGCCAGGAGGAGCGCCACGGGACGCGCTTCGCGGAGCTGAACGACGAGCACCGCGACGCGAACATGAAGACGGTCTACCTGAACGCGGCCTACTTCCCGGCGGTGGAGCTCCTCTCAGCCGTGGCGACGGCGGCGATCCTGCTCTACGGCGGCAACCAGGTCTTGAGCGGCGGCGTGACCATCGGCGTCCTGGCCGCGTTCGTCTTCTACCTGCAGAGCTTCTTCGACCCGATCCAGTCGCTCTCGCAGCTCTACACGACCTACCAGGCGGGAATGGCGGCGCTCGACAAGATCTTCGAGCTGCTCGACGAGGAGCCCGAGATCGCCGACCGCGAGGACGCGATCGAGCTCCCGCGCGTGCGCGGCGAGATCCGCTTCGAGGACGTGACCTTCACGTACGGGGGCGAGGCGCCGGCGCTCGACGACGTGACGCTCGTGGTGCCGCCGGGGCAGACGCTCGCGCTGGTGGGCGCGACGGGCGCCGGCAAGTCCACGCTCGCGAAGCTCGTCGCGCGCTTCTACGACCCGACCGAGGGGCGCGTGCTGGTGGACGGGCACGACCTGCGCGACGTGAGCGAGCGCTCGCTGCGCTCTCAGCTCGGCATCGTGCCGCAGGAGAGCTTCCTCTTCTCCGGCACGATCCGCGACAACATCGGCTTCGGCCGCCGCGACGCGACCGACGAGGAGGTCCGCGCGGCGGCGCAGGCCGTGGGTGCGCACGACTTCATCGAGCGGCTGCCGGAGGGCTACGACACCGAGGTGGGCGAGCGCGGCGGGCACCTGTCGGCCGGGCAGCGCCAGCTCGTGGCGTTCGCGCGCGCGGCCGCGGCGGACCCGCGCATCCTGATCCTCGACGAGGCGACCTCGAACGTGGACGTGCGCACGGAGTCGCAGATCGAGCACGGCCTGCGCCGCCTCCTGGCGGGCCGGACGGCGATCGTGATCGCCCACCGTCTCTCCACGATCCGCGGCGCCGGGCACATCGTCGTGCTCGACCACGGCCGCGTGGCCGAGCAGGGCACGCACGAGGAGCTGCTCGACGCGGACGGCGCATACGCGCGCCTCTACCGCGACTGGGCGGCGCAGTCCGCCGCCTGAGCCGGGTATTCTGCGCGGCGTGAGGAGGCGTGCCTTTCTGGTCCTGGGGCTCGCGGCCGTCGCTGCGCTGCCCGCGCAGGCGTCCGCGGCGGTCACCGTGGACGACTTCAAGGTGGAGCCCGCGTCGAAGCAGGCCGGCGGCCACCCGAACGTCACGATCACGCAGACGTTCTCCTACGGGGGCGACCCCAACGACAGCGTGAAGGACGCGTTCGTGCGCCTGCAGCCCGGGCTGCTCGGCAACCCGCAGAACGCCGGCTTCTGCTCGCAACAGCAATTCAACTCGGACAGCTGCCCGGCCAACTCTGTCGTCGGGAGCGTCCAGGTCACGGCCCGCGTGGTGCTGCCGGTGCCCCTCCCGGCGACCACGAACCCCGGCACCGTCTTCAACCTCACGCCGACGGGCAACGAGCCGGCCCGCGTCGGTGTCCTCGTGGAGGCGGCCGGCGGGCTCGAGAAGATCCGCCTCCAGGCGCCCGTCTTCGTCAAGCCGGGCTCTGACGGCTACGGCCTCGAGTCGACCTTTGCGGACCAGCCGCGCACCGCGGGCCCCGGAGAGATCCAGATCGAGAAGATCGCCCTGACCTTCAACGGCCAGGCGAGCAAGGGCCCGTTCATGAGGATGCCCACCTCCTGCGACCCGGGGACCTCGCTGACGCGCGCGAACTCGTGGGACGCGCCGACGATCTTCTCGCAGCGCACCTTCGTGATGCAGCCGACCGGCTGCGAGCGGCTCGGCTTCAACCCGAAGGCCCAGGGCTCGATGGGAGCACCGGGACAGACCGACGCTCACGACTTCCCGCCGGTCTCCACGACGCTGACCTTCGACCCGGAGGAGGCGGCGCTCAAGCGCGCCGAGGTGATCCTCCCGATCTCGCTTGCGCCCAACCCCCCGGGCACCCAGCGGGCGTGCCCGCGCGACCTGGCCGACGCGAGCAACTGCCCGGACAGTTCCCGCGTGGGCACCGCGATCATCGACTCGCCCCTCCAGCCCAAGCCGGTGCGCGGCCCGGTCTACTTCGCCCTCAACACCGAGAACGTGATCCCGGGCCTGATGGTGATCCTGCCCGACCCTGTCGGGGTCCGGCTGGACGGGCTGACCGAGCTGGGCCTGTTCGGCACGAAGAACACGTTCGCGTCGAACCCGGACCTCCCGGTGAGGAGTTTCACCCTCGAGTTCGAGGGCGGCCGGCCCGATGCGCTCCTCACGCTGAACCAGGACCTGTGCGGCCCTACGACGGACAGGACCATGGAGGTGCGGCTCGTGGCCTACAACGGCAAGGAGTCGAGCTTCTCGCAGGAGCTCGCCACGCCGGGCTGCGACCCGCGCGCCACGGTCTCGATCCGGCGCAAGGGGCGGCGGGCCACACTCGTGGCGAAGCTGAAGGCGGGGCGCGACGGCCCCGGCATCACCGCGTTCCGGCTGAAGCTGCCGAAGACGCTCAGCCGCGGCAAGGCGCGCCCGTACGTCGTGGCGGGCGGCAAGCGCATGAGCGTGAGGTCGAGCAAGCGCGCGGCGAGCAGGACCTTCCCGCGCCAGGTTCGCTCCGCCAGGGTGGTCTGGCGCGGTCTGCGCGCCTCCGCGCGGCTCCGGCGTAGCGCGACGGTGAGGCTGTCCATGCGGGACAGCCGTCCGAACACGACTGCCGTGAAGACGCGCGTGAGAGTGCGCGGCAAGCTACCGAAGCGGCGCTAGCCCGGCGTGCTACCGCGCGCTGCCCACGTGCTCGAGGCGCTGGCGCGGTCGGACATCCGGATGCGCTACGGCCGCGGCCGCCTGACGATGGTCAAGTGGCTGCTCGACCCCTACGCGGCGGCCGGCGTCTACCTGCTGCTCGTGGCGTTCGTGCTCGACCGTCCGGGGCATGCCGCCGGACTCAGCCTCGCGTGCGCGATCGTGCCGTTCCAGCTCGTCCTGATGACGGTGCTGAACTCGCTGACGTCGGTTCAGTCGCGCCGCTCGATCGTGGTGAACATGCGCTTCGAGCGGGCGCTGATCCCACTCTCGTCCGCGGTCGCCGAGGCGGTCGGGTTCGTGGCGACGCTCACCCTGCTCGTGGTGATGATGGTGGCGTACGGGGTCGAGCCCACGGCGGCTGTCCTGTGGCTCCCGGTGCTCGTGCTGGTGACGTTCGCCGTTGCCGTGGCCGTGGCCTATCCGGTCGCGCTCGTCGGGCTCTGGTTTCCGGAGAGCCGGCCGATCATGCTGAGCCTCACGCGCGCGGCGTTCTTCGTCGCGCCCGGCGTGGTGGCGCTCGACCAGATCGCCGGCCACACGGCCGACTGGCTCAAGGCCAATCCGCTCACGGGGCTGTTCGAGGCCTACCGCAGCGTCTTCCTCGAGGGCGTCTCCCCGGCCGCCTGGGAGCTGCTCCTGCCGTGCGCCTTCGCCGTCGTGACGCTCGCGCTGTTCGTGCCGCTGTTCCGGCACGAGGGACCCCAGTTCGCGAAGCTCGTGGAGTGAGCGCGTGAGCGCTCTGATCGAGGCTCGCGGAGTGGGGATCCAGTTCCACTTCGATCGCCAGCGGCGCGTGCTCTCCCCCACGCTCGCGCGCATCCGGCGCGGGGGCCCCGAGCCGTGGGCGCTGCGCGGCGTCGACCTGGTCGCGGAGCCCGGCGACGGGATCGCGCTCGTGGGTCCCACCGGGTCGGGCAAGACCACGCTGCTGCGCCTGCTCGGCGGCATCCTCGCGCCGGACGAGGGCTCGCTCACGGTCCGTGGCGAGCTAGGCACGCTGCTCTCACCGCAGGCCGGACTGGTCGGCCTCCTCACCGGACGGGAGAACGCCGAGCTGCTCGGCGTGCTCGTCGGGATGTCGCCGCCGGAGGCGCGCGCGGCGGTGGCCCCGATCAGGGAGATGAGCGGTCTCGGCGACTCGTTCGAGCTGCCCGTGAGCAGCTACTCGGAGGGGATGCGGGCCCGCCTCGGATTCGCCGTGGCGGCGCAGCGCGCCGTAGACCTGCTGCTGCTCGACGAGGTGCACGAGGCGATGGACCACGAGTTCCGGGGGGCGATGGCCGAGCGGGCGCGGGCCGTGCGCGGGCGCGGCGGGATCGTCGTCGCAGCCGGGCACGACCACCCCGTGCTGGCGACCCTCTGCGACCGCGCGGTGTGGATGGAGTCGGGCGCCGTGAGGCGCGACCGCGACTTCCACGAGGTCGTGGACACGTAAGTAAGCCCGTAGCGGCCGGCGCCAGCAACACGCCCGCGCCGCCAGGAGAAGCGTCGGCGTCCTCGATGCCCCACCCCGCGCGCGACGTCGGAAGCAGGCCAGGGTCGCCGAGGAAGGAGGGCACGAACCCGATCGCATATGGGGCCTCGCCGCGGTCGTCGGGGAGCACCACCCGCTCGTCCACGCGCTCCGCCGCCAGGTCCACCACCGAGAGCGCCGCCGGGCCCTGGGATCCGACGAGATAGCGGCCGTCGCCGAGGGGCAGCAGGCCTCGCGGGAACGGGTAGTCGCCGGCGATCTCAACCGACCGCACGACGGCCCCGGTCTCGCGATCGAGCGCGACGATCCGTCCGCGTGCGGTCTCGTTCACGACCACCCAGCCGCCGGCGGCTGCGACGTTGTGCGTCGGGACCGCAGCCGCGGGATGCCGGGCCAGGACCCGAGACCGAAGACGACCGCCGCGGCCGGGGAGCAGTTCGGCGACCACCCACGTGCTCCCGGGCTCCCCCGGCCCGCCGTGGTCGATCGGGCGGGCGCCGGGCGTCACGCGGCTGATGTCTTCCGGAAACCAGCGCGCCTGGATTTTCGCAAGCGGGAAACGTCGCCAGAGCTCGATCGCTCGGTCGGCGGCGCCTCCGAAGCCAGCCCTTGCCGCAAGCCTGGTCCCACGCTCGCGCAGGTACGGCCACAGCAGCGGCATCGGCACCCTCAGCAGGCCGAGCCCCACCAGCACCGCGTCGCCGTCGGACGCGACCGCATTGACGTGACCCAGGTCGACGCGCAGGCCGCGCTCGCGCGGGTCGCGGTGATCCATCGAGCGGTCCACGGGAGGCAGCCATCCGAAGCCGAGCGCGCGTCGCATGCGGCGATCGGCGCGCCAGTGCCAGGAGCCGCGGAGCTGACCGTCCCAGTCCAGCCGGAGGACCATGTCGTTGTCCGAGCAGGAGATCCACAGCCCTTCGTCGTCCGCAGCGATGTCGTGAACTCCGCCCATCCACGGATGGCTCAGCACATGCGCCGGCCGCCAGTCGCGATCGAGCAGGAGCACGCGGTCGTTGAGGGCCACCGCGAGGCGGTCGGCCGTGCTTGCGACGCCGCGCCCACCCCGTAGCCCGCCGCGCGGGTTGGTGTCGTGAATGCGGTGGACCGCGTCGGGAAGCGGGGCCATCGCCAGCTGCTCCCAGCGATCGGTGGACAGCACGCGGAGCCAGCCGGACGGCACGTCGAGCCCCGCCGACCGGACGATGGTCGTGATCGCGATCCGCTCGCTCACCGCCTGGCCACCCGCCACGGTCTCGCGCTCCAGTAGCTCGCCAGGAACACGAGTTGGCTGGTGGCCGCAAGGCAGACGAGCGGGACCGCCCGCCGTGGACCGTGCGCGAGCGCGGCGAGCGCCAGCCGGAGGTAGAAGCTCCGCCTCACCACGTTCGGCTTGCGGCCGTGCTCCGCGCAGACGGCGCGGTATGTGACCTCCCCGCGTCCGTATGAGGCGGCCTGAGCGAGGAAGGCGCGGCCGTCGAGATCGTGGAAGTGCTCGACCACCGCCGCATCTTCGATGACCACGGGATGGCCCGCGTCGTGGGAGCGGTCGCAGAACTCCCGGTCCTCCGCCGCCGCGGTCCGAAAGCGCTCGTCCAAGCCTCCGAGGCTTCGGAAGAGGTCGCGACCCATCGCCAGGTTGCTGGTGGGCGCGAAGCCCGCTTCGCCCGGCCGGGCGTTGTACATGTCGACGACCACCTCGAGCACCATGTGGCTCGCGGTCGCCCAGCGGTTGTCGGGCAGGCCGTTGCGCACCCGTCCCGCGACGATCGCCTCGGGCTCAGTCTCGACGCGAGCGAGGATCCGCTCCAGCCAGTCGACCTCCGGCACGCAGTCGTCGTCCAGGAACGCAAGCACCGGCGCCCTCGCCAGCTCGGCCGCCAGATTCCGGGCCGCCGCAGGGCCCCCACGCGGACGGGTGCGCCACACCACCGGGACCGCGCCCGCGGCGCCCCGCGCGGGACACTCCACATCGGTGCCGTCCCCGACCACGACGATCTCGAACGCCTCCGGCGCGAGCGTGGAGCGGCCGAGCGCGGCGAGGCAGCGGGCCAGCGCCGTCGGACGCCCCCTGGTCGGCACGCACACGGAGATCCGGGGTCCCGGCGGCACTGCTAATCCATACACCAGATGGTTACCCTGCCGCCGATGCCGTCAGCCGAGATCGCAGTGATCGTCGAGAGCTTCAACGAGACGGAGCACTCGTCCCTCGACCGGCTCGCGGGGGCGCTCGAGATCGCGGAGCGGGCGGCCGATCGCCACGGGGACGCGCGCGTGGTGCTCGCCGACGGAGGCGGAAACCCGCGCGTTGCGGAGCTGGTCGAACACCGATTCCCCAGCATCCAGCGGATCTCGTCGGACGTTCGCGACTACGACATGGCCAAGGCGGCCGCGGCGGCGGCAGCCGACGCGAGCATCGTCGTGTTCCTCGACGGCGACTGCCGGCCGCTCTCCGACGACTGGCTCGATGAGCTGACCGCGCCGATCCGGGCACGGGCAGCGGTGGGAACGGCGGGCTTCACGGTCTACGAGGGCGGCTGGCTCGCGAGCGTCCTCAGCGTCATGGACTTCGGCTTCCTGCTGCCGCGCAGCGAGCACCCGCTCGGCTGCTACGCGTCGAACAACTCGGCCTTCGCCGCCGACGCGCTGGCCGAGAACCCGGTGCCCGACGGGGACATGCGCTGTCGCTGCTTCGCCCACGCCCAGAGCTTCGTGCGCCGCGGCACGCCGATGCTGCTGGCGCCAGCTGCCGCCGTGACGCACGAGGCCGTGCCGCTCGTGAAGGAGCGCCTGCGGCGCGGCTGGGACCTCGTGACCGCCGCGCGAGTCAACCCCGCACTGCGCGAGGCGCGCTGGCTGCGGGCCGGCGTGCTCGCGGCGCCGCTGTTCTATGCGCACGCGCTCCGCTGGGACGTGAGGCGCGTGTTCGCCGGCGGCCGCGACATGGGGCTCGGACCGCTTGGCCGGATCGCCGCCATACCGGTGATGACCGGCCTGCGGATGGTCGATCTCGTAGGCATCGTCGCGGCCCTCCGCGGGCGGCCGGCTCCCGGAACCGCGAGCGGCTAGCGCCGCCCGGCGCGCCTGTCACGCACGTACACGACCACGCCCACCGGCACGGACGCCACCGCCGTCAGGTGGTGGACGCCGTGGAGCAGGAAGCCGAGCGCGGCATGGCGACGGCCGTGTCTGCCACGCAGGAGCGCGTAGAAGGAGCGGTTGAGCCAGGCGGTCAGCGAGAGCGAGCCGAGCAGGGCGGCTCGCCTGCCGCGGATCAGGGAGGCGAGCGCCACGACCCAGCAGGCGGCGCTCAGCCGGTGCCGCCAGCGCAGGTTCAGCGCGGCGGGCACGCGCCGCTTCGCCACCAGCAGGCCGACCCAGGGCACGCCGCGGTTCACAAGGTCAGTGCGCAGCATGCTCGCGAGCGTCCATGGCTTCATGTGCGTGCAGCGGAGGTCCGGGTCGAGTGCGATCCGACCGCCCGCGTCCACGAGTCGCATCCCGAGCTCGATGTCCTCCACGGCGCGGCGGTGGGGCGTCACGGTGTCGAAGCCGCCCAGCGCCTCGAAGGCGGGCTTGCGGATCGCGCCGAGCCCTGCCCAGAAGGTCTGCGCGGGCGTCTCGGCGGTCTGGTGCACGTGGTGGTGGAGCAGGTTGCGGAAGCTGGAGACGATGCCCGGCGCGCTCGGCTCGTCGTCGTATGAGCCGAAGACCGCGGAGAGGCCGGGATCGCGTTCGAGGGCGCGTCTGATCCTCACGAACGCGTCGGCGTGAACGGCCACGTCGGCGTCCACGAACACGAGCACGTTGCCCGTGGCCTCGAGCGCTCCGGCGTTGCGCGCGTGGGCCGCGCCCTCGCCCGGCGCGGTGTCCACGACGAGGACCTCGTCGGACGCTTCGACGGCCGCCTCGAGTGCGAGTCGGCAGCGGCCGATCGTCGCGGGATCGTCCGTGGCAGGGACGATCACGGACAGCCGGACGGCGGCCTGGCTTCCGGTCGACGGCACGGCGTGGACGCCGTCAGCAGTGGCAGCGAGCCTCCCCACGAGCGACTCTCACGCTACCCCATGAGTGACTAGTCTGCCCGGATGCCAGGAACCGAGGTCAGCCGCGCGGCGGACCTGCTCGACCAGATCTACACCACCGGCAGGGTCGAGGCCGACGACGGCAGCACCGTCTCCCCCTTCCCCGCTGGCCTGCCGCGCGAGCACGCCGACGAGATCATGCGGCTCGTCCGCGAGCACCACCTCATGCGCACGATCGAGACCGGCCTGGCCTACGGCATCTCCGCGCTCGCGATCGGGTCCGTCCACCAGGACCGAGGCGAGGGCACCCACATCGCCATCGACCCCGGGCAGAACACCCATTTCAAGGGGATCGGGAGGCTGAACATCGAGCGCGCCGGCCTGGAGGACCGCGTGACAGTCCTGGCCGAGCGTGCCGACGCCGCCCTCCCGCGCCTCCGCGCCGAGGGCGTGCGCCTCGACTTCGGGCTGATCGACGGGAAGCACGTCTTCGACTTCGCCCTGCTCGACTTCTTCTACATCGACCGGATGCTCGAGGTAGGCGGGCTCGTCGCGTTCCACGACACCTGGAAGCCGGGCGTAGCCGAGGTCGTCTCATACGTGATCACGAACCGCGCCTACGAGGAGCTCGAGCCTGTCGACCACGGCCTGACCGTGCTCCGAAAGCTCGACGAGGACGCCCGCAAGGGCTGGTTCCACCGTGACTTCGAGCGCGGCGCCCGCCGCGGCACCCTCCTCTACACGCTCACCAGCCTCCCGGGCCGGATCCGCCGCCGGTTCTAGCTATCCTCGATGACCTCGTTGGGGGGTCGTCTAATCGGCAAGACGCCAGCCTCTGGAGCTGGTTATCGGGGTTCAAGTCCCTGCCCCCCAGTACCTCAGCGGCTGAAGGCCTCGTGGGCGGCCGCGCCGCCCGGGCCCGCCGTCTCCCAGAAGTCGTAGGTGCCGCTTTCGAGCAGTTCGCGGCCGGCGGACAGCGCCGCTCCGTAGGCCGCGAAGGCGAACGCGCCGCCGACCGAGATGCGGCTCACGCCGGCGTCGGACAGCTCGCTCACGCTCGGCATCCCGGGCAGCACCAGCACGTTCACGGGTAGGTCCACGGAACTCACGATCGCGCGGATCTGGTCGAGCGTCCTCACGCCGGGCGCGAACAGCACGTCGGCGCCCGCTTCCTGGAAGCTCTGGAGGCGGCTGATCGTGTCGGCCAGGTTGTCGCGGCCGTGCACGTGGTTCTCCGCGCGGGCGGTCAGCACCAGCGACCGCTCGCCCGAGTGGGCCGCCTCCGCGGCGGCGGCCACGCGCTCGGCCGCGAGGCCCGGCTCGTAGATCGTGTCGCTCTCTGGTCCGCTGAAGTCCTCGACCGAGCAGCCCGCCAGCCCCGCCTCGACCGCCAGGCGCACGGTCTCGGCCACGGCGGCCGGCTCGTCGCCGAAGCAGTGCTCGAGGTCCGCCGACAGCGGCACCTCAACGGCCTCCTGAAGTGCCGCCGCGTGCGCGATCGCCTCGTCGCGCGTGACCCGTCCGTCGAGCCGCCCGAGCGTCGCCGCGAAGCCGCTGCTCGTGGTCGCGAGCGCCCTGAACCCAAGCGATTCGAGCAACCGCGCCGAGCCCGCGTCCCACGGGTTCGGCATCACGAGCGGGTGCTCGTCGCGGTGAAGGGCCAGGAAGCGCTGCGCGAGATCGGTCATCTCGCCACGCTACCGCTCGATCTCGCCTGTTCGCGCGATCGCGCGATCGCGCGAAGGTTGTAACATGTGTTACGAGATGACCTTCGTGTTGATCTTCTTCGCGGTGTTCTTCGTGCTGGCATGCGGCGTTGGCCCCATGCTTCGCATCGAGGATCGGCCGGCCTTCAAGTGGCCGGACAAGAAGCCGCGCCGGATGGTCTAGAGCTTCGCGAGGTCGCTGCCGGCGTCGGCCAGCGCGGCGGTGTCGACGTCGGTCTTCTCCGAGATGAAGCGGCGGGCGTGGTCGAGGTCGTCGGAGCGGCCCACCGTCAGGGCCGCCTTGACGCGCCCCTCGTCCACGTAGAAGACCGTGAACTCGTGGTCCTCCATCGAGCCGCGCAGAACCGGGTCGCCTGACCCCGGGCCCACGTACTCCATCGAGACCCAGTCGGCTAGGTCGGAGAAGAAGTACGGCACCACGTTGTGCTCGAGTCCGCGACCGAGCATGTTGAAGGCGGCCGTCTTACCCTGGTTGAAGGCCACGTCCCAGTGCTCGATCCGCACGGGCCCACCGTGGACCGGGCTGTTGTACTCGCAGATGTCCCCCGCGGCGAAGATGCCGCGCGCGGACGTCTCGAGCTCCTCGGAGCACCGGACTCCGCCCCGCTCGCCGAGCTCGAGGCCGGCGGCGCGCGCGAGCATCACGTCCGGCGTCACCCCGATCCCGACCACGACGAAGTCGCAGTCCAGCTCGAGTCCGCTCTTCATGACCACCTTGGTCACGCGCTCGCCGTCGCCCTCGAAGCGCTCGATCTCCTGGCCGCCGTGCACGGTCACGCCGTGCTCCTCCAGCACGTCCTGGAAGAAGCGGCCGATCTGCTCGCCGAAGAGCGGCTCGAAGGTCACGTCCTCCATCATCACGATGTGGCACTCCACGCCATGCGCGGCGGTCAGCGACGCCGCCACCTCGCAGCCGATGTAGCTCCCCCCGATCATGACCGCGCGCTTGTGCTGCTCGGCGTCGGCGCGGATCGCGTCCGAGTTGCCGAAGGCGCGCAGGTAGTGGATGCCGTCGAGGTCGCACCCGTCCACGCGGAGGCGCTTCACGTTCGCGCCCGTGGCGATCAGCGCGGAGTCGAACCCGACCTCGTCCTTGGTCGAGAGCGTCGCCACGCGCGCCTCGACGTCAAGTCGCATCACCGACGTGCGCGTGAGCACCTCGATGCGCTGCTCGTCCCACCACTCAGCCGGCCGGAACAGCGCGTCCTCGCGCGACTCCTTGCCCTGGAGATAGCCCTTCGACAGGGGCGGCCGGTTGTAGGGCGGATCCGGCTCGCGACCCACCAGCAGGATCGAGCCCTCGGCGCCCTCCTCGCGAAGCCAGCGCGCGCAGTTCGCGGCGGCCAGCCCGCCGCCGATGAGCAGATGGTCGACGTCGCGCCGCGCCACGTCGGCTACGCGGCGCTTCGGGCTGTGAACAGCTCGGTCACACGCGACTCGATGCCCACGTCGAGCACGACCAGCACCTCGTCGCCCGACTCGATGACCGAGTCGCCGGTGGGTACGAAACCACCGCCCTCGCGCAGGATCGAGATCACGAGCGAGCCGTCGGGCAGACCGAGGTCCTTCACGGCCCGGCCGGCGGCCGGCGAGCCGTCGCCCACCTCGAGCTCGATGATCTCGAGCCGCTCCTCGGGCAGGTCGAGCAGGTGAACCAGCCCGTACTTCGGCACCTCGTGCTCGATCAGCCGCAGGATCAGGTCCGTGGCCGAGATGACCGGCCGCACCCCGAGCAGCTCGAAGTGCTGGAGGTTGCGTGGGTTGTTGCAGCGCGCCACCACGCGCGCCACGCCGTACTTCTCGCGCGCGACCTGCGAGATCAGGATGTTGTCCTCGTCGTCGCCGGTCACCGCGACCACGAGGTCGGCGCGTTCGATGCCGGAGCGCTCGAGCACCCACAGCTCGGAGCCGTCGCCGTAGATCGCGCTGTGCTCGAGCTCCTGCTCCACCACGGCGAAGCGATGGGCGTCGGCCTCGATGACCGTCACCTCGTGGCGCTTGTTGATGAGCTCGCGGGCGAGGTTCCAGCCGACCTTGCCCGCTCCGACGATCACGACGTACATGAGCTAGCCCGCCACTCCCTCGAAGCGGATCTGGCCGCGCACGGCGGCCTCGAGCAGCTCGATGGCGGTCTGCGTGGGACAGACCGTCTGCAGGCCCTGCTCGGCGTACCAGCGCGCCCGAGCCGGGTCGAGCACGCGCACGACCACGCGGTCCACATCGAAGCGCCGCTTGGCGATCTGGGCGATCACGAGGTTGGTGTTGTCGCCGTCAGTGGAGGCGACGAAGGCGTCGGCGCGCTCGATGCCCGCGGCGAGCAGAGCGTCGATCTCGAGGGCGGTGCCCTCCGTGAACTGGCCGCCGCGCTCCTCCCAGCTGTTCGCCTGGCCGCGGTCGAGCAGTGCGATGGCCTCGGCGTCCTCGTCGAGCACGGAGACGTCGTGCCCCTCTTCAAGCATGGAGTTGGCGATTGCGGACCCCACGCGCCCGCAGCCAACGATCAAAACGAACATATCGACCCACAATACATCCGGGCGGCGGCAGATTTGTCCAATCCTGCGCTCTAGGGCAGAACGCCCTCGCGGGTGCCCTCCTCGCCCGCGGGCGGAGCGGTCAGGATCACCTTGCAGGGCGCCTTCTCGATCACGTAGCGGGTGGTCTCCCCGATGAAGCGATCACGCACCCTCCCCCGGCCTCCGAGGATCGCGCCGCCGCGCAGCCGGCTGGGCTCCTCGGCGCCGAGGACGATCGCCTCGACGCCCCGCCGGCGCGCCTCCGAGACGATCGCCTGGCCGGTCGAGCGGCCGCGCACCATCGCGGTCGCCACCTCCACGCCGGCGTACTCCTCGCCCACCTCCTTGGCGCGCGCGAGCACGCGCTTGGCCTCCTGCACGCGCTCCTCGGGCACACGCGCGTCGATCGGCAGCGACATCGGGATCTCGAAGACGTAGAGAGCCTCGAGCACCGCGCCGCCCTCTGCCTCCTCGCCCTCCGAGGTCGCCAGACGGCCGGCCGTGCCCACGATGTCGTCGTCGAGCTCCTCGCCGAACACGGGCACGAGGATGCTGCCGTACTCCGCGCCGGAGCTCTCCTGGAGGGCCTCCGCCGGGATCGTGAAGCGCCTCGTGAGCGACTTGCCCTCCGCGCGCCGGTAGATCACGTAGAGCGCGATCCCGGCGACCATCCAAGCGGCGCCGATCAGGCGCGCCCCCTGGTGGAAGATCACGATGCTGAGCCAGGCGCAGATGGAGAAGAGGAGGCCGAAGACGGCTGGGAGCGGCACGCGCGCACCCCGGATCGGCACGGACAGCGGGACCCGGAAGGCGCTGGGGCGCTCCCGCTCGCGGAAGCGAAGCACGATCACGGACAGGTGGGCGAGCGCGAACGCGATCATCGCGCCGAACGCGAACAGGCCCGCGAGGAAATCGAGATCGTGCGGAATCGAGAGCGCGAACGCCATCAGCGCCGCGAGCGTGATCGTCACGTAGGGGGTGCCGCGGCGTGCGTGGAGCCGCCCGACGGCGCTCGGGATCTGGCGGTTCGTGGCCAGCGAGTAGGCGAGCCGCGCGAGGCCGAGCATCTGCCCGTTCATGGCGGCGAGCAGTAGTGCCGCGGCGGTGGCGCCCACCACGTAGCGGGTCAGGTCGAGCAGCAGACCGGGCTCGTACGAGGACGGGATCGCAAGCACGGGCGCCTCGAGGAAGCGGTCGCCGAGAGCCGTGTGGGTCCCCACGACCGGCGTGGCCATGAGCGCGGCAACCGAGACGATCAGGAACAGCACCATCGAGACGGCGACCGAGGCGAGCACCACTCGCCTGAGCCCCCGGCGGCCCACCCTGATCTCCCCGGCGAGCCCGGAGGCCGCCTCTACGCCGATCACGGCCACGGTCGCGACGCCGGTGGCGAAGATCAGGTCCTCCCAGCGCGGCGCCACGCCGAGGTCGATCGTGGCGCGGATCGACCCCGGGTCCCAGTACTGGACGAAGCCGATCAGCGACACGGCGACCAGCACGAGGATGCTGAACAGCGAGAGCCGCAGCACGGTGCCGAGCCGGTCGGCCGACAGGCCCCTGATGTTCTGCATCGCCACGAACAGCAGCGCGCCCCCGCCGATCACGAGGGGCAGCGCGCCGTCGCCCAGGTCACCCCAGAAGACGCTGAGGTACTCGGAGATGACGACGGACCCGATCGCCATCACGATCAGGTAGTCGAGCAGGATGGCCCAGCCCGCCACGAAGCTCCAGAACTCGTCGAACGCGTAGCGCGCGAAGGTGGACGCGCCGCCGCGCTCGACGTGGAGCGAGCTGCCCTCCACGTAGGTGGCGAACGTCACCGCGAAGAACACCCCGGCGACCAGGTAGACGAACGGGGTCAGCGCCAGCGCCCGGTCCGCCACCACGCCGAGGGAGAAGAAGATCGCCGAGGCGACGGCGCTCAGCGTGATCGCGAACAGGGCCGGCTCGCCGAGCGTCTGCGCGATCCGGACGCGCGCGCGCTCGGAGCCGCGCTTCAGGCCCTCCGAGCTGCGGCGGAGTCCCTCCAGGGCGCGGTCCGACATGGGCGCGTGCCGCTCGCCCTCCCCGACGTGCTCGCGGCCCTCGCCGGCGGCGCGGTCGCGCTCCTCCCCGCCACGGTCGCGCTCGTCGCCGTGCTCGCGCTCGTCGTCCACGCGGTCAGCGCTCCCCGTCGCGGGCGAGCCAGAAGCGCCCCGCGCCGAGCAGCGCGAGCATCGTGCCGAGCACCACGCCGAGCGCGAGGGCCCCGCCGCCGCGCGCCAGCGCGGACACCACCATCGCCACCCCCACGAGCACGAGCAGCGCGCTCATGACGCGCGTGGAGGTCACGTAGGCGCGTCTCAACGAACGTCCCTCGAGGAGTCGATGATCACGCGGCAGGGACGTTCGTTCAGCACGGTTTCAAGCGTACGCCCGAAGATCGACGCGCCCGTCCGTCGCGGCGGCAGCGGCATGACCACCGCCCGCGCACGGATCTCCTTCGCCTCCTCCACCACGCGGCGGCCCGCCTGGCCCGGGCGCACCTTCTCCCAGTGGCCGGTCACGCGCCGGCCGCCGCGCACGCGCGCGGAGTCGATCACCGACGACGCCTTGGCCTCCTGCTCAGGCATGGAGGCGTCGATGGGCGCGTTCGTCGGTACCGTGATCGTCACGAGCACGTGGATGCCGCGCCGCCGGCGTGCCGCGAGCCGCACCGCGGTGGAGACCGCCTCGGCCGAGTAGTCGTTGTCCTCGAACGCCACGAGGATCGACTCGTACTCCACCTCGTGCTCGACCGCCGGCTTCGGTGACACGATCTTGTGCGTCTCCGTGAGCGCGAGTCCCTGGCGGCGGCGGTAACCGACGTACAGCAGTACGCCCGCGACCATCCAGCCCACGCCCGAGACGAGCACGCGCAGGTCAAGGACGGTCGCCACGATCAGGGCGATGCCGGTGCCGAGGCCTCCCAGGATCGCGAACAGCGGGAGCTCGCGGTCTCTGAAGCGGACGTTGAGTGGACCCTTCCAGGGACGGTCGAAGTCCGGGTGCTTCACGCGCAGCGTCACCACTGCCGCGTGCGCCATCGTGAACGACAGCATCGCGCCGAACGCGTAGATCACCCCCAGGAAGTCGGCCTTACCCGGCACGATCGCGACGCACGCGACCGCACTGAAGACCGCTATCGCGATGTAGGGCGTGCGGAAGCGCGGGTGGAGCAGGCGCAGGAACTCGGGCAGCTGGCGGTGCTGGCCCATCGAGTAGCTCAGCCGCGAGACGCCGAGGATGCCGGCGTTCGTGGCGATGAAGAGGATGCTGGCGGCGAGGATCCCGACGTAGATCTCGGCGGCGTGCTGGAGCGAGCCGAGGTGCATGTTCTCCACGACCCCGAGCACCGGGTCGTCGGCGTAGCCGCCCTGCTCCTTCGGCAGCGCGAGCACCGTCTCGCCGTTCTTCACCGGCATCGCCGACAGGGCGACGGCCGGCAGGAACGTGTAGATCACCGCCACGGCACCCACCACGAGGCCGATGCCGCGCGGGATCGTCTTCCCGTAGTCGCGCGCCTCCTCGGCCATGTTCGAGATCGTCTCGATGCCCGTGTACGCCACCATCGCGACGGGGATCGCGATCAGGAAGTCGCCGACGGTCGGCGTCGTGCCGAGGTCGATCTGGCGGACCAGCAGGTCCGGGTCGAACACGAGCACAAGACCGACCGCCACCAGCACCACCTGGGTCAGGAAGTCCGCGACCGCGAAGCCGATGTTCACCCCGGCCGACTCCTTCACGCCGACGATGTTCAACGCGCCGAGCAGGACCACCACGACGATGCCGGCGACGATGTCGGCCGGGGACTCCGACAGCGGGTCCCAGAAGACGCCGAGGTAGTGCGGCACGAAGAACGCCGAGATCGCGATCGTGATGATGTAGGTGAGCATCTGGCCCCAGGCCGCGAAGAAGGACCAGAACTCGTTGAAGGCGCGGCGCGCGAAGCTCGAGGAGCCGCCGGCCTCCGGGAACATCGTGGTGGCCTCGGCGTAGGTTGCCGCGGTGGCGGCGAAGATCAGCCCCGCGATGACGAAGACGACCGGCGTCATGCCCGCCGCGTAGATCGCGACCAGGCCAAGCGCGTAATAGATCGAACTGCCCACGTTGCCGTAGGCGGTCGAGAAGAGAGCACCTGTTCCGAGCACTCGCTCGAGGCCGCGGTGCTTAGGGCGGTACTCGGCCATCGACCCCTGAACGCTAGTGGTCGGAGAGGCGGGCTTGCGTCGGGGCTGTCCCGGCTAGCGTCTTTGCATGCGGCGACTCACGGTCGCCATCGTCGTACTCGCGCTCGGTTCGCTCGCACCGGCTGCAAACGCCGGGAACCCTGCTGTTGCCCGCAGCGCCGCTCAGAAGGTGCTCGTGGCGGGCGCCAACGCGATTGCTCCGCCCCCGCACGGAGTCGGCCGCGCCGCCGCGCGCCGCCGCTTTCGGCCGGTCGTCGAGATCCACAGGGCGGCGGAGGACGGCGCCACGGCATCCGGCAGCGGCTCGGTGACCGTGACCAGCGCGGCCGGCACCTGCCCGCCGCCCTAGCTCGGTACCCTGAGCCAGTCGAGCACGTCCGCCGCGTGCGAGTCCGGCGGGAAGACCGGATAGAAGACGTGCACGACCCGGCCGTCGTCGACCACGAGCGTGAGGCGTTTCAGCAGGGTCATGCCGCTGGTTTCGAAGGTCGGGAGGCCGAGCGCCTCGGTCAGCTCCAGCCGCTCGTCGCTGAGTACCGGAAACGGCAGGTGGAGGCGTTCCGCCAGCTCGCGCTGGTAGTCGCCCGACTGCGTGCTGAGCGCGAGCACGCGCGCCCCCAGCTCTGCGAACTGCCCGTGCGCGTCGCGGAAGCCGCACGCCTCCGGCGTGCAACCGCGAGCGCCGGGGATGGCATTCCAGCCTGGCGGAAGCTCCTCGTCGGGCCGGCCGGTACGCGGGTAGCAGAACAGGACGGTCCTGCCCTCGAGCTCGGCCAGCGTGATCGCCTCGCCGGTAGTCGCGGGCAGCGCGATCTCAGGAACCACCGCGCCGAGGAGGTGCGCCGCGGCCCCGTCGTCCTCGGGAACGGGCAGGTCAGCCGGGAGCGAGTGGATGTCGTCCGCCCGGGGCACGCCCTGAGCCTAACCGCGAGCCAAGGCAAGGCGAACCCAGCGCAACGTGCGCTCGCCGTGGACCGCTGTGTCATCCCAGGTGAGGCGCATGACCCGGATGCCGGCGAGCTCGAGGTCGGCGTCACTCGCGGCGTCGCGCTCGCGATCGCGGCGCGTGTGGTGGAACTCGAACCCGTCGAGCTGGATGGCGAGACTGTGGCTCTCCCAGTACGCGTCCACCTCGTGCGTCGTTGCCTCTCCCTCGACCAGGGCGTTGAAGAAGGGCGCCGGGATGTCCGGCGCGGTCTCGAGCAGGTCCTTGAAGCGCCGCTCGAGCTCACTCTTCTGAGTGCTGGGCCGGTAGCCCGCGATCGCCCTTCTGAGTGCGGCAGCGCCACTCCGGCCGTTGGCACGATCGAGCACGTCCATGACCGCGTCGAGGTCGAAGATGCGCTGCCGCTCCGCGCGGTCGATGGCCACGGTGAGGTCCGCCTCTCGCACGACCGCGCTGAGGTCGAGCAGCGTCCGCGCCACGCTCGTCACCGGGATGCCGTCGAGCGTCGTGCGGTCCTGCGGCTCGAGGACGCGCGTGCGATGGACCGTTATCCCGGGCACGCGGAGGCCGGCGACCGGCGTCGTCACCTCCAACCAGCCGCCGCCCGGCCTGAGTACCCACAGCCCCGCCGCCGACCGGTGGCTCAGAAGCGCACGCAGGCCCGCAGCCATCACAGCAGCCAGGTAACGCCCGCGTGACGTGAGCCGCGCAAGCGTTACGGAGTAGACACGCCCGCCGTGCAGCGGGTGGAGTCCCCCGCTTTGCACACGGCGTCGAACCGCGTAGCGGTCGATGCCGAGCTCGTGAAGCTGCGCGCGTGAGACCACCCCATGCTGCCGCCCGGCCAGCTCGGCAAGCCTCCGCCCGGCCGCAGCTGGATGATGATCGTTGCGGATTCCGCCACGTTTGTCATCCACCCGCTCAGCGTTGCAGCGGGGGTGTTACGGGTGGGTGACCTGTGTAACGAAACGGCGCAGGCCGCGCGCGGGCCGTGAGGCTCGCCGCGCGCGGCCGGCAGGCTCGGGCCGTCCGCCCGAGCGGGGCTAGCTAGACCAGGAACGGGATGATCAGCAGGGCCACGATGTTCGCGACCTTGATCATCGGGTTGATGGCCGGGCCGGCTGTGTCCTTGTAGGGGTCGCCGACGGTGTCGCCGGTCACCGAGGCCGCGTGGGCCTCGGAGCCCTTGCCGCCGTACTCGCCGTCCTCGATCAGCTTCTTCGCGTTGTCCCACGCGCCGCCGCCGGCGGTCATGGAGACGGCCATGAAGAAGCCCACCACGATCACGCCGATCAGCAGGCCACCGAGTGCCTGAGTCGAGAGCAGGCCGACCACGAGCGTGACCACGATCGGGATCAGCGCCGGGATGATCATCTCCTTCTGCGCCGAGGCGGTCACGATCGCGACGGCCTGGGCGTAGTCCGGCTTCTCGGTCCGGTCCATGATGCCCGGCTTCTCCTTGAACTGCCGGCGCACCTCCTCGACCACGCCGCCGCCGGCGCGGCCGACCGCCTCGATCGCCAGTGCGGCGAACAGGTAGACCATCATGCCGCCGACGAGCAGCCCGACGAGCACCGCGGGCTCCGAGATGTCGAAGCTCACGACCTGGGCGCCCGACTTGGCCGCCTCCTCGCGGAGCTCCTCGACGAACGCCGCGAACAGCACGAGCGCGGCCAACACGGCCGAGCCGATCGCGTACCCCTTCGTCACTGCCTTGGTGGTGTTGCCGACCGCGTCCAGCGGATCGGTCACGTTCCGCACGTCCTCAGGCAGGTTCGCCATCTCGGCAATGCCGCCCGCGTTGTCGGTAATCGGGCCGAACGCGTCCAGCGCGACGATCAGTCCGGTGAGGGACAGCTGCGCCATCACGGCGACGCCGATGCCGTAGATACCGGCGAGCTCGTTGGCGAGCAGGATGCCGCCGACGAGCAGGAGCGCCGGGAGGGCCGTGGACTGGAAGCCCTGGGCGAGGCCCTGGATGATGTTCGTGGCGTGGCCCGTCTGCGAGGCCCGAGCCGTCGTGCGAACCGGCCGGAAGCGCGTCGAGGTGTAGTAGTCGGTGATCACGAACAGTCCGGCCGTGACGCCGACGCCGACCAGCGTGCAGAACCAGAGCTTGAGCGCGGTCGGTGCGGAATCCCCGGCGCGCAGCAGATCGGAGACACCCTCCTTGTAGGAGAGGCCATCCAGCATGATCAGGGTGATCGGGAGGAACGCGATCGCGGCCAGCACGCCGGACACGATCAGGCCCTGGTAGAGCGCCCGCTCGACGTTGCCGGCGCGACTCCGCACCGCGTAGGTGCCAATGATCGACGCGATCAGCGACACGCCGCCGATCACGAGCGGATAGGTCGCGACGGTCCCGATCTCCTGGAAGGTCAGCACGCCGAGCAGCATCACGGCGACGGCGGTGACCGCGTAGGTCTCGAACAGGTCTGCGGCCATGCCGGCGCAGTCGCCGACGTTGTCGCCCACGTTGTCGGCGATCACGGCCGGGTTGCGCGGATCGTCCTCGGGGATGCCGGCCTCGATCTTGCCCACGAGGTCGGCGCCCACGTCGGCCGCCTTGGTGAAGATGCCGCCGCCCAGACGGGCGAAGACGGAGATGAGCGAGCCACCGAAGCCCAACCCGATGAGGGCGTCGATCGCGTCGCGCTCGTCGGTGCCGGCCAGGATGAGCACGCCGTAGTAGCCAGCCACGCCGAGCAGCGCGAGGCCCGCGACGAGCATGCCGGTGATGGCACCGCCCTTGAAGGCCACCTCGAGCGCCTTCGACACGCCCGAGCGCGCCGACTCCGCCACCCGCGCGTTCGCGCGCACCGAGACGTTCATGCCGATGAAGCCGGCCGCACCGGAGAAGGTACCGCCGATCAGGAAGCCAATCGCCACGAGGATGCCGTTGGCGTCCTGGGCCTCGAGCCCGATCGCCAGGACGATCGCGAGCACAACCGCGACGCCGGCGATGATCGTGTACTGACGCCGCAGGTACGCCTGAGCGCCCTCCTGCACGGCCATGGAGATGTCCTGCATCTCCTGGTTGCCGGGTGAGAGCGCGAGCAGCCAGCGCGAGGTGACCACGCCGTAGATCAGGGCACAGCCCGCACAAACGAGCGCGATTATCACGCCCCAGTCAGTCAGGAATTCCAAGGGGTATGTCCTCCATCGAGATTCAGAAGAGTCAGCGCGCGGCGCTTCCGCTAGCGGTGGACAATCGCGTTGTCCAGCGCCGATGCGCAGATGTCGTCCGGCTGCGGGCCGATTTTTGGCACCGCCCGGAACAAGAGGGCGCGCAGTCTATCGAGGTTCTCGGCGAACACGCGGAACGCCGTGTCGGCCGACACGGGCGGGAGGTCCGGCATGCCCTCGAGCCCCACGTCGTAGTCCGTGACAAGCGAGATGTTCGCGTAACAGAGCCCGAGCTCCCGGGCCAGCCAGGCCTCCGGGTACGAGGTCATGTTCACCACGTCGAAGCCGCTCGACGCGAACCAGCGCGATTCCGCGCGCGTGGAGAAGCGGGGGCCCTGGATGACCACGACCGTCCCGCCCTCCACCACCGGGATCTGCTCCGCCCCGGCGGCCGCCGCGAGCGTGGCCCGCAGGTCCGCGCAGTAGGGGTCCGCGGCCGAGACGTGCGTGGTCTGCGGGCCGTCGTAGAACGTGTCCTCGCGCCCCGAGGTGCGGTCCACGAACTGGTCGCAGAGCACGAACGTGCCCGGCGCGAGCTCGCGCTTCAGCGACCCGCAGGCCGACGGACCGACGATCCGTCGCACCCCCACCTCCTTCATGGCCCAGACGTTCGCGCGGTAGTTGATCCGGTGCGGCGGCAGGCTGTGCTCGTCGCCGTGGCGCGGCATGAAGGCCACCTCCTGCCCGTCGAGCTGTCCCACCCTCACCGGTGCCGATGGAGGCCCGTAGGGCGTTGCAACCGGTACTTCGCTGACTTCGTCGAGGAACTTGTAGAAACCCGAGCCCCCGAAGACGCCTATCACGAGCCGGGCGTCCAGATCTTCGACTTTGGGGGCGGCTCCTCGCGCGGCGGCTCGCCCTCCTTCGCGCCGCTCTCGCGGACGAACAGCATCTGGACCTGATCCAGGGCGTTCTGGATGGGCCCCTGAGCCTCCTCCGGCACCAGCGGAAGCATGTGACGAGCGGCGTCGATTGCCTTCTGCGCCTCGGTGGCGTCCTTCGCGCCCTCCACCGTGAGCTTTTGACCCGCGAGGTTCACGAGCGTCGCCACCGTCTGAACGACGACGTCCTCGGTCTTGATCTGCTGCAACGCCTCAAGAAGCTGCTGTTCCGTCGGCTCGTTCACGTCGCGACCTCCTCGGCCGCGTAGGTGCGCTGGGTGAGCGCCACCTCGGCGGCGTAGATGTCCTCCATAGTGGCCCCTTCGGCGAGCTGGCGCTTCTGGCGCTGCGCACCGTTCTCCTCCGGGAGCGATACGTCGATGCCGAGCGCCATCCGGGCCGGCGCCGTCCACGCGAGCAGGCGGTCAGGCGCCGCGGCGGCCGGATACTCCTCCGCCCGCTCGAGGTCGATCAGCTTCCCGTCGAGCCCGTAGCGGATCGCCCGCCAGAAGTTCTCCTCGATCAGCCGCGGCGCCGGGTCCTCGAACGGCATGCCCTCGTCCTCGTCGAGCGCCGCCTGCGCGACGCACGACGTGATCAGCGCCGCCAGCGCCGTGGAGTCGTCCCCGCTCGTCTGCGCGTCGCAGATCCGCATCTCGACGGTTCCGTACGAGTGGTGTGGCCGCACGCTCCACCAGACCTGGGTGAACTCGGTGATCGAGTTGGTCCGGACGAGGAAGTCGATGTAGTCGGCGTAGGCCTGCCAGCGCCCGAACGCGTCGGGGATCCCGCAGCGCGGGAAGCTCTTGGTGAAGATCTGGGTCCGTGCGGAGTGCAGCCCGGAGTGGCGCCCGTCGAGGAACGGCGAGTTGGCCGAGATGGCGAGCAGCTCGGGCATCACCGGCCGCAGCCGATCGCACACGCGCACCGCGCGCTCGGCCCCGTGCACGCCCACGTGCACGTGCACGCTGAACGTGTTGTTCCGCCAGGCCACGTACTGGAGCGAGTCCTGCACGCGCCGGTAGTGGTCGGTGTCGATGATCTGCTGCTCCTGCCACGGGCTCCACGGGTGCGTCCCGGTGGCGCCGAGCAGGGCGTCGGTCCGCGCCGCGAGCGCGAACAGCCGCGAGCGGGCCTCGCGCTGCTTCGTCACGGCGTCGGCGAAGTTCTCACCGCGGCCCGAGCGGATCTCTATCTCCGAGCGGATCAGCTCACCGGCGACGGCCTCCGCCAGCACCGGGTCCTCCTGCGCGAGCTCGCGCAGCTCCTCGAAGCGATGGTCGAGCGACAGCGTCCGCGGATCGAGGATCGCGAACTCCTCCTCAATCCCGACCGTGAAGTCCGTGGAGGCCTCGAAGACCTCTCTGACTCGCGGCATCTCGAGCATGAAGGCCGACCTCAGGTGAGGTAGAAGTAGAGCGCGTACAGCAGGTCCACAGCCGGGCTCGAGGTATGCACGGTCACCTCGGGCGGTACCTGCAGCAGTGCCTCGGAGTAGTTGAAGATGATCTTCACCCCGGCGGCCACGAGGTCGTCAGCCACGCTCTGCGCGGCCTCCGTCGGCACCGCCAGGACGCCCACGACCACATCCTCCTCGCGCACCACGCGCTCGAGCTCGTCGTAGGGGCGCACGGTGAGGCTGTCGTTCACCTTGCTGCCGACCTTGCCGGGGTCCTTGTCGAACAGCGCCACGACGCGGAAGCCGTGGTCGGCGAAGATGTCCGAGCCGGCGATCGCCTGGCCGAGGTTGCCCGCGCCGAACAGGACGATGTTGTGCTTCCCGGTGGTCCGCAGGATCTTGCGGATCTGCGACACCAGCGAGTCGACGTTGTAGCCGACCCCGCGCTTGCCGAACTTGCCGAAGCCGGACAGGTCGCGGCGGATCTGCGTCGAGTTGACGTGCGTGTAGTCCGCCAGCTCCTGGGACGAGATCGTCTCGCG
>JAXDIL010000045.1:0-16610 GCA_034664005.1 Thermoleophilaceae bacterium | reverse complement strand
CGATCACCACCTGGCGCTCCGAGTCGATGTCGGGATACGAGGGCCGGAGCACCATGTCCTGGAGGACGTCGAAGGCGCGCTCCAGGTGGTTGTCGAGGAAGCGCGAGTAGACCGAGGTCGTCTCCTTGCCGGTACCGGCGTTGACCTCGGCCCCCATCGCGTCGAACGCCTCGTCGATCTCGCGCGAGCTGAAGCGGTCCGTGCCCTTGAAGAGCAGGTGCTCCAGGAAATGCGAGAGCCCGGCGTGCGCGGGATCCTCGTCGCGCGACCCGGCCCTCACCCAGAACCCCAGCGCGATCGAGCGGACCGAGGGCATCGCCTCGGTCACGACTCGAACGCCTGAGTCCAGGGTGGTGAGCCGGGTCGGCTCCGTCACTGCGGCTTACTCGCTGCTTGAGGGCGAGCGGTCCGGATCGCGGTCGGCCGAGCGCTCGCGCGGCCGCCGGTCACGGTCGCGGTCACGGCCTCCGCCGCGGCCGTCACGGCGTCCGCGTCCGTTGCCGCGGTCGCCGCGGTCACCGCGGTCGCCGCCGCGGGCCTTGTCGCCGGTGCCCATGGCAGCCAGCTCCTCGGGCGACTTGCCGGCGATCTCCGGGTCGTCCGCCAGGCGCAGGCCGATGCGGCCCCGCTCCGGATCCACCTCGACGACCTTGACCTTCAGCTCGTCGCCGCGGTTCACGACCTCCTCCACCGTGTTCGGGCGCTGGCCCGGTGCGATGTTGGAGATGTGGATCAGGCCGTCGGTGCCCTTGGCGAGCTCGATGAATGCGCCGAAGGTGGTCGTCTTCACGACCTTGCCGGTGAACTCGTCGCCGAGCTCGACCTCCTTCGTCATCGACCGGATGCGGTCCACCAGGGCGTCGCCCTGATCGCCCGTCTGGGCGTAGATGCGGATCGTGCCGTCGTCGTCGATGTCGATCTGGGCGTCGAACTCCTCGGACAGCGCCCGGATCGTCTCGCCGCCCTTGCCGATGACCGCGCCGATCTTCTCGGTGGGGATCTGGATCGCGGAAATCCGCGGCGCGAACTGCGAGAGCTCGGCACGCGGCTCCGAGATGGCGTCCTTCATCTTGCCGAGGATCGTCATCCGGGCCTCCTGCGCCTGCTCGAGCGCGCCACGGAGGATCTCGAACGTGACGCCCGTGATCTTGATGTCCATCTGGAGCGCGGTGATGCCCTCGGACGTGCCCGCGACCTTGAAGTCCATGTCGCCGAGGTGGTCCTCGACACCCGCGATGTCGGTGAGCACCACGTGGTCCTCACCCTCCTTGATCAGGCCCATCGCCACTCCCGCCACCGGCGCCTTGAGCGGCACGCCGGCGTCCATCAGCGACAGGGACGAGCCGCAGACCGAGGCCATCGAGCTCGAGCCGTTCGACTCGAAGATGTCCGAGACCACGCGGATCGTGTAGGGGAACTCCTCCACCGACGGCACCACAGGCACGAGTGCCCGCTCCGCGAGCGCGCCGTGGCCGATGTCGCGGCGCTTCGGGCCGCGCATGAAGCCTGCCTCGCCCACCGAGAACGGCGGGAAGTTGTAGTGGTGGAAGTAGTGCTTGGTCTCCTGGAGACCGAGCGTGTCGAGACGCATCTCGTCACGCGTCGTGCCGAGCGCGGCAACCGAGTAGGCCTGCGTCTGGCCGCGGGTGAAGATCGCCGACCCGTGCGTGCGCGGCCCGACTCCCACCTCGATCCAGATGTCGCGGAGCTCGTCCGGGGCGCGGCCGTCGGGACGCTTCTTGTCCACGGCGATGCGCTTGCGGATCGTGTCCTTCTCGAGCTTGTCGAACGCGAACTGCACGGCCGCCAGGTGAGCGGCGGCACCGTCCTCGTCGACCTCGACCGTCGTGCCGAGCGCGTCGAGCACCTCCTGCTCCACACGCTTCGTGGCGTCCTGGCGCTCGAGCTTGTCGACCACCTGGGTGGCCTCGTCGAGGGCGGAGCCGAAGCGCTCCTGGAGCTGGCTCATGATCGACTCGTCCACCTGCGGCGGCTCGATCTGGGTCTTCTCCTTGCCGGCCTGCTTGCGGAGGTCGTGCTGGGCCTCGCAGAGGCGCTTGATCTCCTGATGCGCGATGTCGAGCGCGTCGAGGATCTCCGCCTCGGTGATCTCGTTGGCGCCCGCCTCGACCATCAGGATGGCCTCCTCGGTGCCCGCGACGATCAGGTCGAGCGGCGACTCGAGCAGCCACTCCTCGTCGGGGTTGACGATGAAGTTGCCCTCGGCGTCCTGGCCGATGCGCACCGCGCCGACCGGCGCCGGGAACGGGATGTCCGAGATCATGAGAGCCGCGCTCGCGCCGTTCATGGCGAGGATGTCGTAGGGGTGCTCGTGGTCGATCGACATGGGGATCGACACGAGCTGCGTGTCGCGGTTCCAACCCTTGGGGAAGAGCGGCCGCAGTGGCCGGTCGATCATGCGCGCGGTGAGGGTGGCCTTCTCGCCTGCCCTGCCCTCGCGGCGGAAGAAGCTGCCGGGGATCTTGCCCGCGGCGTACATCCGCTCCTCGACGTCGACCGTCAGAGGAAGGAAGTCCACGTCGCGCGCCGCTCCTGCGGTCGCGGTACACAGGACCATCGTGTCGCCTGCCTGAACTACGACAGAGCCACTGGCCTGCTTGGCGTACTTGCCGGTCTCGAAGCTGATCGAGCTACCGCCGATCTCAAGGGAGACCCGGCTAACACCGTCATTCATTGCTGTCCTTTCGGCCGCCTCCGGTTGGCGGCTCTTTCTTTCGTACTTTCCGTTGCGAACCCGAGCGACTCTAGCAATAGGCCTGCCGCTCGGGCCCGCAACAGAAGTCCGCTACCTCCTCACGCGACAGTCGCCGCGGAGGTCCAGGGTGCGCCGCTCGCCACGGGCGACGAACACCTGACGAGCGGAGCGGGTGACACCCTCCGGGGTCTCGCAGGACAGCGTCCAGGTCTCCTCCGGAGCCTGGTAGGGATCGGGTCCCGCGAACGTCACGGTCCCCCTCCACGGGTCGACCGCGGCCCAGTTGATCACACGCACGACGTACGAGCCGGCCGGGTCGAGCACCGTGCCCTGCTCGTACGCGGTCGCGCCGTTCGTGGCGCCGTTGCCGGACGACACCACCGGGTCGCCGGTCGCGTTGCCGTTCACATCGGCCTTGTAGACCTTCATGTCCCAGTCGCTCGCCGGCGAGAACTCGATCCGGAACGTGGCCTTGGCGTTGTCGATTCCGGCGCCGCTCGGGACCGTGATCAGGTGGTCCTCGTAGCAGCCCTCCGGCGGGTTGTCGTACTCCGCGCACGGGACCGTGCTGCCGGGACCACGCGAGTTGAACGACTGCGGCGGGCTCGGGTCACCTGTCGCCGCACGCCCGGAGGCGCCCTTCGCCACCAGCGGCCGGGTCGACGGGTTCACGTGCCACTCGTAGCGGCCGTCCGGGCCGACCTGCATCGTCGTGTTGAGGTTGTCCGTGAACGTGAGGCCCTCGACCGACGTCGGCATCTGGAACGTCTTCGTCAGTCGCAGGATCGCGTTCGCGGGCGCCCGGCCGGCGAGCACCGAGTGCTTGCTCGTGTCGGCGGTGTTCTGCTGGGCGACGTAGTACGCCTCGCGGTTGCCGCCGCCTGTGGCAGCGGGGCTCGTGCCGTTCCACTCCTTCACCGTCTCCGCGAACGGCGGGTGGAAGCCAAGGAGGCCGATCTCGAACGTGAAGCCGAGGCCGCCGGTGGCGTTGTAGGACCAGTCCTCGGTGGTCCCGTCCGTGTCGTAGAGCTGGTAGCCGAACTGGCTCGAGTAGCCGTTCTCGGCCGCCATCGAGTCGCCGAGCGCCTTGTAGATCGGCTCGTCGACGGTGGTGCCCTGCGCGGCGATGCCGGGCGGGCGCAGCACCAGGTTCGAGAACGTGTGGTTCGTGATCAGCGTCGTGACCTGGCGCGACGAGATCAGCTCACGCACGTTCTGCGTCTCCGGCTCCGAGAACGGGGCCGGGCCGCGGTAGGTCTGCGTCAGCGCGATACCACTCGAGCCGCCGCCGCCCCAGAAGGCGCCGTAGTTGCGGTTCGGGTCGACGCCGTGGCCGACGAGTCCGGTGTCCACGCCCGCGAAGCAGTTGCCGAGCGGCGGGTCGCCGAGCAGGCGGCAGTTCTTGCGCCGGTACTCGTTCGGGTTCGTCGAGCCCGCGAGGATGAACTCGGGATCCGAGATCTGGCCGTCGCCGTCGTAATCGGTGTCGTGACCCGCCGAATGCTGGAGCAGCTCACCCGCCTCGCGGCTCATGTTGAAGCCGTCGACGTTCACCACCGGCACGACGATCGTACGGGTCCTCGACACGAGATCACGCACGCGCGCGTCGCCGTGGCGGTAGCCCAGCACGAGCTCGTAGGCCCACTCCATCGCGTGCTCGGCCGACGGCCACTCACGCGCGTGGTGCGCGCCCATCTGGAAGAAGACCGGGCGCCCGTCGCGGGCCTTCGGGTTGGTTGCGATCTCGATGCCCTCGACGGTGCGGCCCTCGTAGGTCTTGTGGTTGAGCGTGATCGGGCGAACGAGGTCCGGGTGCTCGCGCGCGAGGCGCTTCATGTCCTCGCTGTAGTCGAACAGGCGCCGATACTGGTTCTGGCCGCTCGGCAGCTCGGTCTGCGGATAGGCCGCCGCGAACTTGATGTCCGCCGCGCGCTCGCGACGGGCCTGCATGGCCATGTCCGGCACCTCGACCGTGTAGGCGAAGTTGTTGTCGACCAGCTTCGCGGCATCGCCGGCGCCGTAGAGCACGGCCTCGACGAAGCCGGCGCCGCCGTGCTCGGTGAGGTCGAGCCCGAGCCGGTTCAGCTCGTTCTTGCGATCGAGGTTCGCGGTGGCGACGCGCACGAGCTGCGTCTTCTGCCGCTGGCTCGTGTCCACCGGAGTCGTGCTCAAGGTGAGCTGGGCGGTCGAGGCGCTGCCGGACAGGCGGCACGCCTGCACGACCAGCTCGCTGCCCTTGATGGCGAGGCCGGAGGCGACCTCGTCGGCGCCGCCCGAGGCGGAGCCGGCCACGACGCGGCCGTCGGCGGTGTCGATGACCGCGACGTCCCAGTCGCCGCCGGCGGCGGTCAGCTGGGCGGTGACCCAGCCCGCAGCTGGCATGGTGAAGCGCGTCTGGGCGACGCCGGCACCGCTGCGCTCACCACCGGTGCAGGACTTGTCGACCGCGCTTGCGGCGGTGACCGTCTTGGGTAGCCCCGGTAGTGCCGATGCGGGAGCGGTCAGCGCGAGCATGCCCAGCGCCACGACGAGTCCGATCCACCTGCCTGACCTCATCCAGTCTCCCCTTGAAGTTTCGGTTGCCGGTCAGGCAGTGGAACGCAGGGCGTCCCGAAAACTTGCGTCGGGCACGCCGGGGTGGTGCGTCCCGTTCAGGAACTGGGTTGGCGTGGTCGCCACGCCGGCCCTGATGCCGCTCCGGAAGTCGCGCTCGATGCGCTCCGTGACCGCCGGATCGCGCCTATCCGCCTCGAAGCGCTCCAGGTCCAGCCCCAGTCGCTCGGCTCGCTCCCACAGGTGCGGGTCGTCGAGGTGGCCCTGGTCCTCGAGCAGCGAGTCGTGCATCTCCCAGAAGCGTCCCTGCTTCGCCGCCGCCTCGGCGGCGGCAGCCAGCACCTTCGCGCGCGGATGCTTGCTCGTCACCGGGAAGTGGCGGAACACGCGCGTCACCCGCAGCTCCTTGAGGATCAGGTGCGCCTTCGCGCAGTACGGGCACTCGAGGTCGGCGTACTCGATGACCACCGGCCCGTCGCCGCGCCGGTGGTCGTCGGGGCCGGGCTCAGGCGGGGGTGCGCTGCTCCAGCGCGTCAAAGATGAGGTTCGCGCCCGGGACCTCGAGCGGCGGGGAGAGGTAGGACCAGCGGACGACGCCATCGGGGCCGACCATCACGAGCGCGCGCCCGGCGACGCCGTAGTCCTCGGAATAGGCGCCGTAGGCCTTGGAGACCTCGCCCTTCGGGTGGAAGTCGGCAAGCAGCGGAAGGGACAGGCCCTGGGTCTGCTGGAAGGCCTTGTGGCAGAACGCCCCGTCGACCGAGATGCCGACGAGTTGCGCTCCCGCCTCCTCCAGCTGCGGGAGCACCTCCTGGTACACGCTCAGCTGGTCCGTGCAGACGGGGCTGAAGTCGGAGGGATAGAAGACGAGCACCACAGTCCGCCCGCGAAAGTCAGCGAGCGAAACCTTGGTGCCGTCCTGATCGGGGAGCGTGAATTCCGGCGCGGCGGAGCCGGCCTGGATCATCGACGGAGCCCGAGCTCCTGGATCAGCGATCGGTAGCGCTCGATGTCCGAGCTCTGGAGGTAGCGCAGCAACCGACGCCGCTTTCCGACGAGCATCAGCAGGCCGCGCCGCGAGTGATGGTCCTTCCGGTGGGTGCGCAGATGCTCCGTCAGCTCGTTGATCCTGGCCGTGAGCAGCGCGACCTGGACCTCGGTCGACCCGGTGTCAGCATCGCCGCGCCCGTACTTGGCGACGATCTCCTGCTTCTTCTCAGCGGCAAGGCTCATGTGCGATGCGAAACCGTAGCAGGGGGTGCAGTGTCCGCTCGACCCGCTCGCGGGGACCGGCTAGCCGACCACACCGTGCTCGTACGCGAACACGACCGCCTGGATGCGGTCGCGCAGGCCGAGCTTGGAGAGGACGCGGGCCACGTGGGTCTTCACGGTTCCCCGCGCCACCACGAGCCGCTCCGCGATCTCGGCGTTCGAGAGGCCCTCGGCCACCAGCACGAGCACCTCTCGCTCCCGCGGGGTCAACTCCTCCAGCGCGGGCGATGGCGTCCCTCGTCCGCCCCATTCCCCGAAGCGTTCGATGATCCGGCGCGTCACGGCAGGGTCGAGTAGACCGTCGCCGCGGGCCACGGCGCGGACCGCGTCGATCAGCTGCTCGGGCGGCGAGTTCTTCAGCAGGAATCCGCTGGCGCCGGCGCGGAGTGCCTCGAAGACATACTCGTCAACGTCGAACGTGGTGAGGATCACCACACGCGGCGGGTCCTCCGCGACGAGTAGCCGGCGGGTTGCCTCGAGCCCGTCGACGACCGGCATGCGGATGTCCATGAGCACCACATGCGGCGCGAGCCGTCGACATGCAGCGAGCGCCTGCTCGCCGTCGCCGGCTTCCCCCACCACCTCCAGGTCCGGCTCGGCGTCGATGATCATTCGGAAGCCGTGCCGAACCATCGACTGGTCGTCCGCGATCAGGACCCTTGTCGTCATGCGTCGCCGCCCTGAAGCGGCAGTGACGCGCGCACCTCGAAGCCGCCGTCCGCCGCAGGGCCCGCGCTGAGGCGGCCGCCGTAGAGAGCCACGCGCTCGTGCATCCCCACAAGCCCGTGCCCGGGGCCCTCCCCTCCGCCACTGCGTTCCCCGGGCTCCTGGAGCACCCGCACCTGCAGCTGCTCCGCGGCGCGCCGGAGGCAGACGCGCACCCGTGCACCCGGGGCGTGCTTCAGCGCGTTCGTCAGCCCCTCCTGCACGATCCGGTATGCCGCGAGGGCCCGACCCGGCGGCACGTCCTCGATCTCACCCTCCACCTCCAGCTCGATCACGAGCCCGGCGTGGCGCATCTCCGCGACGAGCTGGGGCACCTGGCTCAGCGTCGGAAGCGCCGCCGAGGGGCTGTCATCTGCCGAGCGCAGCAGGTCGAGCAGGCGACGCATCTCGGTGACCGCGTCGCGTCCGGTCCGCTCGACTGAGAGCAGCGTGTCGCGTTCCTCCCGCAGCTCGGGCGGGAGGACGCGTCGGACCGCACCGGCCTGGACGCCCATCACACTGATCGAGTGTCCGATCACGTCGTGCAGCTCGCGCGCGATCCGAGCGCGCTCGGCGTTCACCGCCTCACGCGCACGCTCCTCCTGTGCCTCCTGGAGCGCACCGATGCGCGCCTCGAGGACGTCGGACTCGAACCCCATGATCCGCACCGCGCGGCCGACGCCGACGAGTGCGAGCGTCAGGAGGCAGGCGAGGGCAGCGCTGCCGGCGTCGTCGTCGAGCGCTCCGAGCACCGCATAGGTGGTCGCCGCCACGGCCGTGCTGGCCACCATGTGGCGCTCCGACCCGTGCTCTCCCACGGAGTAGATGCCGGCCCCGACGCCGAGCCACAGGAGCAGCGGGAACTCCTCGGAGTCGCCGACCGTGCTCGCCACGACGAGGCCCGCCGCTGCGACGAGGACCACCATCAGCGGCGCGCTGGAGCGCCAGGCCAGCGGCGCGGTCGCGACCAGCACGGCGAGCACTGAGGGCCAGGGCGTGTCCGGCGGTGGCGCGACGGCGATCTCGACGAGCGCGGCGACGCCGAACAGAAGGGCGAGCACCGCGTCCGCCGGCGCCGGCCGCGGGAACGAGGCAAGCCGGGTCGAGGCGAGCGCGCTCATCGAGGTCAACGCTACCTCGCATCGCGGCTCCCGCAATCCGCCGGACGGCAGACCCCAAATACGCCGCTGGACAGATGTGCGCGGTCATGATCGGATCTAGCTTGACCACATGCTCACCTCAAAGACACTCAAGTACCTGGCCGCCGCGACTGCCGTCCTGTTCGCGGCGGCGGCCCTCATCGGCGAAGGCCGTGACGTCCTCTGGGTCGTCGACGACATCGTCTTCTTCGGGTTCATCGTCTGCGCGATCGCGCTGGTCGTCCTGAGCGCCGGCGTGCTCGTGCGAAGCATCGGCTCGTCGCAGCGCGCAAACGCCGATTGACGGGAGGCCATGGGGGCGCAAGGATGGCCCCCATGGAAGCCTCGACCTCGACGCTCGGCACAGACTTCGCGCGCGCATTTGCCGCGAAGGACGGCGACCGCATCCGCGAGCTCGTCCATCCGGAGATCGACTTCCGGGCGCTGACGCCCAACCAGCAGTGGCAGGCGGCCGGGCCGGACGAGGTCGTCGAGATCCTGTTCGGCGACTGGCTAGAGGACACCGACGTCGTCGAGTCGCTCGAGAGCGTCGAGACCGACGTGGTCGTGGACCGCGAGCGGGTGGGCTACCGGCTCAGCGTCAGCAACCCCGACGGGCTCCACCTCGTCGAGCAGCAGGCCTACATCGGCAGCCGCGACGGCCGCATCGACTGGATGCGCGTGGTCTGCTCGGGCTTCCGCCCGGTCTAGCCGGGCGCCTGCGGGCCCAGTTCGGGCGCGCCGTCCGTGCTTGCGGGCTCCTTCAGCTCGATGAAGAGCACGTGCGTGTCCGTCTCCCCGATGTTCTCGCCGTGGTGCTCCTGGGCGTTCAGCCAGCCGACCTTGCCGGCGGGCATCTCGACGTCGGTCTCGCGCTCGCCGTGCGCCAGGCGGCGCTTGAACGAGCTCAGCGTGTACATGACGCTGTCAGGGTGGTGATGCGGTGACGTGCGCTCACCGGGCGCATCGCGGTATTCGAGCACGCGCACGCGGTCGTTCTCGAAGACCAGCTTGTACTTGTCGGGATCGGTCTCAGTCGGATCGAGGCTCATGCCGCGAACCTACCGAGCGGCGACGACGGGCTAGCGCGTCGTCAGGCCGTGGCCGAACGGGAAGAGCGGGTCGTAGCTCGCATCGCCCACGTTGATCGGCTCCTGGGCGAGTGAGCGCGGCCACGTGACCGGCAGCTTGCCGCCATAGCGCGTGGTCCCGAACAGAGGATCGGCCACGCCCATCCCTTCGCTGCCCGGCAGCCAGGCGGCGACCACGCCGTCCATCCGCTTCAGCTGCGCCGGGTCGAGGATCAGCGGGCGGCCGGAGACGATCACGACGACGCAGCGCGTTGTCGCGGCACAGACCCTGTCGACCGCCTGCCTGTCGGCGCTCGACAGCTGCATGTCCTTGACCGGGCGCGGCTGGCCGTTGTCGCCCGGGTCGTACGCCCAGCGCGGGCCGCCCACGTCGCCGAAGCCCTCCGAGTACGGCGTCTCCCCCACGACCACGATGCCGACCGCGTCTCTCGGAATGCGTGCGGAGGCGTCCTCGCTGTAGGTCACGCGACCGCTCGTGTGGGCGCGAATTCCGTCGAGGATGGTCGTGCCCGGGATCTTGTTGGTGGAGCCGCCCTGCCAGGTGAGCGTCCAGCCGCCGGCCTGGTTGCCGATGTTGTCGGCGTTGCTGCCCGCCACGTAGACGTCGCGGCGCGTGCTGACCGGCAGCGCGTCGTGGTCGTTCTTCAGCAGCACCTGCGACTCGGCCGCCGCCCGCCGCGCGAGCGCGTGGTGCGCCGCCGAGCCGACCTGGCCGATGTTGCGGCGGTCGGTGAACGGGTGCTCGAACAGACCGAGCTCGAACTTCTTCGTGAGGATGCGGCGAACCGCGTCGTTCACGCGCGCCATCGACACGCGACCTGCCTTCACCTCGCTGGTGAGCGTCGCGATGAAGTCCCTGTAGCTGTTCGGCTCCATCATCATGTCGATGCCGGCGTTCACGCCGGTCCGGACCTGCGTGGGCCAGTCGCCCGGGATCTGGTGGATGCCCTCCCAGTCGCTGATCACGAACCCGTCGAAGCCCATATCGCGCTTCAGCGTCCCGGTGATGAGCTCGCGGTTCGCGTGCATCTTGATCGGGTTGCCGACCCCGTCCTCGGTCCAGTCCACGCTCGAGAAGGACGGCATCACCGAGCCCACGTCATGGTCCTGCACGGCCGGCACGTACTGCTGGAGCGAGGTGTTCCAGAAGTCCGGGCGGCTTGTGATGGCGATGCCCTGGTCGATCTTGTAGTCGCCGCTCGCGGTGCCGTAGGTCGTGTCGCCGTCGCCCGCGTAGTGCTTGGCGGTCGCGAGCACGCGATCCGCGTCGCCGAGCCGGCTGGGGGCGCCCTGGAAGCCGTCGATCGCGGTCTCCATCTGCTTCACGAGCGCCGGGTCCTCGCCGAAGCTCTCATACGTGCGGCCCCAGCGGTCGTCACGCGCCGCGCAGATGCAGGGCGCGAAGCTCCACTGCGGACCGGTCGCGCGCGTCTCCTTGGCGGTCACGTGCTCGACGTCGCGCACCAGCGCCGGGTCGCGGGTCGCGCCCAGCCCGATGTTGTGCGGGAAGACGGTCGCCCCGAGCAGGTTGCCGTCACCGTGGACGGAGTCGATGCCGTACAGCAGCGGAATCTGCAGGCGGGTGGCGAGCGCGGCGCGCTGGAAGCGGTCGACCATGTCGGCCCACGCCGTTGGCGTGTTCTGGGCGGGCGTGGAGCCGCCGCCGGAGAGGATCGAGCCGAGCCCGTAGGTCGTGATGGGCGTCGTGTCGTCGAAGACCTGGTAGCGCTCGGTCTGGGTCATCTGGCCGACCTTCTCGGCCAGCGTCATGCGTGACAGCAGGTCGTCCACGCGCCGACTGACCGGCAGGCTCGGGTCCTGGTACGGCGGCGGCTTCTTGGCCGCGCCGGCGCTGCCCGCCGTAACCGCGGCCACGATGGCGACCGCGACTGCGACGAGAACCACACGAACTGACACGGGTTTGCTCTACCCGGGCCCGCGCGGGCCTATACAGCTACCCGCGCTCGCTGATCCGCTTCGCCTCGTCGACGTCGCGGTTCATCTGCGCGACCAGCTCGTCCACCGAGTCGAAGCGCTGTTCGCCGCGCAGGCGCTCGGTGAACGCGATGCGGAGCGTCTCGCCGTAGATCTCCTCGTCGAAGCCGATCAGGTGAGCCTCGACCAGCAGCCCGCGCCCGGTCTTGAACGTCGGACGGACGCCCACGTTCACCGCGGCCGGGTAGCCCCCGGCGGTGGCGGCGTAGACGCCGTGCCCTGGCACGACGTAGGCCTCGTCGGGCACGATGTTCGCGGTCGGCATCCCGAGCTCGCGGCCGCGCTTGTCGCCGTGGACCACCTCGCCCTCGAACAGGAACGGGCCGCCGAGGAAGGCGGCGGCCCGGTCGACCTCGCCGGCGGCGACGAGCCCACGGACGTGGCTCGAGGAGATCGTCTCCCCCTCGGCCTCCACGAGCGAGACCACGCGCGTCTCGAACTGGTCGTGCGAGGCGAGGAACTCGGGGGTGCCCATCGCTCCCTTGCCGAAGCGGAAGTTCTCGCCGACGGACACCTGCTCGGCCCCGAGCCGGTCGATCAGGATGTCCTTGACGAACTCCTCGGGGGTCTGCGAGGCGAAGCCCTTGTCGAACGGGATCACCACGAGCTCGTCCACGCCGAGCCCGGCGATCAGGTCGCGCTTCACCGGGAAGCGGCTGATCAGCTTCGGGGTCGCGTCGGGATGGATGACCGCGAGCGGGTGCGGGTCGAAGGTGAGCACCGTGTCGGCGCCGCGGATCACCTCGCGGTGGCCGAGGTGGACGCCGTCGAACGTGCCGATGGCGACGCGGCGCGGCTTCGAGCCCGGCTCGACGTCTGGAAGCGAGACGACCTTCATCCGGGCGCGAACACTACGACGGGCTGCAACTCCGACGCCCGCGCCTCCGCGATGGCCAGGATTTCGCCCTCGTGTGTGAGTCTCGTATGTCCGGCGGGGGCTCCCGTGACGGGCGGCGCGCCGGGCGGGGCCGGAATGCGCCGCCCGTGCGCGACGGCGCGTGCCTCATCTGCGGACAGGACCCGCTCGGGCATGAAGCCGAGCGCGTCGCGCAGCGGGACGAGCTCGTCCGACGCGTCCTCCAGCCGGAACGGGCCGATCGCCGTGCGCTCGAGCTCCTCGCAGTAGGCGTCGCCCAGGTCTGTGACGAGCGTGCGGATGTATGTGCCGGAGGAGCAGTCGATCTCGAACGCGGCGCGATCGTCCTCGTGCCAGAGGAGCTCCGCGCGGTGGACGGTGATCGGCCGGGCCGCCAGCTCAGGCGTCTCCCCCGCCCGGGCCAGCTCGTACGCGCGCCGGCCGCCGACCTTCACGGCGGAGTACGCGGGCGGCGTCTGCAGCTGCTCGCCGACCGGGATCTCCAGCGAGCTCGGCACGCGGGCGGTTTCGACGAGCGACCCGTCGCGGTCCCCGGTGTCGGACGTCCAGCCGAGCCGCGCGACCGCGCGGTAGGTCTTCGGCAGCTCCATCAGGAAGCGCTGTGCGCGCGTCGCCCGCCCGACGAGGATCAGCAGCAGCCCGGTCGCGAACGGGTCGAGCGTCCCCGCGTGCCCGACCTTCGTGCCGCGCGGCAGCGAGCGCCGCACCTCGGCGACCACGTCATGCGACGTCACCCCGGGCGGCTTTGCGCGCAGCAGCACGCCGTCCATGGACGCCCTACGAGCCGGAGAGCTGCTCGCGCACGTGGGCGCGCAGCTGGCTGACCAGCTCGGGGTACGGCACCGCGGTCGAGAAGCCGGCCGCCTGAGGGTGGCCGCCGCCACCGAACTCGCGTGCGATACGCGACACGTCGACGGACCCGTCCGTCGCCCGCAGCGACACCTTGCGCATCCCCTCGCGGTCGTCGGACAGCAGCTCGCGCACCAGCACCGCCACGCGCGTGCCCTCGACGGCGCGCATGTGGTCCACCACGCCCTCCGAGTCGGTCTCGAACGCGCCCGTGTCCTCGTAGTCGCTCTTCGTGAGGTGCGCGATCGTGATCGCGTCCTCGTCGTGGCGCTCGACCGAGGCCAGCGCCCGCTGGAGCAGCTGAAGGCGTCTGAAGGGCAGGTCCTCGTAGAGCTGCCTGTAGATGATGTGCGGCTCCACGCCGGCCTCGATCAGCTCGGCGGCCATCCGGTGCGCATCGGCCGAGGTGTTCTCGTACATGAAGCGGCCGGTGTCGGTGACCAGCCCGACGTACAGCGCGGCGGCGATCGGCGGCGTGATCTCCGCGCCGAGGTCCTTGGATAGCCGCCACACGATCTCGGCCGTGCATGACGCGGCGGGACAGACCAGGTTCACCGTGCCGAAGCGCGTGTGGTCGTGGTGGTGGTCGATGTTGAGGATGTGGAGCCCGTCGGCCTGAAGGAAGTCCACGGGCATCCGGTCGATGTTGCCGCAGTCCAGGAAGACGATGGTCCGCTCCGCGACGTCGTCGGGCGGCGCGCCCACGAGGCCCTCGAACTGGAGGCCGCGGTACTCCCACGGCAGCGGGAACTCGTCGGGCGACATGTACATCAGCGCGTCCTTGCCGAGCTGCGTGAGGATGCCGTGCATGGCGAGGAGCGAGCCAAGCGCATCCCCGTCGGGGTTCTCGTGAGTGGTCAGCAGCAGCTTGTCCGCAGAGCGCAGCTCGTTGACGACCTGGTCCTGTTCTGTCAGGACGCTCATTCGTCGTCGTCCAGAAGCTCGGTGATGCGCATCCCTCGGTCGATCGACTCGTCGAAGATGAACTCGAGCGTCGGCGTGTTCTTCATCCGGACCTCGCGTGCGACCGCCTGCTGAAGCACGCCGTGGGCCGAGCGGAGCCCGGCCATCGTGGCCGCGCGCTCTTCCTCGTCCCCGAGCACGGAGACGTACACGCGTGCCTGGCGCAAGTCGGAGCTGGTGTCCACAGAGGTCACTGTTACGAATCCTATGCGCGGGTCTCGGAGCCCTTCGGCTAGGCGCGCCGAGACGACCTCGCGGACCGCCTCGTTCACCCTGCGCATGCGATCGGCCATCCTAGAGAAGGTCTTCTCTGGACACCATGTGGCATTCCACGTGCGCCGTGTCGGGAAACATCGAGATGACGTAACGCTCCAAAGCCGCGGCTTTATCGCTCAGCATGCCCGCCTCGCGTCCCACCAGGGCGGCGGTCAGCTCGGAACGCTGCCAGAGATCGTGGTGGTCCGTCTCGGCCACGGCCGCGCCGAACCGTCGCTGTAGCTGCGCCTTCAACGAGCTCAGCTCCTTGCGCTTGCCCTTGAGACTTCCGTTATCGGGGAAGTGGAGGTGGATCTCCAGGAGACAGACGAAGCTCAACCGAGCGTCTGCTCCACCTGCTTGATCTCGTAGGCCTCGATCACGTCCCCCTCCTTGGGGTCTGGGTAGTTCTCGAGCACGATGCCGCACTCCATGCCGGCCGTGACCTCGCGAACGTCGTCCTTGAAGCGCCGCAGCGACCCGATCCGCCCGTCGTAGACGACCGTGCCGTCGCGCACGAGGCGGCACTGCACACCGCGCCGGATGACGCCGTCGGTGACGTAGCAACCGGCGATCGTGCCGACGCGCGAGGCCTTGAAGGTCGCGCGGACCTCGGCGGTGCCGACGGCCTCCTCGACCTCCTTGGCGTCGAGCAGTCCCTCCATCGCGTCGCGGAGGTCGGAGACGATGTTGTAGATGACCGAGTAGGTGCGGATCTCGACGCCCTCGCGCTCGGCCACCTGCCCGGCGTTCCCCACCGGCCGCACGTTGAAGCCGATGATGATTCCGTCGGAGGCGGCGGCGAGCATCACGTCGGACTCGGCGATGCCGCCCACGCCCTCGCGGATGATGTTCACCTGCACCTGCTCCTGAGGGAGGCGCGCGATCTCGTCGGCGAGCGCCTCGAGCGAGCCGGCGACGTCCGCCTTCAGCACGAGGTTCAGCTCCTTCTCGCCGCGCTCGGCGCGTGCGAGGACGTCCTCGAGCGAGACGCGGCGGCCGCCCTGGCGCGCGAGCGCCTCGTTCTTGACGCGGATCGAGCGCTCGTTCGCGACGCGCTTCGCCTCGCGGTCCGACTCGACCACGCGGAAGGTCTCGCCCGCGTCAGGGACGCCGTCGAAGCCGAGGATCTCGACGGGCATGCCGGGAGTCGCCTCCTTGATGACCTGCCCGCGGTAGTCGTGCATCGCTCGCACGCGGCCCCAGTGCTCGCCGGCCACGACGGAGTTGCCGACCTCCATGCGCCCGCGGTGCACGAGCAGCGTGACGACCGGGCCGCGGCCCGGGTCGAGCCGCGACTCGATCACGAACCCGCTCGCCTCGGCGTCGGGGTTCGCGCGCAGCTCCTGGATCTCGGCGAGCGTGACGAGCGTCTCGAGCAGGTCGGGACGGTTCTCCTTGGTCTTGGCGGACACGTCGACGAACTCGGTGTCGCCGCCCCAGTCCGCGGGGGTCAGACCCTGCTGCGCGAGCTCGCCGCGCACGCGGTTCGGGTCGGAGCCCTCCTTGTCGATCTTGTTCACCGCGACCATCACCGGCACGCCGGCGGCCTTGGCGTGGTCGATCGCCTCGACGGTCTGCGGCATCACGCCGTCGTCGGCGGCTACGACGATCACGGCGATGTCCGTGACCTTCGCGCCGCGGGCACGCATGGCCGTGAACGCCTCGTGGCCGGGCGTGTCGAGGAAGGTGATCGTGTGGCCGTCGTGGTGCACCTGGTACGCGCCGATGTGCTGGGTGATGCCGCCGGCCTCGCCCGCGGCCACCTCTGTCTCCCGGATGGCGTCGAGGAGCGACGTCTTGCCGTGGTCGACGTGGCCCATGATCGTGATCACGGGCGGGCGGTCGATCAACTCCTCGTCTGAGTCCTCGTAGGTCGGGTCCTCGTCCGCGTGTCGTACCAGTTCAGCAGGTGGCCTTCGAAGTGTTCCAGGCTTTCGACGGTCGTGAGCGTGGCGCCAATCCGATCGACCAACGCCGCGGTGTCGATCAAACCGAAGTCGTGGGCCGCGACGGTCGAGAGCAGCGCCATCCCGATATTGGTCGGCGAGGTCCGGTGCGCGATCGTCACCGTCGGCACAATCTGAACGTTGTCAGGCGGGAGGGCGTGATCCTCGGGGCCGACGAACGTCTCGAAGTACCGCCACGTCTTGGCTGCGACGGCCCTCAGATACTCCCGGTCCTCGGTGCCAAGC
>JAXDIL010000042.1:0-65747 GCA_034664005.1 Thermoleophilaceae bacterium | reverse complement strand
TCAGGTCGGCGAAGCCGGATACGGTGCGGCACGGTGAGCGCCGACATCCCTCACGTAACAGGCGTCGATCACGAGTTCGTTAACGCCGGCGGGCTGCGCACGCACGTAGCCCTGGCGGGCGAGGGCCCGCCGGTGCTGCTGCTGCACGGCTGGCCGCAGCACTGGTACCTGTGGCGCGGCGTGATCCCACGGGTCGCGCCGCACGCGCGGGTGATCGCGCCTGACCTCCGCGGCTTCGGCTGGACCGACGTGCCGCGAGATGGGTACGACAAGCAGCAGCTGAAGCGCGACGTGCTCGCGCTCATGGATGAGCTCGGCATCGACGAGTTCACCGTCGCGGGGCACGACTGGGGCGGCTACGTCGGCTTCCTGCTGGCGCTGGAGCACCCGGAGCGCGTGACGTCGCTGCTGGCCCTGAACATGCTCCCGCCATGGCCCGCGCGCGACCGGCGGGCCATGCTCGACGCCTGGCGCTTCCTCTACATGCCGATCCTCGCGACGCCTGGACTCGGCCGCCGTGCCGGGCGGGCGCTCGCGGCGCGCGGCCTGCCGGACGAGGCGGACGCGTTCGTGTCACGGCTCGAGGGCGAGCGCGGCCGCGCCACTGAGCAGCTCTACCGCACCTTCCTGCTCCGCGAGCTGCCCGTCGCGCTCCGCGGCGCCTACTCCGCCGCCGACCTGCGCGTGCCGACGAAGATCGTCTTCGGCCAGCGCGACGTCGTCATCACGACGCGCGGCATTCAGGACGCCGCGTCTCAGAGCGACCAAATCGAGCTCGAGCTCGTCGCCGACGCGACCCACTTCGTCGTCGACGAGAAGCCCGAGCTCGTGGCCGACCGCCTACTCCGCCTCTTGCCTGGCTAGCGAGAGCGCGGCCTCGCGCGTGTCCTCGAAGTGGCGCTGCTGGATCGGGTGCACCCACTCGAACAGCTCCTGCACCTTCGGCTCGCCGGTGATCTCGTTCATGGCGCCCACGATCTCCACGTGGCCGAGCTCGCCGGCCTCGGCCATGATCAGGAACTCGAGCCCGTCGAGGCCGTCGGCGTCGTCGCCGAGGTAGTCCTTCATCATCTGCTCGGCTTCCTGCTTGGTCTCGCGAGCCTTCTCCTGGATCGCGGTCTTCTTCCCGTCGATCTGGCCGGCCACCTGCTCGCAGCGCTCCTCGGTCTGGGCGGCCTCGTCGTGCATCTTCTGGAGCAGCGACGCGATCTCGTCGTCCTCGACGAGACCCTTGATTTTTTGCGTGGCGTTCTGCGCGGCCTGTGACAGGCCGTACACCTCCGCCACCTTTTCCTCTAGTTCAGTTAGCTCTGCCATGGTGCCCCGTTACCCAGCGAGTGGACCTGGGAACAAAGTGCGCATGATCACCAGGGGGCGTGCGCTGCTGGCCGTGTTCATCTCGATGCTGGCGCTCGCCGCGCCCGCTGCGGCGAAGGACTACGTCGCGCTCGGCGACTCCTATGCGGCCGGCCCGCTGATCCCGCTCCAGATCCCGCCGTTTGGCTGCCTCAAGTCGAACAACAACTACGCGCACCTGACCGCGCGCCGGCTCGGCCTGCGGCTCACCGACCCGAGCTGCAGCGGCGCCGAGACCGAGGACATGGAGAACCCGCAGGGCGTGAGCCCCGACGGGCCGAACCCGCCGCAGTTCAACTCGCTGACCAAGAAGACGAACGTCGTGACGATCCAGATCGGCGGCAACGACATCGGCTTCTCGAGCATCGCTCGCGACTGCACCAGCACCTCGCCCGAGGGCACGCCCTGCCAGGACCGATACGTGCACGACGGCCGCGACGAGATCAGCGAGCGCATCCAGGCGACCGCGCCGCTCGTGGCCGCGGTGCTCCAGGGCATCCACGCGCGCTCTCCGAAGGCGCGCGTCCTGCTCGTGAACTACGCGGCGATCCTGCCGGACAGCGGGCCGGGCTGCTGGCCTCAGATGCCGATCACCGAGGGCGACGTGCCCTACGTGCGGGCGAAGCAGAAGGAGCTGAACGCGATGCTCGCCGGGCAGGCTGCGGCGAACACCGCCGAGGTGATCGACTGGTACACGGCCAGCATCGGCCGCGACGCCTGCCAGCCGCCGCTGATCCGCTGGGTCGAGCCGGCCGTGCCGGTGAACGCCGCCGCCCCGCTCCACCCGAACCTGGGCGGAATGCTGGGCGCGTCCGAGCTGTTGAGCGCGGCGCTCCGCTAGCGCGGCACACTACGGCCGGCTGCAGCGCACCTGATAGATCGAGGTGAAGCCGCTCTCGAAGCCGCGCCGCGCAGCTCTCAGGTAGAGCCGCCAGACGCGGATCCGCTCGGCCCCCGCGAGGCGGGTCGCCTCGTCGATGTTGTCGTCGAGGTTGCGGGCCCAGTGCCGGAGCGTCTCGGCGTAGTCGGAGCGGAGCCCCTCCACGTGCTCGGTCTCGAGGCCGGCGCGCTCGAGCGCCGTCTGGATGCGCGACAGGTGAAGCGGAGCGGCGTCGGGGAAGACGTAGCGCTCCGAGAACGGGCCCGCCTCGGGGTCGCCCGTGCGTAGCCGTGCGATGCCGTGGTTCAGCACGCGCCCACCGGGCTTGACCATGCGCGCGACCTGGCGCGCGTACACGTCGATCTGCGCGTTCCCCACGTGCTCCACCATTCCGATGCTCGCGACCGCGTCGAACGGCTCGTCGGTGAGCGCGCGGTAGTCAGCCACGCGGATGTCCACGCGCTCCGACAGCCCACGCTCGGCCGCGCGCTGGCGGCCGAGAGCGGCCTGCGGCTCCGAGAGGGTGATGCCCACGACGCTCACGTCGTGGTTGGCGGCGGCGTGGAGCGCGAAGCTGCCCCACCCGCAGCCCACGTCGAGCACGCGCTGGCCGGGTTGTAGCGCGAGCTTCGTGCAGACCATCTCGAGCTTCGCCTCCTGGGCCTCCTCGAGCGTCTTGGCGCCGCGCGAGAAGAGCGCGCAGCTGTAGGTGAGCGAGTCGCCGAGGAAGAGCTTGAAGAAGTCGTTCGAGACGTCGTAGTGGTGGCGCACCGCGCGGGCGTCGCGCTCCGGACTGTGCCTGCGACCGCGCGGGCGCAGCTCGGAGGTGGGCACCGGCGGAGGGCGCCGGATGCCGCTGGCGCGCGCGGCGGCGAGCGCGAGCCGCGCCTGCACGCGCTTGTCGAGCGGCGGCGGTTGCCAGCTGTCGAGCAACTCGAGCACCTCGTCCAGGTCGTCGACGGCCAGCGCGCCGGACACGTACGCGCGGCCCAGCCCGAGCTGCCCCGGCGCGCGCAGCGCGTGTGCGAACGCGTCCGGTGAGCGCACCTGGAAGGTCGGCCCGCCGCCCGTCGACTCGAGCCGCCTGCCGTCCCACAGCTCGACAGAAAACGGCCGCGACGGGATGGCGCGCGCCAGCTCGTCCAGGAATGGCTCGGTGCTCGAGAGCATGATGAGGCCCGAGAAGGTAGCGGGGCGCGCTACGCGGCGGCTGGCACGCGTCCGCTGCGGCGCGCGCGGAGCACCGCGCGGCTGCCCGCCTTCGGGCTCAGCGTGATGCTCCTGCGGCGCGCTCCCTCGTCCTCCGGAGTGGCGGGTGCGAGCTCGTTCTCGGCAAGCAGCTCGCGCAGCACGATCTTCATCTCCAGGATCGCGAAGCTCGCTCCGAGGCAGCGGCGGCGCCCGCCGCCGAAGGGGATCCAGGTGTAGGTGCCCGGCTGCTCGTCCAGGAAGCGCTCGGGGCGGAACGCGTACGGGTCGGGATAGATGTCCGGGTCGTGGTGGAGCAGGTAGGCGTCGGCGAGCAGGCATACGCCCGGCTCGTAGTGCCAGCCGCCGATCTCTACCGGCTCCATCACGAGCCGCGGCGCCGCGTTCGGCAGCACCGGGCGGCGACGAAGCGTCTCGTGGACGGTGGCGGTGAGGTACGCGTCGTCGTCTCCGGCGTCGATCGCCTCGGTGAGCCGCGCGAGCACCTCCGGCGTGCGCGTGAGGCGCTCGAACGCCCAGGCCAGCTCGGAGGCGGTCGTCTCGTGGCCGGCCACGAGCAGCGTCATCAGCTCGTCGCGCAGCTCGACGGGCGACATGGGCGAGCCGTCCTCGTGGCGCGCGTCCAGGAGCATGGCGAGCACGTCGTCACCCCCGCCGTTCGCACGGCGCTCGTCGATCGTCTCGTAGATCAGCGCGTCGGCCTCGGCGCGGCGCTGCTCGAACTCGCGCCAGGTCTTTCCGCGCTGGAGGACCGGCAGCAGCGAAGAGGGGCGCGAGCCGAAGCGGAGGATGCGCGACAGCCGCTCACGCAACGCGTCGAGCCGCGCGCCGTCGTCGAGCCCGAACACCGCGCGCAGGATGATCTCCAGCGTGAGCATCTGAAGGCGCGGGTGGAGCTCCACCGCCTCGCCGCGCGGCCAGCCCGCGATCTCACGGCGGGTGACCTCCTCCATCAGCCCCTCCAGCCGCTGCATCTTCTCGCCGTGGAAGGCGGGCAGCATCAGCTTGCGCTGGCTCAGGTGGGGTCGCTCGTCCAGCAGGATCACCGAGTTGGCGCCCACCACCGGCTCCAGCACCTTCGCGCCCTCTCCCGGGTGAAGCACCTCGGGTGGCGCGGTGAAGATCTCCTTGAGGTGCTCCGGCTCGGAGTGGTGCACGAACGGCGGGGACTGCAGCAGCCGCATCGTGAAGCGCTTGCCGTAGCGCTCGCGGGCGCGCTCCAGGAAGGGAATCGTGCGGCTCCACCAGCCGATCGTCTGCAGCGTTCGCGGAAGCCGCGGCCCGGGCGGCAGCTCAGCCGACATAGGGGGAATCTACCCGCAAGTTTCGCTCCCAGTGTGCGTTACGACACACATGAGCACGTTCCGCAGGTTCCTGGCCGTGTCCGCCACCGCCGCCGCGCTGATGTGCGTGGCCGCCGCCCCGTCTTCCGCCGTTGTCGGCGGGAGCAACGCGAGTCCGGGCGAGTTTCCGGCGGTGGCGGAGATCACGTTCGGGCCGTTCCTGTGCACCGGCACGCTCATCACGCCCGACTGGGTCCTCACGGCCGGGCACTGCAGCAACATCACCGCGGGCACCGTCGCCTCGCCGGCGAGCTGGCCGACGCCGCTCATCAGCGCGCGGATCGGCGGGGTCACGCAGAACGACGGCGAGAAGCGCGGGGTCAGCCGCGTCGTCATGCACCCGGACTACCTGCTCACCTCGGGCTACGACATCTCGCTGCTCCAGCTCTCGCAGAGCTCGACCATGACGCCCACCCAGGTGGCGGGCGCGGGCGAGCGCAGCATCTGGACCCCGGGCACGCTCGAGACGATCGTCGGCTGGGGCGTGACCGAGGAGGACGGCGACCTGCCGGACAACCTCCAGAAGGCCGAGGTCCCGATCACGACCGATCAGTACTGCGCCGGCGCCTACAGCGACTTCGATCCGCTCACCATGGTCTGCGCCGGCTTCCCGCAGGGCGGGGTGGACACCTGCCAGGGCGACTCGGGCGGCCCGATGTTCGGGCGCACCTCCGCCGGGGCGCTGCGAGTGGTCGGCACGACCAGCTTCGGCGAGGGCTGCGCGCGGCCCGGCAAGCCGGGCGTCTATGGCCGTGTCGGGGACGACACGCTGCGGCCCTGGATCGCCCAGAACACCGGTACAGGGGTGAGCACGGCGACTACGAGCAAGAGCTCGACGAAGAGCCGCGCCGCCAAGCGCCGCGCGGCCAAGCGGCGCGCGGCGAAGCGGCGTGCGGCGAAGCGCCGCGCGGTGCTGAAGCACCGCGCCGCAGCTCGCCGCGCCGCGCTTCGTTAGAACACGAACGCGATCAGCAGGATGATCACGAGGATCAGGACGATCGTTCCGACACCGATGTACATGGGGCTCCTTCCCTAGTCAGCCTGGTCCCCAGCACAGTTCCCACTTTCCGTCCCGCTTAAGCTGCCCAGTTGGTGCGCGAGAGGCTTCGTGAGCTGGGCTACGCAGTCGGACGCTTCCCCACGGGGGAGCTGAACGCGCTCGTCGACGTGCCTGGCGTGCTTGTGGGCCACACGACCATCGTGGAGGGCGACCGCCTGCGCACCGGCGTCACGGCGATCCTTCCCCACGGCGGCAACCTCTACGAGCAGAAGGTGCTCGGCGGCTACCACGCGGTGAACGCCTACGGCAAGGCGGCGGGCCTCACGCAGCTGGCCGAGCTCGGCACGGTCGAGAGTCCGATCCTGCTCACGAACACGCTGGCCGTGGGCCCGGCATGGGAGGGCGGGCTCAGGCACCTGCTCGAGCAGAACCCCGACGCCGCGCGCGACCGCGACACGATCAACGTCATCGTCGGCGAGTGCTTCGACGGCTGGCTGTCGGACGCGCGCGCCCTCGCCGTGCGTCCGGAGCACGCGCTCGACGCGATCGCGGCGGCGGCTTCCGACGAGGTCGGCGAGGGCGCGGTGGGGGCGGGCACCGGCACCACCTGCTTCGGCTTCAAGTCGGGCGTGGGCACGTCCTCGCGCGTCATCGACGGCCACGCGCTCGGCTGCCTGATCGTGTCGAACTACGGCTCACGGCGCGACCTGCACCTGCTCGTCGGACCCGGCGCGGCGCCGGCGCCGGAGGCGCCCGAGCCGCCGGACCAGGGCGGCTCGATCATGATCGTGCTCGGCACGGATGCGCCGATGTCGGAGCGCCAGCTCCGGCGGTTGGCCGCACGCGGGACGTTCGGGCTTGGCCGCGCGGGCAGCGTCGCGACGAACGCGAGCGGCGAGTACGTGATCGCGTTCTCGACCGCGCACAGGCTGGCGCACCGCTCCGAGCGCGATCGCGACGCGCTCAGCTTCCTGCGCGACGACTCGGTCGCGATGCGGAACCTATTCGAGGGCGCCGCAGAGCTGGTCCACGAGGCCGTGCTGAACTCGCTCTGCTCGGCGGACGCGATGGACGGACGAGACGGCCACCGCGCCGAGGCGTTTCCTTACGAGTTCCTCGACGCGGCGCCGTACCTTCGGCAGGTCTAGCCCTGTGAGGGCGGCTCGTCCTCCCGCGCCTTCTGCGACACGCACTTGCCGAACGCGTTCCGCTTGTTCGCGTTGGTGCCGTACTTGGCGCCGAACGCCTCGTCGCCGAGCGTCTCGCGCTCCGCGGCGCACTCCTTCGCTGCGTTCTTGAACGCGGCGGCCTCCTGCTGGTCCTGCTCGTCGGCCGCTTCCTCGTTCTCGTGAGCCTTCTGCGAGACGCACTTGCCGAACGCGTTCCGCTTGTTGGCGTTGGTGCCGTACTTCTCGCGGAACGCCTCGTCACCGAGCGTCTCGCGCTCCGCGCGGCAGTCCTTGGAGGCGTTCCTGTGAGCGGTCTGCTCCTCCTGCGCCTCCTCGGCGGCCCGCGACTTCACGCAGGCTGAAAAGCTCCGGTACCGGGTCCGGAACGCTTCACGAGTGGCATCGGAGTGTCCGCGAAGCTCTCGGCACTCCTGCTTGGCGGCGCGCTTGTCGGCCTTATCTGGGGTCGGCTTGGCCATGGCTGTGGTGGGAACCACGAGGGCCACGGCGAGCCCGACCACTAGCGTGATCTTCTTCATGTGGGGTCAAACGCGGGTCCGGCCGAAAGGTTCGTGGGTTATGCGCGAACCTTCCGGTGACGACTGCGTTCCTATGGGCGATGCGAATGGGTACAACCCAGGGGCGATGCGTGCAGCGACGGTCACCACGCCGATGCCGCTCGGGCCGTTCCGGTCGAAGCGGCTGCTCGCCCTTGCCGGCGACGATCGGCTCGTCGAGCAGATCCGGCGCGGCAACGAGCTGGCCTTCGAGGTCCTCTTCGAGCGGCACGGCGCGGGCATCCTCGCCTTCTGCCGCCACATGCTCGGCTCGCGCGAGGAGGCCGAGGACGCCGTCCAGCACACCTTTGCCGCCGCCTTCCGCGACATGCAGCGCGGCGGCGAGCGGCGCATCGCGCTCACGGCGTGGCTCTACACGATCGCGCGCAACCGCTGCCTATCGATACTGCGCGCGCGGCGCGAGCAGCCGGCCGAGCTTCAGGACGTTCCCACGGAGGGGCTCAGCGAGCAGGTCGAGCGCCGCGCCGAGCTGCGCGAGCTCCTGGCCGACGTTCGCGAGCTGCCGGACGACCAGCGCGCGGCGCTCCTGCTCGCCGAGGCGGGCGGGCTCTCGCATGCCGAGGTCGCCACGGTGCTCGGCTGCGAGGTGGCGGCCGTGAAGGCGATCGTGTTCCGGGCGCGGAGCGGCTTGATCGAGCGGCGTGTGGCGCGCGAGACGCCGTGCGACGAGATCCGTGAGCAGCTCGCCACGCTTCGCGGTGGCGCCCTGCGGCGCAACGAGCTGCGCCACCACCTGCGCCACTGCGAGTCGTGCAGCTCGTACCGCGAGGAGGTGCGCCACCAGCGCAAGCTGCTCGCGGCGGCACTGCCCGTCACGCCGACGTTCGGACTCAAGTCGGGCGTGCTCGGCGCCGCGGGGTTGAGCGGCGGCGCGGGAGCCACCGCGGGCGGGGCGGCCGCGGGTGGCGCGCTGCTCGGCTCGGCGGCGGCGGCCAAGGTCGCGATCGTCGCCGTGGTGGCGGGCGGGAGCGTCGTCGCCGGGGGCGTGGTCGGGGACCGGGCGCGCGACGCCGCGCCGGCGAAGGTGGCGCCCGCGCCGGCGAGCATGGCGCCCGCCCCGACGGGCGCGGCGCCCGGGGAGAGGGCCACTCGGGGCCACGGCGTGGCCGCGAAGAAGCCCGGCTCGCACGGCGCGCGGACCAGCTCCGAGCGAAGCCACGGACTCCGCGGCGCGGAGCGGCGCGCCGCCCGCTCGCAGGGCAAGGCGCTCGGGCAGGAGACCGCGGCGGCGCGCAGGGCGATGAAGGCAGAGCGCCAGACCCCGCCCGGCCAGAGCCGGGCCGCGCAGGGCCAGGCGAAGCCGAAGCCGGCGCCCAAGACGAAGCCGCCGGCTGAGCCGAAGGCACAGGCCCAGGCAGCGCCACCGCCGGCGGCTCGGACGCGGCCACCCGGGCTGGCGGGCAGCCTGCCGCCCGGTCAGCTGAAGCAGCCGAAGTAGCGCCAAACCGGACCCCTTACCGCGCCGTTCCACCGGAGTGGTGAGGCGCGCGCGGTGGGTAGCGTCCCGACCATGCCGAGCATCGACGAGCTCGAGATCGCCGACGAGCCCGCCGCCTGGAGCGCGGCGGGGTTCGAGGTCGAGAATGACGTGTGCACGGTGTCGCGCGTGCGGCTGCGGCTCGTGGGGAAGGGCGAGCGGCGCGGGATCCTCGGCTGGACGCTCGGCGACGACCCACCGCCGGCCGCGGGGCGGGGCGCCGTGCCTCCCGCGGGCGCGCATCTGAACGGCGCGCTCCGGGTGGACCACGTCGTGATGCTCTCACCCGACCTCGACAGGACCGTCGACGAGCTCGAGGCCGACGGCTTCGACCTGCGCCGCCGGCGCAGGGGCGCCACTCCCGGGGGCTCCACCCGGCAGGCGTTCTTCCGCGCCGGCGAGCCGATCCTCGAGGTGGTCCAGGCGCCCGAGGGGACACCCGTGGCCCGCGACCCGGACGGCCCCGCCCGCCTATGGGGGCTGGCGTTCCTCGTCGAGGACCTGGATCGCACGGCGGCGGTGCTCGGCGACCTCCTCGGCAGCCCGCGCGACGCGATGCAGGAGGGGCGCCGGATCGCCACGCTCCGCCCCGAGGCGGAGGTGGGCCCCGCGATCGCGTTCATGTCGCCCGGACCCGGCGCCACCTGAGTTCCGCTCAGGGCAGCACGTAGTCGCGCACGTCGTCCTCGACGCTGAGGCCGCCGATCTCGACCAAGCCGTCGTCGCCCGGCCGGGCGAGGATGCGCGAGCCGCGGCCCTGGCGGATGTCGATCGGGCGGCCGAGCTGCACGCACAGCTTCGTGGCGGCCGAGCCGGTCGCCTCGTCCTCGAAGATGCCGATGCGCGTGCCGAACATCCGCGCGCGGACGGTGCCGGCGTCCTCGTCGATCCAGGCCCACGCGCCGAGCAGGTCATGGCCGCCCGGCGGACCCTCGAGCGCCTCGACCGCGTCGGCGCTGGCGAGTTGCGCGAACTCCCACGGCGGCCCCCACTCCGGGCGAGCGCTCACGAAGACCTGCTCTCCCTCGCGCGCGACAGTGAGCTCACCGGCGGGCACGAGCAGCCGGTCGGCCCCGAGAAGCCAGGCGGTGCCCACCGTCGGGTGCCCGGCGAAGTCCAGCTCCACGGCCGGGGTGAAGATGCGGATCTCACCCCGCTCAGCGTGGTCCACGAACACGGTCTCGCTCAGGCCCAGGTCGGCTGCCACCGCCTGGCGGCGTTCGGCCGGCACGTCGGCGCCCTTCGGGAACACCGCGAGCAGATTCCCGCCGCTGCCGTCCTCGGCGCAGAAGACCCGAAGCAGATGCACTGTCGGCATGGCTCAACGCTACGCTCTGCGACTTCGATGCGACGCCTTGCGCAAGCAGCGGGCGGTGCCCGCTGCGCCGCGAGGGTTTCCGTTTCAGGTACGCGCGCGCTGCTTTCCGTCGCCGCGCTCATTCCTCTCGCGCCCACGCTCCAGGCCGCCGGACAGCTCGCCGAACGCGAGAGCGAGCGTGCCGCCGCGCGTCCCGACGCGGTCTTCCCGATGCGCGCCGCGCCGGACTGGGGCGAGGCCGACGCGCGCTTCGGCGCTTTCCGCGGCGGCCACGTGCACGAGGGCCAGGACGTGTTCGCTCCGGCCGGCACTCCGCTCGTGGCGATCCGGGACGGGCGCGTCGTGGAGACGGGGAACGACGGCGGCCGCGGCAACTACCTCGCTGTCTGGAGCCGCGAGGCGAGGCGAACGTTCGTATACCTCCACATGCGTCGGCCCACGCGGCTCGAGCCCGGGGACTCGGTTCGGATGGGCGAGCGCGTGGGCGCGGTGGGATGCACGGGGTCGTGCTGGGGCGACCATCTGCACTTCGAGGTGCGCGACGGGCGCGGCACCACCGGCGCGACTCACAACCCGCTCCCGCTGCTGAAACGGCTCGCTGCCCGGCGCGGCGCGCCGGAGTAGCCTGCGCGCCGTGGACCAGATGGAGCTGCGCAACCGCCTCGTGATGGCGACCCAGATGTGGAAGGAGGCGACCCGTGACCCGCTGCCGCGCATGGAGCCCGGAGAGCCGGCCGCGCAGCTCGCGGAGTTCGAGCTGAAGCTGGTCGAGATGCTCTGTGAGCAGGCGACGGCGGAGACGGCTCGCGACGTCGCGGACAAGACCTGGGACCTGGTCCACGACCGGCGCGACGAGGACCCGGTGAAGCGCCGGGTCGTGGAATGCCACGAGGCGCTGGCCCGGCTCTCGGCACGGGGCGGCGGCAGCGCTTACTAGGCCGTGCCTCCGGTGAGTCAGCTGCCGGGGCTGTTCGACGTTCGTGTAAAGGCGCGCTCGCTCGCGTACCTGTTCGCCACCGGCGCGACGCTTGGCCTGCTCACGCTCGCGTTCCCGCACTCCGCGGAGGTGCGCGACTGGGCGCTGATCGTGCTCGCGTCGATTGCGTACGTCATCTCGGCGATCATCTGGCTGCGCGCCGACCGCCTGCGCGAGTGGCACATCCACGTGGTGCTGGTGGCGGGCACGGTGATCATCAGCTTCGCCAACCACTACGCGGGCCCGTCCACGCTCTACCCGCTGCTCTACATGTGGACGGCGCTGTACGCCTTCTACTTCTTTCCGCTGCGCGAGGCGATCGTCCAGCTGGCGATCGTCGCGGTCTCCTACGCCGTCGTGCTCGCCGTGCAGAACCCGGACAGCGTCGTGGTCCGCTGGCTACTCGCCGTGGGCACGCCCGCGGTGGCCGGGCTCCTGATCTCGCGCCTGCTCGGCCGCCTGCACGGGCACGCGCGCGAGCTCGAGGAGTCGGAGGAGCGGATGCGCCTCGTGCTCGACACGGCGCCCGACGCGTTCATCACGCTCGATCGCGACGGGTACATCACGAACTGGAACGCCGCCGCCGCGCGCCTGTTCGGCTGGACCGAGCAGGAGGCGCTCGGCAAGGCGATGCGCGACCTGATCGTGCCGGAGGAGTTCGGCGACCGCCACGACGAGCGCCGCCTCGCCCTGGTCGCCAGCGAGGACCCGCTCGCCACCACCCGCTTCGACGTCGAGTTCAAGCACCGCAGCGGGACCCGCTTCCCGGGCGAGGCGACGGTCTCGAAGGTCGAGATGGGCGGCGAGGTGTTCGTCTCCGGCTTCATCAGGGACGTGACCGAGCGCCTGCGCCGCCAGGCCGAGCGCGAGGCGCTGCTCAGGGAGCAGGCGGCGCGCGCCGAGGCCGAGCGCATGGCCGGGCTCGTGGGCGGCATGCAGGCACTCGTGGACGCCGCGCTCGCGCACCGCAGCCTCGACAACATCCTGCGCGATCTCGCGGCGCAGGTCCACGGCGTGCTCGACGCGGGCGCGGCGACGATCTACCTGTCCGACGAGGGGGGCGTGCTCACGCCCGGTGCCTCGGCGCCCGGCGACCAGCCCGAGGGAGAGGAGTTCGCCGTGTGGGTGGCGGAGTCGCGCGAGGCGATGCTCGGTCGCGAGGACACCCTGATCGGCGTGCCGCTGCTCGCCGAGGGCGAGGTGACGGGCGTGCTCGTGGCGGGCGCGGAGCCCGCGCGCGTCTTTACGGGTGAGGACCTCACGCTGCTGCGCCTGGCCGCCGAGCGGGTCGGGCTCGCCATCGCGCACGCCCGCGTGTACGAGCGCGAGCACCGGATCGCGGAGACGCTCCAGCGCAGCCTCCTGCCGGAGCGGCTTCCGGACCTGCCCGGGCTCGAGGTGGCGGCTCGCTATCTCCCGGCGGCCTCGGAGGCCGAGGTGGGCGGCGACTGGTACGACGTGATCCCGATCGCGGGCGGTGCGGTGGGGCTCGTGATGGGTGACGTGGCCGGCAAGGGCCTGGCGGGCGCGTCGATGGTCGGCCGGCTGCGGAGCGCGTTGCGGGCGTACGCACTCGAGGGGCACGACGCCGGGCACGTGGTCGAGCGGCTCAACCGACTGCTCTGGACCGAGGCCGAGGACACTCAGATGGCCACGATGCTGTACCTGATCGTCGATCCGGGCGCGAGCACCGTCCGCTGGGTGAACGCGGGGCACCCGCCGCCGATCGTGATCGCGGACGGCGAGGCGCGCTTCCTGACGGGCGAGGCGTCGGTGCCGCTCGGGGTGCTGCCGTTCCCCACCTACGAGGAGGCCAGCGCGCCGCTCGAGCCGGGCAGCTCGATCCTGCTCTACACGGACGGTCTGGTGGAGCGCCCGGGGGAGCACATCGACGACGGCCTTGCCGAGCTCGCCGCGCGCGTGACCGAGGCGCCGGACGATCCGCAGGGCCTGCTCGACCACCTGCTCAGCACGCTGGTCCCGAGCGAGGGGGCCGCCGACGACGTCGCGCTGCTCACGCTTCACAACATGCCCGTGCCGGACCGCTTCACGGTCGAGTTCCCGGCCGAGCCCGGGTCGCTCGCCACGATCCGCAGCATGCTCCGGCGCTGGCTCGGCCACGCGGGGGCCGACGAGCTCGAGGTGGCCGAGATCATCACGGCGTGCGGCGAGGCCGCGACGAACGCGATCGAGCACGCCGGGACCGGCAATGGGGCCCGCTTCGAGGTGTCGGGCAGCCGTGACGGCAAGGACATCCAGGTCGCCATCCGAGACAGGGGCGCTTGGCGGCCGGAGCGCGAGGACGACCACGGCAGGGGCCTGGAGCTGATGCGGACGCTGATGGACGACGTCGCGATCGAGCCGGCCGAGGGCGGGACCACGGTGAGCCTCCGCCGGAGGCTCGGGCAAGATGAGGGGGCGAGATGATGGACGACCTCATTTCCGTGGACATCGAAGAGCGCGGCGAAGTCGTGGTCGTGAAGCTCACCGGCGAGCTCGACATCTCCGTGGCGGTGCCGACCGGGAAGCAGATAGCCGATGCGGTCCCAAGCTCGGCACGCGGGGTCGTGGTCGACATGAGCGGGCTCGACTTCATGGACTCGAGCGGCGTCTCGATGCTGTTCTCGCTTGCCCGCCAGGTGGGGAGCCACCGCCAGGAGCTGCACATAGTCGCTCCGCCCGGAAGGCCGGTCTCGCGCGTGTTGGAGATCGTGGAGTTCGGCCGCGCCGCGCCCGTTCACACGGACCTGGACGAGGCCGTCGCGGAGGTGGCTAGGCCGCGGGGGTCGCAGCAGCCTCGCGAATGAACTCGAGCACCGCGCCGTTGAACTCCTCGGCGCGCTCGAGCGAGAGGCCGTGGGGCGCCGCGGGCAAGACGGTGAGCTTCGCCCCCGGGATCAGCGACGCGATCTCCCTCGACTTCCAGACGGGCACGAGAATGTCCTGCTCGCCGCCGATCACGTGCGTCGGCATGGTGAGGCCGGCGAGGCCCGCGCGCGCGTCGTGGCGCCCGCACGCGGCGAGCTGGCGGCCGAACGCCTCCGGCGGCTGCGGGTGCGGGTTGCCGAGCATCGCTGCGCGGATGAAGTCGACCATCCCCTGGTCCTCGAAGAACGGCTCCGAGTGGTTCAGCAGCATCAGCTCGTCCACGTGCTGCTCGCGGCTGATCTGCCTGACGCGCGCGCTCCAGACCTCCGAGAGCCGCCGGGCGTAGGCGCTGCCGGCGGGGAAGGTCACAGCCAGCGTCAGCGTGCGCACGCGCTCGGGCGCCTGGACGGCGAGCTCCTGCGCGATCGCGCCGCCCATCGACACGCCGAGCAGGTGGAAGCTGTCGAGCTCGAGCTCGTCGGCAAGGGCGAGCGCGTCGCGCGCCATGTCGGCGATCTCGTAGTCGCCCTCGGCCATCGACGACTGCCCGACGTCCCGGTTGTCGAAGATGACGGTGCGGTGCGCGGCGGACAGCGCCTCGACCTGCGGGATCCAGGCGAGCGTGTCGCACGCCAGCCCGTGAATGCAGAGGAGCGGTTCGCCGTCTCCATGCACCTCGTAGTAGAGCCGCTGCCCGTTCACCTCTGCGATCGCCATGCGGCGCAGCCTACCGCTCGACCCATCTGGCTGGCCAGCCAACTTGGTACGCTCGCGCCGTGCCGGGCGTTGCGGTCGTGACGGGTGCCGGACGGGGCTTCGGCCGCGCGATCGCGCAGCGGCTGTCCGGCCGCGGCTACACGGTGCTCGCGACCGACGTGGACGCACATGCCGCCGCTGCTACGGCGGCCGAGCTCGGCGGCCTCTCGATGGAGCTCGACGTGCGCGATCCCGAGGCGCACCGTGCGGCGGCGCGGGCGGCGGCGGAGCACGGGCCGCTCGAGGTGTGGGTGAACAACGCGGGCGTGATGCAGACCGGGCCGGCGTGGGAGCACTCCGACGACCAGGTGCGCCTGACCTGCGAGGTGAACGTGCTCGGCGTGGTCTGGGGCTCGCGCGCGGCCGTGGACGCGATGCGCGCCGGCGGCGGCCAGAACCGCCACATCGTCAACATCGCCTCGATGTCGTCCTTCGGGCCGGTGCCCGGGCTTGCGATGTACGCCGCCACGAAGCACGCGGTGCTCGGCTTCACGGGCTCGCTCCAGGGCGACCTGCTCGACGCGGGCATCCCGATCACCGTCCACGCGCTCTGCCCGGACGGCGCGGACACGCCGCTGTTGCGCGAGCACGACGACGAGCCGGCGGCGGCGATCAACTGGTCCGGGCCGCGTCTCCTCACGGTCGACGAGGTGGCGGATCACGCGGTCGCGCTGCTCGACTCGAAGCGGCTCGTGCGCACGGTCCCGCCCTGGCGCGGGCTCGGCGCCCGCGCGCTGGCGCTGGCGGGCCGTCCCGGCCTGCGCGCGGCGCCGCTCCTTCGGCGGATCGGCGCCCGGAACCGGATAGCTTTCAGGGATCCATGAGCGCTACCGAGCTACACACGGCCGCAATCGAGGTCGAGAACCCAGCCACCGGCAAGGTGATCGCGACGGTGCCGGTGGTGGCGCCCGAGGACGTGGCCGCGCTGGTGGCCCGCGCACGGCTCGCTCAGCCGGGCTGGGAGGCGCTCGGCTTCGACGGCCGCGCAGCCGTCATGAAGCGTTGCCAGAAGTGGGTGTCGGACAATGCCGACCGGGTGATCGACACGATCGTCTCGGAGACCGGGAAGGCCTACGAGGACGCGCTGCTGGCGGAGGTGAGCTACGCGGAGGGCGCGTTCGCGTTCTGGGCGAAGAACGCGGAGGGCTACCTCGCGGAGGAGCGCGTGAAGACCGCGTCGCCGTTCGCCAAGGGTCGCAAGCTGATCGTGCGCTATGCGCCGCTCGGGGTCGCCGGCGTGATCGGTCCCTGGAACTACCCGCTCACGAACTCGTTCGGTGACTGCATTCCGGCGCTGATGGCCGGCAACGCGGTGCTCCTGAAGCCGTCCGAGGTCACGCCGCTCACGTCGATGCTGATGGGCGAGATGCTGCGCGAGTGCGGGCTGCCGGACGACGTCTACCAGGTGGTGCCGGGCTACGGCGAGACCGCCGAGGCGTTGATCGACGAGGTCGACTTCGTGATGTTCACGGGCTCGACAGCGACCGGCAAGAAGGTGATGGCGCGCGCCGCGCAGACGCTCACCCCGGTCGCGCTGGAGCTGGGTGGCAAGGACCCGATGATCGTCTGCTCCGACGCGGACATCGAGCGCGCCGCCAACGCGGCGGTCCACTACTCGATGCAGAACGCGGGCCAGACCTGCATCTCCACCGAGCGCGTGTACGTGGAGGAGCCGATCTACGACGACTTCGTCCGGCTCGTCACAGACCGCGTGCGCGAGCTGCGCCAGGGAGCGCCTGGCGGACCGGGCTCGACCGACCTCGGCGCAGTGATCAGCCCGCCGCAGGCGGACATCGTGGAACGCCACGTGAAGGAGGCGGTGGAGCAGGGCGCGCGCGTGCTGGTCGGCGGCGGGCGGTCAGACCAGAACGGCGGCACGTTCTTCGAGCCGACCGTGCTCGTCGACGTCGACCACACGATGGCGTGCATGACCGAGGAGACGTTCGGCCCGACCGTCCCGATCATGAAGGTGCGCGACGCCGACGAGGCCGTGCGGCTCGCGAACGACAGCCCGTACGGGCTCCAGGCGTCGGTGTGGACGAAGGACGCGTCGAAGGGCGAGCGGCTCGCGCGGCGGATCGAGGCGGGCGCCGTCACCGTGAACGACGCCCAGGTGAACTACGTGGCGCTCGAGCTGCCGATGGGCGGCTGGAAGGAGTCGGGCCTCGGGACCCGGCACGGCGCCGACGGGATCCGCAAGTACACGAAGAAGCAGAGCGTCCTCGTCACCACCTTCGCGCCGATGAAGAGGGACCTCCACATGATGCCGTACACCCGGCGGCGCACCCGCTTCGTGGCGCGGCTGCTCAAGCTGGTCTACGGGCGCTGAGAGATCTGCCGATATTGACGGAGTGCGATTCCGGCTCGCCCTCCTGACCCTTCTCCTGCTGTCCGTGTCGACGGCGTCGGCGCTCGCTTTCTCCGAGCCGATCGACGACTACGCGTACGACAAGGCGCGGGACTGCCGCAAGCACCCCACACCCGGCGCACTGGCACTCGTCGACTGGCTCGAGAAGAACGCCAAGGGCTCCTTCTGGGGAATCATGCGCTGCGAGCGCTGGGGCAAGAACAGCGCCTCGCTCCACGCCGAGGGCCGCGCCATCGACTGGCACCTCGACGCCGCCAGCCCGGCCGACCGCCGCGAGGCGCGCCGGCTGATCGACCTGTGGCTGGCCACCGACGACGCCGGGAACGAGCATGCGCTGGCACGCCGGATGGGGATCCAGGAGATCATCTGGAACTGCCACTCGTGGTGGTCGGGCGCCGATCGCATGGGCAACTACTCCGTCTGCTTCACGGACCGCGGAAAGCGCCGCAAGCGCGTGAACCGCACCGAGGCCCACATGGACCACATCCACATCGGCCTCTCATGGGCGGGCGCCCGCAAGCGCACGTCGTACTGGGCGCGCTAGGGCTCTAGCGCCCAGGCCGCGGGGCCTGTCTCCGGCGGTCGATTTTCGGCGTTCAAGGCGCACAGCGCCTTGCCCGCGAAAACCGCCGCCGTCACCACCCGCGGGTGGGCGCAGTGGCGCCGACCGCGCCTACACGTGGTCCGTTTCGAGACCAAGCGGATTGGTGTGGCGTTTCTTGGCCGGCCTCAACGGCGTGGCCAGGCGGACCGATCGTCCGAGTCCTCGTGCCGTCGCAGGCAGAAGCGGCGTGAGCATCAGTTCTCTCTGGCGCCGTCGCCCGACTGCCTAGCCCAGCCATCCCCGAAGGCACTGGACGAGGGGCTCATCCTCCCCCGGACGGTTGGGGTCCGCCTTAGACCAGCCCTTCAAAGTGCGCGCAAGATCCTCCTGAGGTGATTTGCGCCAGTTTGCGGGGTATGTGGCGGATATCACGACGTGGCGGTTGTCCGCCGATAGTGTCGTAGGAGCCATGGAACGGCAGCACATCGACATCACGCATGACCTCGAGGGTGAGCCCGTCGTGCACGCGGTCTTCGATCTTCGTGAGGAGGAGATCGGGGCGTCGGCGCACGCCGTTGCCGCGAGCTGCGCGGAGCGGTTCCGGAACACGGACATGTCGGCGGACGACGTCATCGAGTTCCGTGAGCTCACAGCTTTGGCCGACGAGCTCCGCGAGCTGGTCGGTGGGGCGGGCACGATCGTCATGCGGCCGGCGCGTCTGAACGCGTACCGGGCCGCGCTGGGCATCTTCGTCGAATCTCGTGACGAGGCCGAGTGGATCCGCGAGGAGGATCGCGAGTCGCTCTCCATCGCCCGCAGCATGCTGTGGGGGCTCGAGCAGCTCTCGGCAGAGGCCATGGAGGCCGCGCTGTCGCAGCCGGCCTCGCGCCAGGTCTGAGCCGGGTCCTCCGCCCTTACGGGTAGAGGTCGCCGTCCTCGCCGACCACGAAGATCGCGCTCACCGGGCAGTTGCCGGCGGCGGCGATCACGTCGTCGACGGGCGCGCCGTCCGGGTCGACCACGACCGCCTTGTCCTCCTCGTCGAGCTGGAAGACGTCAGGCGCGGTGTCGACGCAGTCGCCCGAGCCGATGCACAGCGCCCGGTCCACCGTGATGTGGATCCGGTTCTCCGGCGAGAGCTCCGGCATCAGCGCCGGCGGCGGAGCAGCACGAGCAGGACCAGCGCGGCCAGGCCCAGCGGCAGGAACGCGCGCAGGCCGGGACCGCCGCCGTCGTCGTGCGGCTCGGCTCCTGCGGGCATCGGGAACTCCTCGGCGGCGAGCACGTCGTGGGGCTCGCGTAGGCCGGTCGGATCGCTCGGCACGCTGTTGCCCCGAGCGGGGATCGTGAACTCCTCGGCAGCGAGGACGTCGTGGGGTTCGTCGGACTCAGTCATCGTCCCTATCGTTCCAGATCCATGGATGACGCCACCCGGACCGAGCTCGAGGCAGCCGCTTTCCGCACGCTGGTGCAGCATCTGCGCGAGCGAACCGACGTGCAGAACCTCGACCTGATGGAGCTGGCCGGCTTCTGCCGCAACTGCCTCTCGCGCTGGTATCGGGAGGCCGCCGAGGAGCGCGGGCTCGAGCTCGAGGACGCCGACGCCCGGGAGATCGTCTACGGCATGCCGTACGCGGAATGGAAGTCCAGGCACCAGGCGCCGGACCCGTCGACCTGAGGCGCGCGGCCGCCATCGGCGCCGTGGCGCTCTGCGCGATCGCGGTGGGCTGCGGCCGGGACCCGGACGGCGACCGCAAGCCGGACGGCGCCCAGGGGCCCGAGGAGGTCGTGCTCACGCCGGAGGCGGCGCGCGAGGGTCGCGCCAAACAGCGCGACGAGGGGGCGCCCCGTCGCTCCAAGGCGCAGGTGGTGGAGCTGCGCGGCGCCGGCTCTCAGCAGAGCGCCGACGCGGATCCGACGGCTGACGCGCCCAGCCCGGGCGCCCCCACCGACGCCGAGGTGCGCCAGGAGCTGCGCGCGGCGCGCGCGGCGCTCTCCACCTTCAAGAAGCACCTCAACACCACTGCCTTCCTCCAGACGGGTCCGCGGGCGCGCGTGCTCGGCGACGGCACGGCGGTGGCGCCCGAGGACGCGCCGGACGTGGTGAAGCGGGTCATCATGGCGGCGAACGAGATCGCCAAGTTCCCCTACAAGTGGGGCGGCGGCCACGGCGCGTGGCGCGACAACGGCTACGACTGCTCGGGCTCGGTCTCGTTCGCGCTGGCCGGGGCCGGGCTGCTGGGCCGCCCGCTCACGTCGGGCCTGTTCATGAACTACGGCGCAGCCGGACAGGGTGAGTGGATCACCATCTACGCCAACTCCGGTCACATCTTCATGGTGGTGGCCGGCCTGCGCTTCGACACGAGCGGCCAGGGGCGCGCCGGCACCCGCTGGCAGGACGCACCCCGCTCCACCGCCGGGTTCGCGGTGCGCCACATCCCTGGGCTCTAGCTCGCACCGCCCGGTTCTTCTCGTATCGACTGATACCTTCAGAATCCGTGGAGGATCAGCCCACACGGGTCCTCGAGGGAAGCAGGCGCCCCTCCGCGCCGCCCCGCGCGGGTGGTGGGCCGCCGCGTGGCCCGGGCCGCCCGCCCGGCCGCGAGCCCGACTTCGTCTACAGGCGCCGTCGTCTCTACGCGGCCATCGCCGGCGGGATCATCTTCCTCCTGCTGATCGTGCTGATCGTGAGCACCGGGGGAGGCAGCGACCCCAAGACGACCCCCTCCGACCTCGGCGTGGGCGGCAGCCCCGAGATCACGACGCCCAACAGCACCCGCGACCGCACCACCACGAGGGACACCACCACAGACGGCGGTACCCAGGCTGCGCCCACGACCCCGCCCGCCACGGGCGGAACCGGCGGCAGCACAGCCACACCGGCGCCGGCCCCGCCGACTGGCGAGGGCGGCGGCGCAGGACAGCCGGCAGCACCGGCGCCGACCCCGCCCGCGGGCGAGGGCGGCGGAGCAGCGGCCCCACCGGGCCAGTAACGGCGGAGGCCCCGCCCCCGAGGCACGCCTCGACGCCGCCGTTCACGGCTCTGGCGGCCGCCTCAAGCGCTTCACCTCGCCGCGCCGCCGCTTCGACTCGGCGCGGCGCCGGCGTGAGGCCGCGGTCGGCTTTGTTGCCCGGCGCGGGCGCTGGACCGCCAGCGCGGCTGCGAGCCGGCCTCGCAGGCGCTCGAGGGCCAGCTCGCGGTTGCGCGCCTGGCTGCGCGTGTCCTGTGCCACCGCTCGCACGACCGGTCCGAGGCGCGACATGATGCGGTTCCGCTGTTCCTCGCTGAGCGATTGCGATGCGCAGACGTCGAAGACGGCCTCGACGCGCGAGGCCGTCACGTTCGCGTGCTGGCCGCCGGGGCCGGACGAGCGGCTCGTGCGCAGCTCCACCTCGGAGAGCGGCACCGTGGCGTTGCGGCCGATGCGCAGCGGATCCTCCATCGCCGGGGCACGGTAACGGTCGGTCGTGACAAGCTCCCGGGCGATGCGGGTGGCAGTCGTCGGGCACGTGGAGTGGTGCGAGTTCGCCGAGGTGCCGCACGTGCCGAAGCCGGGCGAGATCGTCCACGCGGCCAGCACCTTCCAGCTGCCCGGCGGCGGCGGCGCGGTGGCCTCCGTCCAGTTGAAGAAGCTCGCCGGTAGCTCCACCCTCTTCACCGCCTTCGGCGACGACGACGCCGGACACCGTTCGCAGGCCGGTCTGACCGAGCTCGGCGTCGACGTGGAGTGCAGCTTCCGCCCCGAGCCCCAGCGCCGTGGCTTCGTCCACCTCGACGAGGCGGGCGAGCGCACGATCACCGTGCTGGGCCCGCGCCTCGGCCCGCGCGGCGCGGACCCGCTCGCGTGGGACACGCTGGACGAGACCGACGCCGTCTACATCACCGCGGGCGACCCCGAGGCGGTCCGCCAGGCACGCCGGGCCCGGACGCTGGTGGCCACTCCGCGCGGCCTCGCCGCGCTTGCCGAGGCGCACGTGGAGCTCGACGCGCTGGTGGCGAGCGGGCGCGACCCCGGCGAGCTCTACCGCGAGGGCGACCTCGACCCGGTCCCGAAGGTCGTGGTGCGAACGCTTGGCGCGGCCGGTGGAGAGTGGGTGACCGCGTCGGGAGAGCGCGGCAAGTGGGGCCCCGCGGAGCTTCCGGGCCCGGTGCGCGACGCCTACGGCGCGGGCGACAGCTTCGCCGCCGGCCTCACCTACGCGCTGGGCGCCGGATGGGAGATCGAGCGCGCCGTCGAGCTGGCGTCACGCTGCGGCGCCGCCTGCATCACGGGCCGCGGGCCCTACGAGGGCCAGCTCACGCTCGAGTAGTCAGGCCACGTGGCCGTCGGCGGGCTCGATCGGGAGGCCATCGGCCACCCACGCCTTCAGCCCGCCGTCGAGGTTGTGGGCCTCGTAGCCCGCCGCCGCGAAGGCCTGGGCCGCGAGCGCGGACCTGCTCCCCGAGCGGCAGTAGAAGACAATCGTGCGCTCGCGGTCGATCGAGCCCGCCTCGGCGGTCAGCCGGTCGAGCTCGATGTGCGCTGTGTCGTCGGGGATGCGGCCCGCGTCGCGCTCGTAGGGCTCGCGCACGTCGATCAGCTGCGCGCCCTCGCGCTGGAGCTCCGCGACGCGCGCGGGGGACAGATCCTCGGCTGCTCCTGTCACGGGCACGAGGCTACTCAAGCTAGGGTTTTGCTCATGGACTGGACGACGCGCGGGAAGACCGTTCTGATCACCGGCGCGGCCCGCGGCCTGGGCGCCGAGACGGCACGGCGCGTGTCGGCCCGGGGGGCCAACGTGGCGCTCGTGGGGCTCGAGCCCGAGGAGCTCCAGCGCGTGGCCGGCCAGTGCGGTGAGAACGCCGCCTGGTTCGAGTGCGACGTGACCGACACGGACGCGCTGGAGGCGGCCGTGGCGGGCGCGGTCGAGCGCTTCGGCGGCATCGACGTGGTGATGGCGAATGCCGGCATCGCCCCAATGGGCATGACGCGCTCGATGGACCCGATGGCCTTCGAGCGCACGATCGAGATCAACCTGCTCGGTGTCTGGCGCACCGTGCGCGCGTGCCTGCCTCACGTGATCGAGCGCCAGGGCTTCGTGCTCGTGATCGCCTCCATGGCGGCCGCGCTGCACGCCCCCGGGATGGCGGCCTACGCGGCCAGCAAGGCCGGCGCGGAGGCGTTCGCCGACTCGCTCCGCTCCGAGCTGAAGCACCTCGGCGTCGACGTCGGCGTCGGCTACTTCGGCTTCATCGACACCGACATGGTCCGCGGCGCCGACGCGCATCCGGCCATCGGCGCGCTGCGGCAGACGGCCAGCGGGCCGCTGGCGAAGACGTACCCGCTGTCGAAGGCGGGCAAGGCCCTTGCGGACGGAATCGAGCAGCGACGGCGCTGGGTCGTGGTGCCGCCATACGCGCGCGCGATGATCGTGCTGCGCACCCTTCTCCAGCCGCTCGTGGATCGCGAGGGGCAGAAGGCCGCGGCGGAGGTCGACAGCCTGTTTCTCGCGGACGTGCAGGAGCGCGGTGCCGCCACCGCGTCCGGCCCGGTGGGCGCAGGCGGTCTGGCCGCGCTGCGCGTCCCGCCGGAGACCCCTCGCGGCGGCGAGGCGGACCGCATCGACGTCGACGTGGCCGGCTAGCTCTCTTCTTCGTCTCCGTCGTCGTCCGACGCGAGCCGCTGTTCGTCGGGGTTGTTCTCGGCGTCCGGGTCGGTCGGGCCGCCGGGGATCGGCTCGCCCTTGAACTCGTCGGGGTCGTCGACCTGCTCGCCGCCCACCTCCACCGAGCCGTCCTCGTGGTGGCGCACCGAGTCCGGGCCGAGGTTCGCCTCCGGGCCCTCGTCGTAGGAGTGGTCGCCCTCCTTGCCGCCGAAGGTCTCGTACTTGGCCTTCCCGTCGGGCCAGTCCTCGAGCTTGTCGGGCGGATCGTCCTCGAGCGCCTGGATCTCCTCCTTGGCCTCCTCCATCTCCTGCTCGTGCTCGGTCTTCTCTTCTTCGCTCATGCCGCCGGGCTACCCACTGAAGCGGCCGACCATGCCACTATCGTCACGAGACGCGATGGCAAAGCGCGACCCCAGGATGATTCCGCTCGGCTACGGCAAGTTCGTCCGTGCCGATCGCATCTACGCGCTCGTGCCGATCGAGGGCCCCGAGCGCCAGGACGGGCGCCGCACCTACGTGCACGTGGACGGCCTGACGGAGCCCGTCGTCGCATCGCGCTCGGAGCGCGCCATCCTCGCCGACGTGGAGACCGCGCTGGCCGAGGCGGCCGGACTGCCTCGCCGGCGCAGGGTCGCGGCGACCGGCCAGGAGTCGCTGCTCCCGTAGCTACAGCACCCTGAGGAAGACCCACCGGCCCCAGGTGATGACAAACGTTGCGGATTCCGCCACGAACGTCATCCACCTCGGCAGATTGGACGGGACGCCCGCGAGCTAGAGGTCTTCGACGGCCTTCAGCACCTTCTGCACCGACTCCTTGGCGTCGCCGAACAGGAGCGACGTGTTCTCGGCGTAGAAGAGCGGATTGTCGATCCCGGCGAAGCCCGTGTTCATCGAGCGCTTCAGGACGATCACCGAGGCCGCCTTGTCCACGTCGAGGATTGGCATGCCGTAGATCGGCGAGTCGGGCACGTCGCGCGCGGCGGGGTTGGTCACGTCGTTCGCCCCGATCACGAGCGCAACGTCGGTCTGCGGGAACTCGGGGTTGATCTCGTCCATCTCCTTGAGATGGTCGTAGGGCACGTCGGCCTCGGCGAGCAGCACGTTCATGTGGCCCGGCATCCGGCCGGCGACCGGGTGGATCGCATAGCGCACCTCGACACCGCGCTTCTCGAGCGCGTCGGCCAGTTCGCGGACGGTGTGCTGCGCCTGCGCGACGGCCAGCCCGTAGCCGGGCGCAACGACGACCTTGCGCGCGTACGCCAGCTGGATCGCCACGTCGGCGGGGTCGGTGGAGCGCACCGGCTTCGCCTCGCCGTCGCCCGCCGCCGGCGCGGCGCCGCCACCGCCGAAGCCGCCCTTGAAGATGTTGGCGATCGAGCGGTTCATCGCCTCGGCCATCAGCATCGTGAGGATCGAGCCCGAGGCGCCGACGAGCATGCCGGCCACGATCAGCGCCACGTTGTCGAGCGCGAGGCCGGCCGCGGCCGCCGACAGGCCGGTGAAGGCGTTCAGCAGCGAGATCACGACCGGCATGTCGGCACCGCCGATCGGCAGCACGAAGAAGTTGCCGAGCACCGCCGCGGCGACCAGGATCAGGATGAAGAGCCCCTCGGACTCGGTGCCCGAGGCGATCGCGATCGCGCAGCCCACGCAGATGGCTAGCAGCGCGACGTTGATGAACTGCTGTCCGGGAAGCTGGATCGGGCGGCCCGGCAGGATCTCCTGGAGCTTGCCGAAGGCGATGTTCGAGCCCCAGAACGAGACGGACCCGATGATGGCCGCGAACAGGATCGGGATCAGCGTGTCGAGCGCCGGGTTGCCGCCATGCGCGAGCGTCTCGCGGTACTCGGCCCAGGAGATCAAAGCGACCGCGCCGCCGCCGACGCCGTTGAACAGCGCCACCATCTGCGGCATCGCGGTCATCTTCACCGAGCGCGCCGCGGGCACTCCGACCGCCGCGCCGATGGCGACGCCGAGCAGGATCAGCCCGTAGTCGCCGACCGACTCGATTAGGAGCGTCGCGATCACCGCGATCGTCATGCCGATCGCTCCGATGACGTTGCCCTTGCGCGCCGTGCTCGGGTGGTTCATGAGCCTGAGCGCGACGATGAACAGGGAGAAGGCGATGATGTAGAGCACCCGGATCAGGTCCGGGTCCTGGAAGAAGCTCGCGGTGTACATCAGTCGCGCCGCCTGAACATGTGCAGCATGCGGTCGGTGACGAGGAAGCCGCCGACCACGTTGATCGTCCCGAAGGCGATCGCGATCACGAGCAGGAAGTTGTTGAGGAAGCCCTCGGCCGGTCCGATCAGGTAGAGCCCGCCGAGCAGCACGATGCCGTGAATGGCGTTCGTGGCGGACATCAGCGGCGTGTGCAGCGTGTTCGGCACCTTCGAGACCACCTCGAAGCCGACGAACGCGGCCAGCACGAGGATGGTCAGCTCGGTAATGAGGTCCATTACGCGGTCACCCCCGCCGCCTGCTTGGCGCCCTCGTGCACGATCTGGCCGTCGCGCGTGATGCAGGCGCCGGCGATCACCTCGTCGTCGAAGTCGAGCTTCAGCTCGCCCTCCTCGCTCACCATCAGCGCGAGCAGCGACTGCACGTTGCGCGAGTAGAGGCTCGACGCGTGATCCGGCATCGAGGCGGGCAGGTTCACCGGTCCGATGATCGTCACGTCCTCCTTCACCACGGTTTGACCGGCCTCGGTGAGCTCGCAGTTCCCGCCCGTCTCCGCGGCGAGGTCCACGATCACCGAGCCGGGGCTCATGTTCTTCACGGCCTGCTCGGTGACCAGCAGCGGCGCGCGGCGGCCCGGCACGGCGGCCGTGGAGATCACCGCGTCCATCTTCCCGATCTCCTCCGCGAGCAGCTCGCGCTGGCGCTGCTGCTCCTCGTCGGTGAGCTGGCGCGCGTAGCCGCCCGCAGCCTCGGCGTCCTCGAGGCCCATGTCGAGCTCGAGGAAGCGCGCGCCGAGCGACTCGATCTGCTCCTTCACGGCCGAGCGCACGTCGAACGCCTCGACGATGGCGCCAAGCCGGCGCGCCGTGGCGATCGCCTGGAGCCCAGCGACGCCCGCGCCGAGCACGAGCACCTTGGCGGGCCGGACGGTCCCGGCGGCGGTGGTGAGCATGGGGAAGAAGCGCGGCAGCTCCTGCGCGGCCATCAGGGCCGCGCGGTAGCCGGAGACAGTGGCCTGGGAGGAGAGCGCGTCCATCGACTGGGCGCGCGTGATGCGCGGGATGGCCTCCATGGCGAAGCTCGTGACGCCGCGCTCGGCGAGCGCGCGGACGGTGTCGGCGGCCGTCAGCGGCTGGAGGAAGCCGATCAGCACCGAGCCCTCGCTGAGCCGTGCGATCTCCTCGGCGCTCGGGGGCGCGACCTTGGCGACGACATCGCCGGTGAAGCCATCGCCGGTGGTTGCTCCGGCCTGTTCGTAGGCGGCGTCGGGGTGGTGGGCGCCCTCGCCTGCACCGGGCTCGACGGTCACCTGAAGCCCACTCTGGATCAGGCGCTCGACGACCTCCGGCACCAGTGCGACGCGGCGCTCACCCGTGGCCGATTCCTTGGGTACTGAGACGTTCATGAGTCGGGCCCGGGTCGGGGGCGCGGCACATTAGCACCGCCTTCACGGGGGGCGGCTCAGGCAGCCAGGTCGAGGACCAGCTCGTCCACGCCGCCGCCGACGTGGTGCTGCTCCAGGTGATGCGTGAGCTTCTCCATCAGACGGTGTGCGGGAACGTTGTCGGCAGCCATGGTTGCGGTGAAGCGGCGGATCCCGCGGCGGCGCGCCTCGCGCGCGAGCTGGGCCGCGATGAGCGAGCCGAGCCCGCGCCGCTGCCAGTGGTCGCCCACCACGATCGCCACCTCGGCCGCCTCGGGGTCGTCGGAGAGCCTGACGAAGCGGGCCACCGCGATCAGGCGCCGCACCGGCTCGGCCGGGGACTCGGCCACGAGCGCCAAGTGGTCGCTGCCGTCCACCTCGGTCAGGTAGCGCAGCTCGGCGCGGGTGAAGCTCTGCTTCGGTGCGAGGAAGCGCCGCTGCGTGCTCTCCGGCGACAGGTGCCGGAGCGCCTCGGAGAGCAGCCGCTTGTCGTCCGCGCGGATCGGCCGCAGGAGCACGGGAGCGCGGTCGGGAAGTAGTTCGATCACTCTCTAAGTGTCCACGGCCGGGCTACGAGCCTGTGTGAACTGCGTCACGCTCGTAATCCAGCTCCGTTCGCACCCCGAGGCCATGCAGGATCTCGTTCCCGTGGTCGAGGTCGCGCGCGTCCGCCACGGCGGCCGCGAGCCGGGCGGCGGAGCGCACCGCAGCGGTCACGTCGAAGTAGAAGGTGAGCGCTGCCACCGGCGAGAGCTGCACCGTCCGCCGGCCGGCGCGGATCGTGGTCTCACCGCACTCGCCACGGAACGCGCGGACCGCCTGGGCGCTCGCCTCGGTGGGAACCGCCTCGACTGCCTGCTCGAGCCGAGCGGCGATCGGCGGCGTGAGCCCGCGGGCGCCGGCGAAGCCGCCGGCCGCGGCCACCTCCGCGATCCGCTCGAGCACCTCGTCCGGCTCCAGCTCGCCGTCGCAGCCGACGCCGAAGACGGCGCCTAGCACGGCCGGCACACCGCCGCCGCGCGGCCGGGAGCTGCTCGCGGCGCGCTCGGCCAGCCGCGCCGCCGCGGCGAGCAGCAGCGAGTCGCAGAGCGGGCTCGCGAGACCGGGCTCGTCGCCGTGGGCGAGCGCGTCGCCGCCCACGTCCAGGAAGACGAGCAGGTCCGTCCCGAGCGAGGCCGCCGCCTCGGCGATCCCGTCGGCAAGCGCCTCGGGCCCGAGCGTGGCGTCCACGAGCACGGTCTCCTCGCCGAGCAGCCCGGCCATGCGCGACTCCGCGAACAGGACACCGCTCTCACGCACGCGCGTCTCGGCCGTGGCCGCGAGCACGCCCGGCGCGAGCCTGCGCGCCCCCTCGATCTCGGCCTCGGCGCGCGGCCCGGGGTCCGGGTCGATCGGCCGCCGCTCCCAGGTCACGCCCCCGACCACCGGCTTGGCGCCGTGCGCGCGGCAGGCCTCGGCCGTGGCGAGCGCGCCGACCACATCGCCGCCCCCGCCGATGCCGAGCACCAGCGGGCGCCGCGCGCCCGCCAACAGTGTGTCGGCGTCGATCACGAAGCCAGGGCCCGCGCGATCGACTGCGGGTAGGGCTGCTCCAGCACGCCGGCCTCGGTGACGATGGCGGTCACGAGCTCCGCCGGCGTCACGTCGAAGGCCGGATTGAAGGCGTCGCCGCCGGTGAGCACCTCGGCGGGGTCGCGCTCCTCGATCGGGATGGCGGCACCGTCCGGGGTGGCCGGGTCGATCGTCGATAGCGGCGCGGCCACGTAGAAGGGCACGGCGTGTCGGTCGGCGAGCACGGCGAGAGGATACGTGCCGACCTTGTTCGCCACGTCACCGTTCGCAGCAATCCGGTCCGCGCCCACCACGATCCGGTCCACGCGGCCCTGGGCCATCAGCGAGCCGGCCGCCGAGTCGGCCACCACGTGATGCGGGATGCCGGCCTGGCGCAGCTCCCATGCCGTGAGCCGCGCGCCCTGGAGGAGCGGGCGCGTCTCGTCCACCCACACCTCGGCGAGCCGGCCGCGGTCCCAGGCGGCGCGGAGCACGCCGCAGGCCGTGCCGTACCCGCCCGTGGCGAGCGCCCCAGCGTTGCAGTGGGTGAGCGCGCGCGTGCCCTCGGCGAATAGCTCCGCGCCGAGCTCGGCGAGCCGAAGGTCGGCCTCGTGCTGCTCGCGATGGAGCCGGCGCGCGGCCTTGAGCGCGTCAGGCGCCTCGCGGCACTGCTCGAGCGCCCAGGCGAGGTTCACGGCCGTGGGACGCGTGGAGCGCAGCAGCTCGGCCGCCGCCTCGCGGTCATCGGCCAGGGCGAGCCCGTACGCCGCGGCCAGCCCGATCGCGGGCGCTCCCCGAACGGCAAGGGTGCGGATGCAGTCCGCCACCGCCTCCACGGTCTCGCAGCGGATCCAGCGCTCCGCTTCGGGCAGCGCCCGCTGGTCCAGGACCAGCAGAGCGCCGCCCTCGAAGCGAAGTGGCTCGACGTCGTTAGCCAACCAGGCCAGTTTCCTTCAGGTACTGCCCGGCCACGGCCTCCGGCGTCTGCTTGTCGAGGTCGACGCGAGCGTTCAGCTCCTGCATCACGTCGTCCGTGAGGCCCTTGTCCACCTGCTCCACGACCTTCGCGAAGTCAGGCCCGGCCCTGTCGACCACGTCGTTGCGTGCCACGAGCGTGGAGTTGAAGGGCGGGAACATCTGCTTGTCGTCCTCGAGCAGGACGAACTTCTCCTTGAAGATCTGCGGGTCCGTGGTGAAGACGATCGAGACGTCCGCCTGGCCCTTCGAGAGGACCTCGTGGCGGAGGTCGATCGCCACCGGCACGAACTTCTTGAACTTCAGTCCGTAGACCTTCTGGAGCCCCAGCAGGCAGTCGAGCCGCTGCCGGCACTCGGGCGTGCCGTACAGCGTCAGGTCGCCCGCCACCGGCTTCAGGTCGGAGATGGTCTTGAGATTCAGCTTGTCGGCCGTCTCCTGCGTCACGGCCACCTCGTTCGAGTTCGTGTACGGGGTGTGTGGGAAGGCCGTGAGGTTCTGCTTCGCGAACTCCTTCTTCGCGAGCTCGTAGGCCTGGTCCGGGTCGGTCGGGAGCTTGTCGGCGGTGTATCCGAAGAACGACAGGAGCGCCGTGCCCGTGTACTCCGGGTATGCGCTGATGTCGCCGCCCTCGAGCGCCTTCAGCGCCGTCTTCTCGTCACCTAGGTTGAGCTGCTTGGAGACGTCGTAGCCCGCCGCCGTCAGCGCCTGCGCGTAGATCTCGCCCAGCACCTTCTGCTCGGTGAAGTTCTTCGAGCCGATCGTGACCTTGGTCGTCGAGTTCTTGTCGTTCTTCTGGATTCCGGCCTGCTGGTCGCTCGAGCCCTTCGAGGAGCTCGCGCTGTCGCCGTTGTCGTCGTCCCCGCAGCCGGCGACCGCCAGCGCCGCGACCAGCAGGGCCAGGAGCATCAGCCAGCGGTGCGTTCTCATGTGACTGCTTCCCTTCTGTTGACTTTCAAGCCGCTTGGAGTCGCGGCGCGCTGCGCCGCTCCGAGCACGACCTCTGTCGCAACTGCCAGGAGGGCCACGACGATCGCCGCCGCCAGCCTTCCCTCGTCTCCGTATGTGTTCACGTTGATGATCGGGTCGCCGAGCGTCACGACCCCCGCGAGCGGCGCGATCGTTGCCGTGGCCACCACGTTGACCGCCGAGGTGCGGATGCCGCCGAAGATCAGCGGCAGCGCGAGCGGCAGCTCCACGCGCCGGACGACCTGCGGCCCCGTCATACCCATGCCGCGGGCCGAGTCAACCGCATCGCGGTCGACCTGGCGCACTCCCGTGTAGGTGTTGGTGAGGATCGGCGGCACCGCGAGCAGGACGAGCGCGAGCGTGAGGTTCGTGAAGCCCACGCCGATGTACGCCACGAAGAACGCGATCAGCGCCAGGCTCGGCACGGCGCGGCCGATGTTGGACGCGTTGATGGCGAGGAACGCGCCGCGTCCGCGGTGCCCGAGCCAGAGGCCGAGCGGAATCGCGATCGCGCACGCGATTCCGAGCGCCGCTCCCGAGAGCTTCAGGTGGGGCCACATCAGCTCCCAGATCTCGCCGAGCCCGCCCACGCGCGCGCCGCCCGCCGGCGAGTCGCGCTCGGAGAAGATGAAGTCGATCGCGTCGAGGAAGGCGTTCACTGCGCCGCCCTCGTCCACGGGGTGACCGCGCGCTGGAACAGGAGAATCATGCCGTCGAAGAGCGCGGCCAGCAGGATCGCGAGCCCTCCGGCGACGACGACGTTCGACTTGAAGGTGATGTCGTCGAAGATGCGTTCGCCGAGGCCCCCGGCGCCGGCGAAGAATGCGAGCGTGGCGAGCCCAACCGTGCTGGTCGTGGCGATCCGTAGGCCGGCCATGATCTCCGGCAGGGCGAGCGGGAGCTCGACGCGCCAGAGCAGCTGCCGGGAGGTGAGCCCCATGCCGCGGCCGGCGTCCTTGGTCTCGTCCGGAACGTTGTCCAGGCCGGTGAGCACGTTCCGAAAGATGATCAGGAGCGAGTACGCGACAAGCGCGATGGTCGCCGTCAGGAAGCCGCGGCCCGTGATCGGCAGCAGGAGGAAGAAGGCCGCGATGCTCGGGATCGTGTAGAGCACGCCCGTGATCTGGGTGACGGGGCCCACGAGCCAGCGGCGCCGGTAGGCGATCACGGCGAGCGTGAACGAGACCGCGAAGCCGATCCCCACGGCCACGACCGTGAGCAGGACGTGCTGGAAGAACGGGGTCAGGTAGCGGTCGAAGTTGTCGACGATCCAGCCGGGACAGAAGCCGTTGTCCGATACGCAGGTGTTCTCCGTGCGCTCACGGATCTGGACCTGGGCAAGCAACGCGCTCATGGGGCGTCCGCTCCGCTCGGGACCTGCTCGGGGTCAGCGTTGAGGGCGTGCCCGAGGATCTCGATCGAGAGGATGCCCTGGACGGCCCCGCGCTCGTCCACGACCGGCCCGTACTGGGACTCGTCCGCGAGCAGGTCCGAGAGCGCGTCGCGGAGCACGTCGTCCAGTTCGAGCACCGGGTCTGGCCGCGAGCGGAACTCGTCGGTCACCCGCTCGCCCGCGAGCGCCCGCTCCGTGAGCCAGCCGAGCGGCCGGCCGTCGTCGTCCACGAGCAGCGGGTAGGGCACCTCGGAGTCCGCCAGCTTGGCGCGGGCCTCGGCCGCCGATTCGCCCACGCGGACGAGCGGCGCGGTCCACAGGTCCACGTCGCGCACGCGCTGGAGCGCGAGCCGCTTGAGTGCACGGTCGGAGCCGACGAAGTCCTCCACGAATGGGTTCGCGGGGTGCATCAGGAGCTCGGCGGGCGGGGCGTACTGAGCGAGGTGTCCGCCGGTCTGCATCACGGCGATGCGGTCGCCCATCTTGATCGCCTCGTCGATGTCGTGGGTCACGAACACCACGGTCTTGCGGATCTCGCGCTGGAGGCGGAGGAACTCGTTCTGAAGGCGCTCGCGGTTGATCGGGTCGATCGCCCCGAAGGGCTCGTCCATCAGCATCAGCGGCGGGTCGACCGCCAGCGCGCGAGCCACTCCCACCCGCTGGCGCTGGCCGCCCGAGAGCTGGCCCGGGAAGCGGTCGCGCGTGTCGGCCGCGTCGAGGCTCACGAGCTCGAGTAGCTCGTCCACGCGCGCGCGGATGCGCCGGCGGTCCCAGCCGAGCAGCCGCGGGACCGTCGCGATGTTGTCCGCCACGCTCAGGTGCGGGAACAGACCCACCTGCTGGATCGCGTAGCCGATGCCGCGGCGCAGCTCGGCCGGCGGGCGCTCCCTGACGCTCTGGCCGTCGAGCAGGATGTCGCCGGCGGTGATTTCGATCATCCGGTTGACCATCCGCATCGCCGTCGTCTTGCCGCAGCCGGACGGGCCGACCAGCACGCAGATCTCGCCGGCGGGGACGGTGAGCGAGAGCTCGTTGACGGCGGGCTCGGCCTGTCCCGGGTACCGCTTCGTCGCCTCGCGAAACTCGAGAGTGGCTGCCTGGGCGCGTGACGACGGCCCCGGGGACTGGGCAGAGTCAGAAATATTCACGAGGACGTTCCCCCCTGCGGGGAGCCTGATCCTACTGAGGGGGCGAGGCGCTCTCGCGACCGCTTCGCGAAGCCTTAATGTCCGCCGTTGCTAGTCGCTCGAGCTCGCGACGAAGGTCCTCGCGCAGCTCCGCGACGTCGTCGGCGGCGAAATCAGGATCCGCCTCGGCGGTCTCGACGAGCGCCGCGGCGAGCGTCTCGCTCGAGGCGCGGAGGTCGTCCGCGGCCCGCGCGCGGTCATCGGACCCGCGCAGGGACAGCGCCTTGTCCTTCGTGTCCTCCGCGAACGCCGCGATGCGCTCACGGTCGGCGAGCGGAAGCAGCCGCCAGCGTCCGTACAGCGAGCGGGCCACCCGCACGCCGAGGGCACTCGCCGCGGCCCCGCCGATCACGATCTTCGTCGAGGACATCGACTGCCATCGTGGCGGCAGCGGTGGACGGAACTGCAGCGGTGCGAAGCTTCACGGCCATGTGGCTCGACGCATTGCCGGGCTGGGCGCGGTCGCTGCTCGACGACGAGCGGGTCGCGCGGCTTGCGTTCGTGGATGACGAGGAGCGCCCGCGTGTGCTTCCCGTGACGTTTGCGGTGGCCGGCGATGCCGTCTGGAGCGCGATCGACGACAAGCCGAAGCGAGCGGCCGAGCCGGCACGCGTCCGCCGGCTGCGGCGGCGGCCCGCGGCGGCGCTGCTGGTGGACGTCTACGACGACGACTGGAGCCGGCTCGCCTGGGTCCAGCTCGTCGGACGGGTGGATGTGCTCGCCATCGATGACGGGCCGGAGGGCATGGCCGCGCTGGCCGCCAAGTACGAGCCCTACGCGGAGCGGACGCCACCCGGGCCGCTGCTCCGGCTGACCGTGCAGCGAGCGCTCCACTGGCGCGCGGCCGGCTAGCCCATCCACACGACAATCCTGCCTAGGGGGCCTATAGCGACCTCTATCCAGGACTGTCGATTCAGTTGGGCGCTTCGAAGGGCTCGCTGCGCCAGCTCGGCGGCCTCGCGGAAGTCCAGCGGGAGCGGGCCCGCTTCCGGCGGCGCGGCGCGCAGCTCGCCGCCTTCCGCGCGCCAGCCGCGCAGGCCCACGGCCAGGACCGCCACGCGGTCGTGGCCGTGGGCTCTCAGGAGCCACCAGAGGCGGGCGGCCCCGCCTTCGGCGGCCTCGTCGTAGGCCACCACCAGCGAGTCTGGGCCGATACCCGCTCGTTGTGCGGCGGCCTCGAACGCGGCCGGCTCCGGCAGCGGGTGGCGCGGTGGCCGGGTCCTCCTGCTGAGATGAGCGCCATGCGAGCCCGCCTCACCCTCATGGCCGCCGTTGCGGCGACAGCATGCGTCGCGGCGCTGGTGCCGTCGGCTGCGGCGGCGCTGCACGCCGGCCGCGCCGGGCGCTACGGCGCCGGCGCGGTGCGTGACGACCACCAGTTCGTCTCGCTCCGGGTCCTGCCCGACGGCGGCTTCGCCGCCCACGCCACGCTCGTGACGACCTGCGCTCCACGCTTCGGCGACACGCTTACGGAGAGCGTCACCATACGCGGCGCACGCCTCACCGATGACGGTCGTTACCGGGCCACCAGCGACTTCAGCGACCAGCTCGAGCCGGGCGTGCCGGACGTCGGTGGCCTGCGCTCGGAGGGCACGATCGCGTTCTCCGTGCGCGTGCTGCCCGGAGGAGCGGCGAGCGGCGTGATCCGCGTACGGAGCACCTACACCGATCCGAACACCGGCCAGGAGGTCTCGCGCTGCGACAGCGGCCGGATCCCATGGGCCGCCCGCCGACCCTCACCGCAGGCCGGCACCGGAAGTCCCACGCCAACGGCAGGAACGCAGCGCGGGACGACAACCCAGGGCGAGCCCTTCCTCATGCGCACAACCCGCAAAGGACGATTGGTGCAGCGCGCGGGCCTCACCGTGCGCATGGGCTGCCCCAGCGGAATCGGTCTCGCTCTCGACGTGGTGGCGCACCAGATCAAGGTCCGGCGTGGCCGCTTCGGCGCGGCCGACGACTTCCGGCGCCCGTACACCTATCCCGACGGCGAGCGGGTGGTGGAGCAATATTCCTGGGAGCTGCGCGGCCGCTTCGGGCGCCGCGGAGCGCGGGGGACGTTCGAGATGCACGGCGTGGTCCGCCGCCAGAGCGACGGCGAGCGCATCGGCTCGTGCGACACCGGCCGGATCGCTTGGCGCGCCCGGCGCTAGGCCGCGCGCGGCAGCCGGTGCACGCTCGCACCCGCGGCGGGGCGGCGGCGAGGCTCGGCCTCGCGGAAGCTGTCGAGCGCGTCCGCAACAGCCCGCCAGGCTGAGCGCGAGACGGCCATCCCGCAGTGCGACGCCCTGATCTCGACGAGCTCGGTGGCGTGCGGATCGAGGCAGGAGCGCCAGTCCACCACGCCGTCGCTCTTCGAGTAGACCGACACGAGCTGCACGCCCGGCGGCGGCGGCTGCGCGAGGTCCTCCCAGAAGGACGAGCAGCACTCGCCGTCCAGGCAGGAGCGCTTGAAGAGACCCGGGGCGCCGAGCGAGCCGAGCCGGCTCACGGCTTCGACCTGAAGCCGGACGAGTGGGTGCACCGCCAGCGGGTCGACCTGCGGGGAGCCGAGCGCGACCACCCCGGATACCAGGTCCGGCCGCCGGGACGCAAGCACCTTCGCGAGCGTGCCGCCGCGGCTCTGTCCCACGATCGCCGCCCGCTGGCCCTGGAGCGCCACAAGGCGCTCGAGTCGCTGCTCCAGCCGCGGCATCAGGACGCCGGCGCAGTTCACGTTCGAGACGATCCCGGCGCGGCTCGGCTTGTAGCCGCTCCGCTTGAGCCAGCCGGCCATCATCGAGAGCGAGCCGTCGCCGGCCAGGAAACCCGGGATCAGGAGGACGGGGCGGCCGCGGCCGTCGACCAGGCCATCGCCCCGGAATAGCGGGTCGCGAACCAGCGCGGCGGCTTCGAGGCCGATGCGGGCCTCGCGCCAGAGCGGAGGCCGCACGCCGAGCGAACTGAGGATGGGAGGCCTCATCCGGAGCCCGCGACCCTAACGCGGGGCCGGGACGGCTCCCTGTTACACCCGCTTAACACGGCCAGTAGATTCCCGCTCGGTGCGGGCGGTAACCATCCAGGACGGGAAGATCGTCGTCGAAGAACGGCCCGACCCGGCGCCGGGCAAGGGCGAGCTGCTCGTGCGCGTACGCGCCGCCGGCCTCAACGGGGCCGACATGCTCCAGCTGAAGGGGGCCTATCCGGCCCCACCCGGCTCGCCCCCCGACATCCCAGGAATGGAGCTGGCCGGCGAGGTCCAGGCGCTCGGACCGGGGGCCAGCAGGTTCAGCACGGGCGACCGGGTCATGGCGATCGTCGGCGGTGGCGGGCAGGCCGAGCTCGCCGTGCTCCACGAGCGGGCCGCCATGCCGGTTCCGGAGTCGCTCGACTGGCCCGCCGCCGGCGGGCTCCCCGAGGTCTTCACCACGGCCCACGACGCGCTCTTCACGCAGGCCGGCCTCCGGCCCGGGGAGCACCTGCTCGTGCACGGCGCCGCGGGCGGTGTCGGCACGGCCGCGGTGCAGCTCGGGCACGCCGCGGGGGCGCGCGTGACAGCCACGGTCCGCCGCGAGGAGCTCCGCTCCCAGGTGGAGCAGCTCGGCGCTCGCGCGATCGACCCCGAGGGGTTCGCCGACGAGGGCCCGTTCGACGTGGTGCTCGAGCTGGTCGGCGCGTCGAATCTGAGCGGCAATCTGAGCGCGCTTGCGACGGGCGGGCGCATCGCGATCATCGGCGTGGGCGGCACCGGGCCGAAGTGCGAGATCAACCTCGTGATGGTCATGCACAAGCGCGCTCGCATCCACGGATCCACCCTGCGGGGCCGCCCATTGGAGGAGAAAGCTCTTGCAATGCGGCTCGTTGAGAAGGAGGTTCTCCCCAACTTCGAGAATGGGCTGCTGAAGGTCCCGATTGCGGAGACCTTCGAGCTCGAGCGGGCGGCGGATGCCCACGCGAGGTTCGCCGCGGGCGCAAAGCTGGGCAAGATCGTCCTGCTTGCCTAGTTCAAGCGACTTGGTGCTTTTGCCGAGAAGCGGGTAGGTCCCGAAACGGCAGGGAAGTGCACTCCCAGTGACCGGTCCAAGCGAAGTTTCAGTAAACGTCGTCATCGTCGACGACCACGTCGCCCTTCGGCGCGGCATGGAGCTGCTCCTACGGCGGGCCGGACACCACATCGTCGGCACTGCTGACGACGCCGAGGCCGCCGAGGCGCTGATCCTCCGCCGCAAGCCAGACGTGGCGCTGATCGACCTGGCGCTGCCCGGCATGAGCGGCGCCGAGCTCACGCGCAGCCTGCTCTCCTCGGACCCCGATCTGCGCATCATCCTTTACACGGGCGCGGCCGACGAGGGACAGCTGCTCGACGGCCTCGACGCCGGCGCCGCCGGCTTCGCGCTGAAGAGCGGTGACCCGGATGAGCTCGAGCAGGCGATCCGCGCTGTCGCATCCGGGGAGGACTACCTCGACCCGCGGCTCGCGCCGCTGCTCGCCAAGACGGGAAACGGCCGCCGGCGCGTGCTGTCCCCGCGCGAGCGCGAGATCCTCGGGCTGCTGTCGCAGGGGCTGTCCGGCGAGGAGGCCGCCAAGCAGCTCTTCCTCTCCTCCGAGACCGTCCGCACCCACGTGCGGAACGCGATGACGAAGCTCGACGCCGCCACGCGCGCCCACGCCGTCGCGCTGGCGCTCCAGCGCGGCGAGATCTCGCCGTAGGGCTCCACAGCCTGGCCTGGACGTTCGTTCGATCGGCATATGTCCGATCAGGCGGCCCCTCACCCCGTCGATAAGTCGTTCCAGACCGACCAGGGCAAACCCGTCGCGAGGCGGGGACGCAAAGCCCGAGGCCTCCCCAAGACAGCGGAGGTGGCTCAGCTGCCGGATCAATCCACCAGGAGGAACGAATCCAGCATGGCCGAGCTCACCATCGTCTTCAGGCTTCGCTTCGCGGTAGCCGTGACGATCGCACTAACTCTTGTTCTCGCCTTCCAGGCGCGCCAGGCCTTCGCTGAGGAAGGAGTTCCGTCCGAGTACATCGTGCAGATGGAGCACGACGCGACGCCGGCCCAGGGCCAGGAGCTCGTTGTCGCGCTGGGCGGCCAGGTGACCTCCCCGGACATTCCGGTGATCAACGGGTTCGGCGCGATGCTGGAGGACGACGCGGCCGAGGAGCTGTCGAACAGCGTGGGCGTGAAGGCCGTGACGCCCAACGCCGAGACGACCTCTGAGCCCGCGGGCACCGCGGACGCCGGCGGGCCGGCGCTGAGCGGGACCGTTCGCTGCCCCTACGCGGATGCGACCACGAGGCCGTTCCGCATGGGCCGCACCGCCCTGCTCGACGTGCACCCGCTCCAGTCGCTCCCCTTCCTGCGCCAGCCGCTTCAGCACACGACCCGCGCGGACCGCGCGTGGTCGCGGGCGACGGGCCGCGGAGTCGGCGTGGCGGTCATCGACACCGGCATCGCCGGCGACCTGCCCGACTTCGTGACGAACGGGCAGTCGCGCGTGATCGCCACGGCCGTGACGAACCCGTGCGCGAAGACCGCGAACGACGAGGTCGGCCACGGCACGCACGTCGCGGGCCTGATCGCCGGCAACAGCCTCAACTACAGCGGCCTCAGGAAGCTCGCCGGCCGCTACATGGGTATCGCGCCGCGCGCCAACCTGGTCTCGGTCAAGGTCTCCGACGACGACGGCGACACCACGGTCCTGGACGTGATCAACGGCCTCCAGTTCGTGGTCGACCACAAGGACCAGCTGGGGATCCGCGTGGTGAACCTGTCGCTGTCCTCCACGGTCGCCGAGTCCTACAAGACGGACCCGCTCGACGCGGCCGTCGAGGCGGCTTGGTTCTCGGGCATCGTCGTGGTGGCAGCGGCCGGCAACGACGGCGCGGCCGCGAACGCCGTCTCCTACGCCCCCGGCAACGACCCCTATGTGATCAGCGCCGGCGCGCTCGACGACCGTGGCAGCTCGAGGCTCGACGACGACGTGCTCGCCCCCTGGTCGAGCCGCGGCGTGACCCAGGACGGCGTCCAGAAGCCGGAGGTGCTCGCCCCGGGCACGCGGCTGATCGCGGCGCTCGCGCCGCGCAGCGACTTCGAGGCGCTCTGCCGCCGCTGCATGGTCTCGAAGACCTACTTCCGGCTGAGCGGCACCTCGATGTCGAGCGCGGTCGTCTCCGGTGTCGCGGCCCTGGTGGTCGATGAGAACCCCGGCATGACGCCGAACCAGGTGAAGGGCGCGATCATGTCCACGCTTCGGAGCGTGCCTGGGGTCGGCTCGGCGGTCGACGCCAACGCCGCGCTCGACGGCACGGGGTCGGCGAACGCCGGGCTCGTCCCGAACTCGCTGATCGACCCCGCGACCGGCGGGATCGACTGGGGGCGGGCAAGCTTCCGCCGAGCCAGCTTCCGCGACGCCAGCGGCTCGCCGTTCGGCGCTCTCTGGACGCGGGCGAGCTACCGCTGTGACTGCGGGCCGGATGGCAGCGGCCAGGTCGACCCCACCCGGGTCAGCTTCCGAAGGGTGAGCTTCCGGCGCACGGTGGACTTCAACCGGTGAGCCTGTGATCAGCGTCCGCCGACAGCTCGGGCTCGAAGGCAAGATCTGGCTCCTGACAGGAGCGGTGGCGGCCATCACGATCACCGCCTACGTCCTGCTCGTGGCCCCACTTGGAGCCGGGCCCACGACGCTCAGCGTCCCGTGGTGGCTGGTGGCGCTCGGATTCGCGGCGGCGGAGCGCTGGGTGGTGCACCTTCACTTCAGGCGCAGCACCCACTCGCTGTCGCTGGGCGAGCTGCCGCTCGTGGCTGGACTGCTCTTCCTTCCCGCGCACGAGCTCGTGCTGGCGGGCCTCGTCGGATCGACGCTCGCGCTCGCGTTCGACCGCGAGATCCCGACCTTCAAGGCGTTCTTCAACCTGGCCCAGTTCACGCTCGGGACCTGCGTTGCCCTGTTCGTGGTCGAGGGCTTCATCACTGTCCGCGACCCGCTCGACCCGCTCGTCTGGATGGCGATCTTCGCCGCGGTGTCCGCGGCCACGCTCGTGGCCGACATCTGCGTCGGCGCCGCCGTGACGATCGCCGAGGGCAAGCTCGAGGCCTCGCAGCGGCTCGACATGCTGCTCACCAACTGGACCGTCGCGCTCTCGAACACCTGTCTCGCGCTCGCCATCGCGGCCGTCGTGGCAGCCCGGCCCGCGGGCGGCCTCCTGCTGGTGCCGCCAACCGTGCTGCTGATGGCCGCCTACAGGGCATACCTGTCCGAGCGCCGCCGCAACTCGGAGCTCGAGTTCCTCTACGAGGCCACGCGCACTCTGTCGCGCTCCTCCGAGATCGTGCCCGAGCTCGAGGCTCTGCTGGCACGCACTGCCTCCGCCTTCCGTGTCGAGGCCGTCGATCTCGTCCTCTTCTCCGCCGAGCCGAATCGCTCGGCCCGCTCGTCGCTCAACCGCGACGGCGAGCGCCGGATGCTCGAGCAGATCGAGGAGCCGCTGGCCGAGAGCCTGCGCTCCCTCGCCGCGGGGCTCAGCGGTCCGATCGAGACCGAGCGCGTCCACGACGTGGGCCAGCGCGAATACTTCCGCAGCCGCGGGATGGAGAGCGGCGTGCTCGCTCCGCTGCACGGCGAGGCCGGCTGTGTCGGCCTGTTCTCGATCTCCGGCCGCGAGAGCGTCGACCGCAGCTTCACGGACGAGGACATGCGGCTGCTGGAGACGCTCACGGGCAACGTGACCGTCGCGCTCCAGTACGACCGCCTCGAGCAGGCCGTGCGCCAGCTCGAGTCGCTCCAGCAGGAGCTCGAGCGCAAGGCGCTGTTCGACTCGCTGACGCAGCTCGCGAATCGCTCGCTGTTCCACAACCGGCTCGAGCACGCGCTGCAGAGCCGCCGGCCGGGCGTCTGCGTCCTTCTGATCGACATCGACGAGTTCAAGGCGATCAACGACAGCCACGGCCACCACGCCGGCGACGAGCTGCTCCGCGCGGTCGCCGACCGGCTGCGTGGCTGCCTGCGCGAGGGCGATACCGCCGCGCGTCTCGGAGGCGACGAATTCGCGCTCCTGCTCGACCGCTCCGGCGGCGACGCCGACGCGATCACGGTCGCCAAGCGCCTCCTGGGCGACTTCGAGAGCCGGATCGACGTCGCCGGTGAGCGCGTGCGCGTGCACGTGAGCCTCGGCATCGCGGTCGGCGCTCCCGGACACGACGGCCCGGACGAGATGCTCCGCCGCGCGGACGTCGCGCTCTACGAGGCCAAGCGCCGCGGCAAGAACCAGTACCGCGTCTTCCACCCGTCGATGCGCGAGGCGCTGCGCAAGCGCCGCACGCTCGCGTTCGAGCTCGAGCGCGCCGTGTCGGACGAGGAGCTGAGCGTCGTCTACCAGCCGGTCGTGAGGCTGTCGGACTGCCGGACCGTGGCCCTCGAGGCGCTCGTGCGCTGGAACCACCCCGAGCGCGGCCTCGTGCCGCCCGGCGAGTTCATCGCCTTTGCCGAGGAGACCGGCGCCGTCGTCGAGATCGGCGCCATCGTCCTCGAGCGCGTGGTCGAGCAGGCCGCGAAGCTCCGCGTCCCCATCCATGCCAACGTCTGCGCGCCCGAGCTGATCGATCCGGGCTTCCTGGATCGCCTCGACGCGCTGGTCGACATCCACGACCTGCCGCCCGAGCTGCTCGTCTTCGAGCTCACCGAGCGCGCGTTCGTCGGGGACGACCCCGTGCCGCTGGCCGTGCTCGAAGCGCTCCACAAGCGCGGCATGGGCGTGGCGGTGGACGACTTCGGCACCGGCTACTCGTCGCTCGCGTACCTCTCGCGCCTGCCCGTCGACACGATGAAGATCCCCAAGCAGTTCATCGACGAGGTCACCGGCTCACGCGAGCATCACGCGCTCGCGCGTGCGGTGATCGAGCTCGGCGCGGCGCTCGACCTGAAGGTGATCGCCGAGGGCATCGAGACCCCCGACCAGATCGCCGCGCTGCGCGCGTTCGGTTGCGAGTTCGGGCAGGGCTACTACTACGGGATGCCCGGCGACGCCCGGCTCGCCCTCCGCCGCGTGGACATCCTGCGCGAGGAAGAGCGCCCCGCGCTCCACGCCGTCTGAGCCGAGCCGCGCGCTAGTTCAAGCGCTCGACGATCATGGCCTGGCCCTGGCCGCCGGCCACGCACATCGTCTCGAGCCCGATCGTCTTGTCGTCCGACTCGAGCCCGTTGATCAGCGTGGTCACGATGCGCGCGCCGGTCATTCCGAACGGGTGCCCGAGCGCGATCGCGCCGCCGTGCGGGTTCATCTTCTCGAGCGGGATGTCGCACTCGGCCATGATCGGGATGACCTGGGCCGCGAACGCCTCGTTCAGCTCGACCGTGTCCACGTCCTCGATCGACATGCCGGCGCGCTCGAGGACCTTCTTGATGGCCCAGATCGGCGCGACGCCCATGTACTCGGGCTCGTTCGCGGCCGTGGCCGAGGCGACGATGCGGGCACGCGGCTTCAGCCCGAGCTCGTTCGCCTTGGTGTCGGACATGACGAGCACCGCCGCCGCGCCGTCGTTCAGCGGGCACGAGTTGCCGGCCGTGACCTTCCCGTCCTCCCTGAAGGCCGGCTCGAGCTGCGAGAGCTTCTCGAGCGTCGAGCTGGCGCGCGGGCCGTCGTCCTTGGCCACGACGGTCCCGTCCTCGAGCGTCACGGGCACGATCTCGCGGTCGAAGTAGCCGCTCTCCTGCGACTGGACCGCCAGCTCCTGGGAGCGCTGCGCGTACTTGTCCATGTCGGAGCGGGAGACCTCGTAGCGCTCGGCCACGTTCTCGGCCGTCAGGCCCATCGAGATGTAGGCATCGGGGTGCCCGTTGTTCCCCTGGAGCTTCTCGTTCTGGTCCTGCGGGCGGGCGCCCTCGACAGCCTCGTTGTAGCGCGACACCCACTCGACGCCGGCGGCGATGTAGGCGTCGCCCTGGCCGGCGACGATCGCGTTCGATGCCTGGCGGATCGACTCGAGGCTGGATGCGCAGTAGCGCGACACGGTTGCGCCGTTTGTCTCGAGCGGCAGCCGCTCGGAGAGCAGGGCGATGATCCGGCCCATGTTGAAGCCCTGGAGGCCCTGCGGGAGACCCACGCCGCAGTAGACCTCCTCGATCAGCGAGGGGTCGACGTCCTGGTTGCGCTCGAGCAGCGCATCCACGACGAACGCGCCCATCTCGTCGGGGCGCAGCTGGGCTAGCGAGCCCTTGAAAGCGCGGCCAATGGGTGTACGGATTGCATCAACGATCACTGGTTCAGGCATGGCGCGGAACCCTACTTAGGCGGCATCCGCAGCGCGCCATCCAGCCTGATCGTCTCGCCGTTCAGCATCGCGTTCTCGGCGATCTGGCAGGCCAGCTGCGCGTACTCCTCGGGCCGGCCGAGCCTCGGCGGGTGCGGCACCTGGGCCCCGAGCGCCTGGCGCGCCTCCTCCGGCAGCCCGGCGAGCAGCGGCGTGTCGAACAGGCCAGGGGCGATCGTGCAGACGCGGATGCCGAGGCGGGCGAGGTCGCGCGCCGCCGGGAGCGTCAGACCCACGACGCCGCCCTTGGAGGCCGAGTAGGCGGCCTGCCCGATCTGCCCGTCGAACGCAGCGATCGAGGCCGTCATGACGACCGCGCCGCGCTCGCCGCCCTCGTCCGGCTCGTTCCCGGCCATCGCGGCCGCGGCCAGCCGCAGGACGTTGAACGTGCCGATCAGGTTCACGCGCACGACCGTCTCGAAGGGCCCGAGAGCGGCCGGGCCGTCCTTCTTCACGGTCCGCTCGGCCCAGCCGATGCCCGCGCAGGACACCGCAAGCCGCAGCTCGCCCGCAGCCGCCACGGCGGCTGCCACCTGCGCCTCGTCGGTCACGTCCGCCTTCACGAACTTCCCGCCGAGCTCGCCGGCCAGCGCCTCGCCGCGCTCCTCGTTCAGGTCAGCGATCGTGACGCTGGCGCCCCGAGCCGCCAGCTCGCGCGCCGTGGCCTCGCCGAGGCCCGACGCGCCGCCCGCGACGAAGGTGCTTATGCCGTCGAGCTGCAACTACTCGCTGACGCGCTCGACCAGGAACGAGATGCGCACGAGCGCGCGCCACTCGTCGAGATTCTCGCCGCGGAGCCCGGTGGACACCACATCCACGGCCTTGATGTTGCGGAGCGACTGGCGCGCATCGTCGAGGGCGGCCTTGACGGCGCCGTCGGAGCTGTCCGGCGAGCTGCCGACCACTTCGATGATCTTCGTGACTGCCACAGGGGGTCCGTTCGTTCGGGGTTGTGCGGAGCCTATCCCGGCCTGTAGCTTGGTGCCGCATGGAGGCCAGCGCCGAGGAGGGGAGCGGCTACCTCGACACGTCGAGGGTGTCGCCGGGCGAGCTCATGGGGATGGGCGCCGCGCTCATCCTGCTCGCGTCGCTGTGGCTGCCGTGGTTCACCACGAGCTCGGACAACCCGAACTCGAAGCTGCCGGGCGGCGTCTCCGGGGGCGACTCCGCCAACGCCTGGCAGGTCTTCGGCATGCTCGACTGGCTGCTCGTAGCCGCCTGCGCCGCGCCGTTCATCCTCACCTGGATCGTCGCGCGCGGGCACGACCTGACCTGGAAGCCGGGCGAGGTGACGATGATCGTCGGGATCGTCGCCTTCATGCTGATCCTCTGCAACGGGATCATCCTGGGGCGGCCGGGCGAGAGCGTCGACATCGGGCTCTCCTGGGGCTACTTCGTGGCCCTGCTCGCCTCGATCGGGCTGCTCGTCGCCGGCTACCTGCGCCAGGCCGTCTACACGACGGCGCGCAAGCCGCCGGGCGTCATCTGAGCTAGGTTGCCGCGCATGGAAGCCGGGGGCGCGAAGCCCGATCGCAACCTCGCGATGGAGCTCGTGAGGACCACCGAATATGCCGCCCTCGCGTGCGCGCGCTGGATCGGCCGCGGCGACAAGGAGGGCGCGGACGGCGCCGCGGTCGACGCGATGCGGCTGCTGCTCGACACGGTCGCGATGGACGGCGTCGTCGTGATCGGCGAGGGGGAGAAGGACGAGGCCCCGATGCTCTACAACGGCGAGCACATCGGCGACGGCTCGCCGCCGGAGGTGGACATCGCCGTGGACCCGCTCGAGGGCACGGAGCTGTGCGCGAAGGGCCTTCCCAACGCGATCGCGACGATCGCGCTGTCGGAGCGCGGGACGATGTTCGACCCGGGCCCGTGCGTCTACATGCTGAAGATGGCGACCTCGCGCACGCTCGCGCATCTGCTCGACCTCGACAGGCCGATCGGCGAGACGCTGAAGCTGATGGCGGAGGAGAAGGGCGTCGCGGTCGGCGACCTCGTCGTGATCATGCTCGACCGTGAACGGCACGACGAGTACATGCGCGAGATCCGCGAGGCGGGCGCGCGGATCCGGCTGATCCCGCACGGCGACGTGTCCGCCGCGCTCGCGGCGGTGACCGAGGACTCGCGCGTCGACCTCCTGTTCGGGATCGGCGGCACGCCCGAGGGAGTGCTGGCCGCCGCCGCCATCCAGTGCACGGGCGGGCAGATCCTGGGGCGGCTGTGGCCGCGCTCGGACGAGGAGCGGAGCGCGGCGCTCGAGGCTGGCTACGACCTGGACGAGGTGCTCGACAAGGACCGGCTCGTGTCGGGCAACGACGTCTTCTTCGCGGCCACCGGCGTCACGGACGGCGAGATGCTCGACGGCGTCCGCTACATCGGCCCGCAGGGCGCCACGACCGAGTCGATCTCGATGCGCTCCCGCTCCGGGACGGTGCGGCGGATCACCGCGACGCACGACCGCGCGAAGCTCCGCGAGATCGTCGGCGAGCGGCTCGGCTAGTACTCGACGCGCGGGCGGTCACGCTCGGCGTCGGTCGGCGGCTTCGGCGCGCGCAGCGCGCCCACGTGCGACTCCTCGAGCTCGAGGTTGGCGAGCGAGCGCAGGAAGGCGTGCGTGACGATCACGTGGATGCGCAACTGGGTCTGCTCGTAGATCCAGCGGCTGAATCGGGTGGCGAGCGTGGGGTAGAAGTTCACGACCTCGGAGGACACGAGCAGGGTGACCTCGTCCGCGTCCTCGGGGCCGGGCTGGCGCTGGACGCTCAGCCGCAGGAACCCTCGCCCGCGCCCGTGCCGCGCCACGAGCACGCCGCGGTCGATCGGCCAGGTGACGGTCCCGCCGTCGCGGGTCAGGTGGTACTCGGGCTTGTGGAAGCGCAGCAGGACGAACGGCCGGCGCAGGAGCACCACCTCGCGGGAGCTCTCGCTGTAGAGCACGCGGATCAGGCCGAGCGAGAAGCGCGACAGGAAGCTCCAGTACGTGCGCGCGAGCCGCTCCAGGTTCTCGGGCGACCACATGCGCTCGAGCTCGGCGCGCGGCAGGGTGACCTCGGCGACCTGGCGGCTGCCCACGGCGCCGTCGGCCGAGTAGCCGGAAGGCGGGACCTTGATGATGTGCACGCGCGCACGCGCCCGGCGCCGCCGCACCACCTCGCGGCGCGTGCGCTTCGCAAGCCGGCGCGGATCGCGCGTCCTCACAGGAGCTCGACCTCCACGCGCTCGCCCTCGGCGGCGTCGCCCTCGCCGGGGTCGATGAGCGCCAGGGCCTCCGCTCCCAGCATCGAGGTGAGCACGTGGGAGCCCTGGGCGCCGGTGGTCTCCGCGACGAGACCGTCTTCCCCATCGCGCAGCCTCACCCTCACCGCCTGCTCCCGGTGGGGGTGGCGCGGAATCGCCTCGGCGAGCCGCGCGGTCGCACGCCGGGGCTCGGTCGCGCCCCCCTGCAGCGCGGCCAGCGCCGGCCGCGCGAAGAGCTGGAAGGTCACCATCGCCGATACGGGATTGCCGGGTAGGCCGAACGCGAGCGTGCCGCCACGCACCCCGAACCAGACCGGCTTGCCGGGCCTGAGGCTCACTCCCCAGAAGCGCTCCTCGACGCCCAGCTCGCGAAGAGCCGGCTTCACGTGATCGTGCGGCCCGACGGACACGCCACCGGAGACGATGACCACATCCGCCTCCTCGAGCGCCGCGGCGATGCTGTCGCTCGTGCTCTGATGGTCGTCGCGGATGGTGGCGCGACCCGCGAGCTCGGCCCCGGCCCGCTCGACCAGCGCGGCCAGGGCAAACCCGTTGGAGGAGTAGATCCCCCCGGGCGCGAGCGGAGCGCCGGGCTCGGTCAGCTCGTCACCTGTGACGAGCACCTTGACGCGCGGGCGCCGGGCGCATCGGAGCTCGGCACGGCCAACGGAGGCGGCGACGCCGAGCTCGGCGGGCCCGAGGTTCGTGCCGGGCTCGAGCACGACAGCATTGAGAGGAATGTCCTCCCCAGCGCGCCGGATATTCGCCCCGGCCGCCGTTTCGGGCACCGAGACCCGATCGATTCCAGCTTTACCGCCTATATCGCGGCTAAGTTGGAATCCATCGCCGGAATCGCCGTTCTTCAATGCCGTAGTTCGCTCGATCGGAACCACGGCGCTGGCGCCCTCAGGCACCACCGCCCCAGTGGAGATCCGCACCGCTGAGCCCGAGACGAGCGTCCCCGCCCAGGGCCGCCCCGCCCGAGCCTCCCCGACAACGGAGAGCTCCGCCGCCGGTCCCGCCACCACCGCATAGCCGTCCATGCTCGAGCTGTCGAAGGGCGGAACTGCGATCGGGCTCGTCACCTGTTCGGCGAGCACGCGACCCAGTGCGGCGTCGATCGGAACCGGCTCGTCCCCGAGCGGGGTGACGGCGTCGAGCACGCGGCGGCGTGCCTCGTCGATCGAGATCAGGTCGGTCACGAGGGCAATCTTCTCGGAAAGTGGGGCCCCGTCCGCCGTTTCCAAGGGTACGATCGACCGAGATGACGCCCACCCGGGGTCCACTTGCGCGCCTTGAGCGCTCGCGAGACGAGCTTGCCAAGCAGTGGCTCGTCCGCCTGATCGAGCGCGCGTCGCTCGACGAGATCCGTGAACTCCCCACGGAGCGGATCGCGCGCGAGCTGCCCGAGCTGATCATGGGCATCGTCGGCGCGGTCGCGGAGGGGGACGGCGATCCGTTCGATCTCTCCAAGGAACAGGCCGAGCGCGCGGCGTCGCTTGCGGGCCTCCGCGGCGGCGGGCGCGAGACGCGGGCGGTGGACGTGGCGCGTGACGTCGCGGCGCTTCAGACCGTGCTGCTGCGCGCCCTGCGCGAGGAGCTGGAGAGCGATCCGGTGCGCTACGCCGAGGCCGTCGAGCAGCTCGTGGAGGCCACGGCGGGGATCCAGGCGGCCGCGATGGAGGCGCACGTGGCGTCGCGCTCGCGCGAGCTCGAGTCGCAGGCGAACACCGATCCGTTGACCGGACTAGGCAACCTGCGCGCGCTCCAGCGCCAGCTCGCGAACCTGCTCGACGTCCACAAGCGCTACCGCCATCCGTTTGCGCTGCTGCTGATGGACATCGACGGCCTGAAGCGGATCAACGACTCGCACGGCCACCCCGCCGGCGACCGCGTGCTGATGCAGGTGGCGATGTCGCTCCGCAGGTCGATCCGCTCCGTGGACACCGCGGCCCGGATCGGCGGCGACGAGTTCTGCGTGCTGCTCCCCGAGCAGGACCTGAAGAGCGCGGCCAAGCTCGCCGCCCGTCTTGCGACGGCGGTGGAGGAGGAGGTCGCCGCGCCCGGCGACCCGTCCGTGACGATGTCGATCGGAGTGGCGGCCTCGCCCGAGCACGGCGACGACGCCGAGGCACTGATCGACACCGCCGACCGTGCGATGTACCGCGCCAAGGCGGCCGGGGAGGGGATCGCGCTCGGCGATCCGCCCGGCACGCAGGGCGTGGCGGCCGAAGAGGCCACCACCTAGGACCGCGCCCGCCCGGCCGCTACTCGATCAGGCCGTGGCGGATGCCGATCGCGACGGCCTGCGTGCGCGTGGAGGCCTCGAGCTTCGCGAGGATCCGCTTCGTGTGGGTGCGCACGGTCTCGGTCGAGAGGCCGAGCTTGTCGGCAACCGCGTCGGTCTGCATGCCGTCGGCGAGCATCTGGAGGATCTCGCGCTGGCGGGCGCTCAGCGTGCGGTCGCCCTCGTCGAGGACGATCGTCGAGGACAGGCCGGGGTCCACGTAGAAGTCGCCGTCGCGCGCCGCCTCAATCGCTCGCACGAGGTCCTCGGAGGGGGAGTCCTTGCGCACGTAGCCCTTGACGCCCGCCTTGAGCGCCTCGCTCAGGAGGCGCGCTCCGCCGTCGGAGGTGAACACCACTATGGGCGCCTCCACCTGGGCGCGCAGCTGCTGGACGACCTCGCCGACGTCCACGCCGGCACGCCACGGGTCGATGATGATCACGTCGGGCGTCGCGCCGTTCGATACCTCGCCGACCTGGTCGATCGACTCGGCGTCCGATATGACGACCTTGTCGAAGGCTGCTTCGAGGACCGCGCGTACCCCCGCTCGGACGACCGGGTGGTCATCGACGATCAGGCAGCGAGGCGGTTGCTTCGCGCCGGCGGGCATCCTCGCCAGCATACCTCGGAATGCTTGGGCCATCCCAAGCGGGGAGGGTGCGGCGGGCGCGCAGGCACTCCTACGGACGCGGAAAGCGCCGCAGGAGTTCCTGCGTGACCGCTCCGGCCACCCGCACGCCTGCCACCGCGATGCCCGCGGCCGTGCGCACGGCGACGCTCACCGCGTCGTCGGCCTGCTCCGGCACGATCGGCTCGGTCGGCGGCTCAGGCGGCGGAGCGCCCGCTCCCGCCGCCGCGCGGCCCGGCTTCGGGCTCGTGCGCGCGGCTCGCGGAGTGCGCGGCGGCTTCGCGGCCGGCGTGTCCGTGGCCTCGGCTTTGGCGGCCGCCTTCTTGGCCGCCTTGGCGGGCGTGCTGCGCGCCGAATCGCGCTTCGCGCTGCGCTTTCCCGGGCGCGAGTTGGGCAGGTTCTCGATCACTCCACCGTCGTCCGCCATGGGCAAGGATTCTAGACGTGCCCGATCTGGGTACACGGAACGTGCGAGTCCGGTCGATAAAGTCGGGTAGGACCGGCTTGCTTGACTAGCTAGTCAGCGGAAATATCCGCTTTTTGACCGCTTGACTTCACTATCTGCAGCGTTAGTGTGTGCACCGTCTCTTTTTCTGGGCCCGGCGCCCTCGCGCTGGGCCCTGCCCGCCCTTAAGGAAACGAATTGTCTGTAGCTGATCTGCAAGAGCTCGAGGAGGTAAAGCTCCTCGTCGTCAAGGGGCAGGCGACCGGGGTCCTCACGTACGCCGAGGTCGCGACTGCGCTTGCCGAGGTGGAACTCGACGAGGGTGACATCGAGGAGCTGCACGGCTACTTCGAGAAGTCCGAGATCGAGCTCGTCGAGGACGATCCGACGCACTCGGCACCCGAGGTCGAGCGCGCCGTCGACCGCCGCAGTCGGCGGAAGAAGGCCACGATCGACCTGAAGCCGGACATGACCACCGACTCCCTTCAGCTGTTCCTGAAGGACATCGGCAAGGTCCGGCTGCTGACGGCGCAGGAGGAAGTCGACCTCGCCAAGCGCATCGAGCGCGGCGACCTCGACGCCAAGCAGAAGATGGTCGAGTCGAACCTGCGGCTGGTCGTCTCGATCGCGAAGAACTACAGAAACCAGGGCCTGCCCTTCCTCGACCTGATCCAGGAGGGCACGCTGGGCCTGGTGCGCGCTGCAGAGAAGTTCGACTATCGCAAGGGCTTCAAGTTCTCGACCTACGCGACCTGGTGGATCCGCCAGGCGATCGCCCGTGCGCTGGCCGACAAGGCGCGCACGATCCGCATTCCGGTGCACGTCGTCGAGAAGCTCAACAAGATCGGCCGCGCCGAGCGCAAGCTCGTGACCGAGCTCGGCCGCGAACCCACCCCTGAGGAGATCGCCGAGCACACCGGCATCGAGCCCGAGGAGGTCGAGTCGATCAAGCGCTCCGCGCAGGCGCCGGTCTCGCTCGAGAAGCCGGTCGGCGACGAGGAGGAGTCCGAGTTCGGTCAGTTCATCGCCGACGAGCGCGCCGAGTCGCCCTATGAGCGCGCAGCCGAGATCCTCACCAAGGAGGCGCTCCGCGAGGCGCTCGAGAACCTCTCGTACCGTGAGCGCCGCGTACTCGAGCTGCGCTACGGGCTGGGCGGCGAGCACCCGCGCACGCTGGACGAGGTGGGCCGCACCTTCAACGTCACGCGCGAGCGCATCCGCCAGATCGAGAACCAGTCGCTCAAGAAGCTGCAGTCACTCGCGGAGGCGCAGAAGCTCCGCGACGTTGCGTAGAACCCCGTAAAGGGTCGTCCAATCGACCGTCCAGCCCTCAAGAAGAGGGCTCGAATGTCGATGCAAGAGGCATGTTCGACGTTGACGCCGCCCTCATGACGGTGATCGAGGAGGAGGCCTCCGACCTCCACCTCAAGGTCCCGTCCCAGCCCATGATCCGTCAGTACGGAAAGCTCGTTGCCGTAGAAGGCTCCGAGCCGCTCCGTCCCGAGGACACCGAGGCCACCCTCTTCCACATGCTCACGGACGAGGCGAAGCTCGAGGCGTTCCGCACCGAGCGGGAGGTGGACTTCTCCTACTCCGTGCCCGGTGTCGCGCGCTTCCGTGTGAACGCGTTCGTCCAGCGCGGCTCGGTCTCGCTCGTCTGCCGCGCGATCCCGTTCGAGATCAAGACCGCCAGCGAGCTGATGCTCCCGCCGGTGATCGACGAGATCGCGGACGAGGAGCGCGGGCTGATCCTGCTCACCGGTACGACCGGCTCGGGTAAGTCCACGACGCTCGCGGCGATGATCGACCACATCAACACGAACTACGCGAAGCACATCGTCACGATCGAGGACCCGGTCGAGTTCCTCCACCGCGACAAGACCTCGATCATCAACCAGCGCGAGGTCGGCGAGGACACCGCCTCGTTCGCCCGCGCGCTACGGCGCGTGCTGCGTCAGGACCCGGACGTGATCCTCGTCGGCGAGATGCGCGACGAGGAGACGGTCCGCACGGCCCTCTCGGCCGCCGAGACGGGCCACCTCGTGCTCTCGACGATCCACACCGTGGACGCCGCCGAGTCCGTCAACCGCATCATCGACTTCTTCCCGCAGGCCGAGCAGCGCCAGGCGCGCGCGATGCTCGCGGGAACGCTCAAGGCCGTGATCTCCCAGCGGCTCGTGCCGACGCCGGACAAGAACGGCCGCGTCGCCACCTGCGAGATCCTGCGGATGACCGGCCGCGTGCGCGACATGATCCTCAACCCCGAGGAGACCGGCAAGCTCCCGGAGGTCATCTCCGAGGGCGCGTACTACGGGATGCAGACCTTCGACCAGGCGCTGCTCTACCACGTGCAGCAGGGCCGAGTCGATATGAAGGACGCCCTCAAGGCGGCCACCCACCCGCACGACTTCAAGCTGCTCGTGTCGTCGGACGGGCTGCGCAGCACGTCGGTCGAGTCGGTGATCCAGACGCCTGAGGACGAGGACCCGGCCGCGGCGAACGGCGCCACTCCGAGCGTTACCGGCGCACCCGGGGCGTAACCCGGACGCCGAGCTTCACGCGGCCCTCGTAGCTCACGCCGCGCGAGCGGCGGATTAGCCGCGCCGGCCCCCGGTCCCAGCGAGCGTAGATCCCCGGCACCCGCCGCAGCCCCTGTATGCGCGCTGCGAGCTGGCGCACGCTGTGCGGGTCCCCGGAGCCACTGCCGCCGTCGAGCTCGCCCTCGAGCAGCGCGATCAGCTCGCGGATCAGGTCGGCCTCGGAGCCGCCACCGCTTCCGCCGCGCAGGACGAGGCGGTGGCGCCGCCCCGGCTTCAGCGCCAGCGGCACCCGTACCGGCACGGTGATCCGGTGGCGCGCGCCGCGCCGGCGCTGCACCGTCAGGCGCACCCGGATGCGCGAGCCCTTGCGCGCACGGCGCGGGGCGTGTCCGCGCATCAGCACGTCCTGCTTCACGCCGTCCTGGGCGTGCACGCTCACGCCGACACGCTCGACGTGGAGCGGCGCGAAGTCGAAGAAGTCGACGAGGGAGCCGGCCTGCGCGAGGTCGTTGACGGCGGCGTCGACCGAGAAGTAGAGGTTGCAGAAGCCCATCGGGCGCCTCAGCTCGCGCACGCGGATGCTCGTGCACATGCGGAACGTGACCGAGCCGAAGTCACGCATGAGCCGGCCCATCGCCTCGGTCATGCCAAGCGGCGCCACGAACGAGATCCCGGCGCCGTACCCGAGCTCGCGCTCGTCGGCCAGCAGCGAGTTCAGCGTGATCCGGTCGCCGGCGCGGTTGCGGGCGCTGACGCGCAGCGGGATCGCATGCGGCCGCGGCCCGAGCTTTCCGGAGATCGTGTCGACCTTGTCGTTCGTCATCGACCCGTGGACGTAGCCGTTGCTCGAGGCGAGCTTGTAGCTGATCGCGCCGAAGTCCTGGAGCCCGAGCGGGTTCTGGATCACCGCGTAGACGTAGGCGTCCTGCAGGAACAGCGACCGCCGGCCGAGCCCCTCGAACGGATGGCCGAAGGCCCAGACGTCCTCGCCGTCGCGGTAGGTGAGCGTCCCGATCGCGCCGAGCCCGAGGTCACCCGTGGAGATCGCAGCCGCCACCGATGCTCCCGGCTGGAGGTCGACAGGTGGGTAGCCCCCGGCCGGCCCGGCGGGCGCCACGAGCACCGGCCGGCGGGCGCGCGCGGCGGCCTGCCTCACGAGCGTGGCGGCGCGCCCGGACAGGCCGGAGACCGTGAGCGGCGTGCCGAGCGGGCGCGCCGCCCGCAGCAGCGCGGGATCGCGCCGGGTGGCCGCGGCCAGGGACGGCGGGCGGTCGCGCAACATCAGCTCGATCGGCGTGGCGAGCGCGACCTCGTTGCCGTACTCGCCGAGCCCCTCGGAGATCGCGCCGGCGTTGCGGCCGTCGCAGATGACCGGCGAGCCGGAGAAGCCGGGGCCGATGCCGGTGGAGTCGACAGCCGGGCCGGACACGCGGATCAGGATGCGCGGGCCGCTCATGCCGGGCTCCGCGCCGATGATGTCGAGGATCTCGACGTCGAACGAGGAGATCGCGGTGCCCCTGATCACCGACAGCCCGGTGCAGTGCATCCCGGGCTTGACATCGGACAGCGGCATGATGGGATCGGCTGCGTGAGCCGCCTGGGCGGCCACGAGCATGATGAGAACGGGGACCAGTGACCGCCGGAGCAAGAGATTCCAGGGTACCTTCTCTTTTCCCAGACGGACGAACTTAGGAGATCCATTGCAGAGCACGCTCGGAGAGTTCCAGGAGACACAGTCAGAGCAGCCTTTCGCGCTTCAGAACTCGAAGCTGCTGAAGGTGAGCCTCAACCAGGTGACGATCCAGGCGAAGGCTGGATCGATGGTCGCCTACCAGGGCGACGTTTCATTCGAGCACGCCGGAAGCGGTGGCCTCAGCCGGATGGTGAAGAAGGCCGTCTCCGGCGAGGGCACGACGCTCATGAAGATGTCCGGCAGCGGCGAGGTCTTCCTCGCGGACACCGCTCAGGACATCCATCTGATCTACCTCGAGAACGACGCGATCACGGTGAACGGGACGAACCTGCTCGCGTTCGACTCCGGCATCGACTGGGACATCAAGCGCGTGGAGGGCGTATCCGGCTTCGTGGGCGGCGGCCTCTTCAACACGGCTCTGACCGGGACCGGGTGGGTTGCGATCATCTCGGACGGCCCGCCCGTGCTGCTGAACACCGGCGAGGCGCCCACGTTCGCGGACCCGCAGGCCGCGATCACATGGGCGTCCAGCGTCCAGACCGGCATCAAGACCGACATCAAGCTGAAGAACCTGATCGGGCGCGGCTCGGGCGAGTCCGTCCAGATGTCGTTCTCCGGCCCGGGCTGGGTGCTCGTGCAGCCGAGCGAGGGACGCGTGCAGGCGGCCACCGCGTCGGGCGGCGGCGCCGGCGGGCTGCTGGGCAACCTGACCAACTAGCAAACAACGCTGTGGCGGCGGCCCGCAGGCGGCCGTCGCCACACTTCATTTGCTGAAGTCTTGCTCTAGAATCAAGGCTGATGGCCGATCCAACCTGTCCCGTCTGCGCCACCGCCGAGATCGTCTGCGGGAAGTGGACACTGCTCGTGATCCGCGACCTCGCCGAGGGCCGCAGCCGCTTCTGCGAGCTCGAGCGCTCCCTGTCCGGGATCAGCCCGCGCACGCTCTCGCTGCGCCTCCGCGGGCTCGAGGAGCAGGGCATGGTCGAGCGCCACACCTTCCCCGAGGTTCCGCCGCGGGTCGAGTACTCGCTGACGCCCAAGGGCGAGGCGCTCGTGCCGCTGATCGAGGACATGCGCCGCTACGGGCGCGAGTACCTCGGCGTGGACGACTGCGCGACGGCGCCCGCCGAGCCCGTAGCCGCCTAGCCAGGCCGCTCCGGCAGGACACTCCGCTGCGGCGCCGAAATCGCGTCGCATGCGTAACCGTGCTCTCCACGACGCGCTCCGGGACTTCGCGCTGGAGGCCGCCGCGCTACTCACAGAAGACCTGAAGGCCGGCGCCGAGGTTGAATTCGACGTCGTCGACGAAGGCTCCGGCCGCGGTCCCGCGCTCTACCGCTACGAGCCGCGCACGCACGCGTTCATCGAGGAGCGCTGGACCCGGCTGCGCGGGCTGCCCGCCGCCGAGGGCGCCTGCCGCGAGCTGGGCGCGGGAGCGTCGACCTGGTTGCGCGTGAACGGCCTGCGTGGCGAGCAGGCCGAGCCGGCGCTCCAGGCCATGCTCGAGCGGCTCTACGAGGACGCCACGAGCTTCGGCTTCCCGGAGGAGCGCTTCGACCGGGTCTATCAGGAGGTGGAGCTCACGCTCTACCGCGACGCCGTCCGCGCACGCGTCATCGCGCCGCTGCTCGGGGCCTGGATGGACGCCGAGCGGATCGAGCTCGGCGACGGCCTGTCGCTCGTCCGCGGCGACGCCATGGAAGGTCCCCACGACTCCTCGACGCTGCTCTGCGTCCTCGAGCGTGATGTGCCGGCGGACGATCCGGCGTGCGGAAGCACCGGGCGGGGCCCGGTGCGCACCGACTCGGTCTTCGCCGAGGAGGCGGCCGAGCGCTTCGCGTCGGTCCTGACAGCCGCGCGCCTGTGGTCGCCCGGCGGCGTGGTGCTGGGCGCGCCCGGCTGGCGCCAGGCCGACCACGCCCGCTGGCAGCCCGTGGCGATCGGCTCGGCCGCCACCCCGCGCGGGCACGAGTGGCTGCTCCCCGCCGGCGAGGAGCAGGCGTTCCGCGAGTTCTTCACCGCGATCTCCGGCACCCGGCCGCCCGCGACCATCGCCTGGGCGCTGGGGCGCTTCGAGATCGGCTGCGCGCAGGAGAGCGACGCACACGCGCTGTCCGACCACCTGCTGGCCCTGCGAGCGCTGCTCGACGGCATGGGCGAGGCTGGGCAGGCGACGCTGAGCCTGCGGCTGGCGGCGCTCTGCGCGGAGGAGGGCGCGCGCCACGAGCTACAGCACCGTCTCGAGGCCGCGCTCGCGCTGGAGCGCTTCGTGATGGGGAGCTCGAGCGGGCTGCGCCTGGACGAGGAATCGCCGACCGAGCTGGTCGCCGAGGTCGAGGGACACGTGCGCGCGCTGCTGCGCGACGTGCTCTGCGGCTATCTCGACGCCGACCTGAAGGCCGTGGCCGACGACATCCTCGTGGAGTCCGAGGGCGACCCCCACATGGAGATCCACGCCCGCGACCTGCGCGAGCACCCGGAGCCGGAGGGCGACGAGCAACCCACGCGCGAGCCCCGCTTCGAGCGCGCGCCCCTGGAGGACCCGGTGACGTTCGAGCCCGAGCTCGAATACGTCGAGCCCGAGCCCGAGGCGGAGCCTGAGCTCGAGCCCGAATACGAATACGACCCGGGCCCCGAGTACGACGCCGAGCTCGACGCGGAACCGGACACCGCTGAGATGGAGGCCGTGGCCGTGGAGACGGTCGCGGTCGCCGCCGAGCCCGTGCAGCACGAGCTGGAGGGCGTCACCCCGTCCGCAGACTGGGGTTGGGACGAGCCCGAGGACTTCTCCGCGCCGGTCTAGCCGGCGCGCCGCACCCGCCAGCGGGTGCGCTTGTAGCAGCGATCGACGAGCCGCCCGCCGCGCAGGACGCTCGTGCTCACGCGGAAGATGCCGCGCCAGCGGGTCTCGGAGACGCGGTTGGCGGCGATGCGTATTCGGAAGACCGCGCGCAGGCCGTCGCGGAGCCGCAGCCGGTTGCGGCCCGCATCGACCATTCGGTCACGCGTCAGCGACTGAAACGGCTGGAAGAACCGCGTGAACGTCGTGAAGAAGAAGCCCGGGCGCCGGCAGGGCGCCCGCCAGTTGATCCTGACCCGTGTGATCATGCCGGCGTCGTCCGTCCGCAGCGCGACCGCGCGGTCCTGACCCGACGTGCCCCTGAAGCGGATGTCCGCGGACGCTCCGGCCGGCGCGGCGAGGATGGTGACGAGGACGAGCTGTACTGCGAACCGCCTCATGGCTGGGAGATCCCCACTGCGCGGGGAACGCAAACCGGTCTAGCCGAACAGGTACTCGTCCATCCGGCGTAGGCCGGGCAGGTCGTGCACGTCGTCGTCGAGGTGGGGGACCTCGATCATCGGCTTGCGGCCCAGTCGCTTCTTCAGGTCGGCCAGGTTGCGGCGGTCCTGGGCCGCCAGGCGGCGCTCCTCCTCGAACGTGCGGATCACCTTGCGCGCGAGCGCTTCGTCGCCGAGCAGCCTCCTGAGCTCCTCCGCGGGGTCGCCCTTCGGCGCCGCGGGGCGCACGCGGTTCGCCACCACGCCCGCGAACGGCAGCCCCGCGTCCAGCAGCCGGTGGTGGAACCAGCCGGCCTCCTCGACGGCGTCGGCGCGCGGGGACGTCACGAGCACGAACGCGCTGCGCGAGTCGGCGAGCAGGGCGTTCACGCGCTCGGCTCGCTCGCGGAAGCCCTCGGTCATGGTCGCGAAGCTCGCGAAGAAGGCCGACATGTCCTCCAGCAGGTCGATGCCGGTGGCCCGCTTTAACACCGAGAAGACCATCCCCGAGCCGCGCCCCAGCACCTTCAGCCCCGCGAGCCCGGGCGCCGCGAACAGCTGCAGCGCCCGCGAGTCGATGAACGCGGCGAGCTTCTTCGGGGCGTCGATGAAGTCGAGCGCGTTGCGCGTGGGCGGCGTGTCGAGGACGAGCAGGTCGTAGCGGCCCTCCTGGTGGAGCTCGTGGAGCTTCTCCATGGCCATGTACTCCTGCGAGCCCGCCACCGCATTGGAGAGCTCCTGATAGATGCGGTTGGAGAGAATCGCATCGCGGGTGCGCTCGTCGGGCGCGTGCCACTCGACGATCTCGTCGAAGGTCCGCTTCGGGTCGAGCATCATCGCCCACAGCTCGCCCTTCACGTCCGCCTTCACGAGCCGCTCCTCGTTCCCGAGCTCCGGCAGGCCGAGCGAGTTGGCGAGCCGCTTCGCGGGGTCGATCGTAAGCACCACGACCTTCTTGCCGCGCGCGGCCATGCCGAGCGCGATCGCGGCGGACGTCGTCGTCTTGCCCACGCCGCCAGAGCCCGCGCAGATGCAGACCTCCTTGCGCTCGAGCCAGTCGCCGATCACAGCCGCCGCTCCAGCTCCACGGACAGCCGCTCGAGCTCATCGACCCCGAGCTCCGGCTCGAAGACGCGCGGCAGAGTGGCCACGGGTGCCGTCGCTGCCCGCCGCAGCCTGCGTACCTGGCCGTGCTCGGCGCGGGCGCGCTTGTGTTCCGAGAGGGCAGCGGCGAGTGCCGCCTGCGTTACGGCGCTGCCACCGGAGACGTTGCGAAGCCGGTCGACCTCCGGTGAGCGGAAGCGGGCAGGGTGCACCGCGTTCACCACGATGGCGTCGACCGCCATGTCGAGCTCGCGCCCCAACGCCCGCTCGAACTCGACCGTCTCGTTCACGGGCATCTCCTCTGGCAGAGCGACCGTCAGCACGCCCGTGTGCGCTGGATCGCGCAGCGAGCGGTCGATGGTCGCGGCGTGCCGGCCGACGGGGCCGACGCGCGCCACGGCCGCGAACGTGCTCGGTGAGCGCAGCATGGCGAGCGCGTGACCGGTGGAGGGAGCGTCCACGATGGCGAGGTCGAACACGTCGCTGCCGGTGCGGCGCTCGAGCTGTGCGAGATCCCAGACCTTGCCCATCGTCACGAGCTCCGAGAGCCCCGGCGCCGCGGCCGTCAGGTACTGGAACAGCCGCGAGCCGCCCAGCACGCCCGCCAGCGTGCGCGACTTGAGCTGGTAGCGGAGCCACTCCTGCTTCGCCTGCTCCGGGTCGACGGAGACCGTGGTGAGCTCGGGAACGAGCTCCGCCATGCGGTCCCGGCCGGCCACCTCGCACACGACCACGCGCTTGCCGCGCCGCGCCGCGGCGAGCCCGAGAGCGGCCGCGACGGTCGTCTTTCCGACGCCGCCCTTGCCCGTGACGAGGACGAGCCGCTTGTCCAGTATCGAAGCCATCGGACGGGAAGCCTGAAGGATTCCGCCAGGCCCGTGCGAATACCGCTTGCGTAATGGATCCCAAGGCGAAGGTCATCGCGTTCACAAATCAGAAGGGCGGCGTGGCGAAGACCACCACGACGCTGAATCTCGCGGCCGCTTTCGTCGAGCGAGGGCACCGCGTGCTCTGCGTCGACCTCGATCCGCAGGGGAACCTCACGATGAGCCAGGGCATCGACCCCGACTCGCTCGACGCGTCGATGTACGACGTGCTCGTGCACCAGCTCTCGATCCGCGAGGTGATCCGCCCGCGCGAGGTGGACGTGGCGTGCTCGTCGATCGACCTGGCCGGCGCCGAGATCGCGATGTCCACGATGATCGGCCGCGAGCGCTCGCTGAAGAAGGCCCTCGAGCCCGTCCGCGACGACTACGACTACATCTTCATCGACACTCCGCCGAGCCTCGGGCTGCTCACGATCAATGCCCTGACGGCGTCCCAGAAGGTGATCGTCCCCGTGCAGTGCGAGTATCTGTCCATGCGCGGGCTGATCCAGCTCCAGAACACCCTCGCGATGGTGCGCGAGGAGCTGAACCCGGACATCGAGATCGAGGGCATCCTGCCGACGCTTGTCGACAATCGCACCGTGCACGCCAAGGAGGCGATCGAGATCCTCGAGGAGAACTTCGGCGACCGCGTCTTCGCCTCGCGCATCAACAAGACGGTGCGGTTTGCCGAGGCCCCGGTAAAGGGGATGTCGGTGCTGAAGTACGACCCCGACGGGAAGGCCGCTTACGCCTACCGTCAGCTAGCGGAGGAGGTCCTGGCGAATGGCAAGCGGTAAGAGGGCGAGCATGCGCGAGGGCCCCCTGGCGCAGCTCTTCCGCAAGACGGAGGACGACGCCGCCGCGGAGCGGCCGGCCGAGCAGCGCCCGGCCGAGGACGCCGAGCCCAAGCTGGGGCGCCCGCTGCCCGAGGGCGGCCCCTCGCCGCAGGTGACCCGTCACGTGCCGGAGCCGCAGGCGCAGGCCGAGTCCTACGACCTCGGTGGCCGCAGGACGGAGGCGGCGCGCCGCGCCCAGGAGCGCGAGTCGCGCCGTTCCGAGCGCGAGGAGCGCTGGAGCCGCTACGAGGGCGGCGTGCCCACGCCCGAGGAGCGCCTGAAGTCCGTCTTCTCGCACGACATCCCTGAGAACATCCTGGAGCGCGGCCCTGTGCCGGCCCAGCGCGACGCCGTGCCCGAGTCGGAGCCGTTCGTCCGCGTGGCGCCCGTGCGCCCGACCGAGCCGGTCCTGCGCGTCGTCGGCGTGGGCGGCGCGGGCGTGAACGCCGTCAACCGGATGATCGAGGCCGAGGTCGAGGGCGTCGATTTCGTCGCCATCAACACCGACGTCCAGTCGCTCGAGGGCGCCAGCGCGTCCACGCGCCTGCACATCGGGAGTGACGCCACGCGCGGACTCGGCTCCGGGTCGAACCCCGACCTGGGCCGCGCGGCCGCGGTCGAGGACTACGACGAGATCAAGAGCCACCTGAAGGGTTCGGACATGGTGTTCATCGCCGCCGGCTCCGGCGGCGGCACCGGGACCGGCGCGGCGCCGGTCGTGGCGCGCATCGCTCGCGAGGTCGGCGCGCTGACCGTCGGGATCGTCACGAAGCCGTTCTCGTTCGAGGGCGCGCGGCGCGGCGACCAGGCCGACCGCGGCGTGGAAGAGCTCGCCCGCGAGGTCGACACGCTGATCGTGATCCCGAACTCACGGCTCCTGTCGGTGCTCGACAAGTCCACCTCGATGGTCGACGCCTTCCGCGTGGCCGACGACGTGCTGCGTCAGGGCGTGCAGGGCATCTCCGACCTGATCACGCTCCCCGGCCTCATCAACCTCGACTTCGCCGACGTCCGGACGATCATGTCCGAGGCGGGCCAGGCACTGCTCGGGATCGGCATGGGCACGGGCGACCGCCGCGCGATGGACGCGGTGGAGCACGCGATCGACTCCCCGTTGCTCGAGACCTCACTGGACGGCGCGCGTTCGATCCTGCTGTCGATCACCGGCGGCCGCGACCTCTCGCTCTGGGAGGTCAACGAGGCCGCGAAGGCGGTGGCCGAGGCGGCGCACCCCGACGCGAACATCATCTTCGGGGCCATGGTCGACGACAAGGTCGTGGACCAGGTCTGGGTGACGGTCGTGGCCACCGGCTACGGCGACCGGCCCGTGTACCGCGCCACGCCGCGGGGCATCCCGGCCGACACCGAGCCGAAGGTCCGGCGCTCACGCGAGAGCTCAGGAGCCGTGCTCGCGGACGTCGACGTGCCGGAGTTCGTGCCGCGCGGTTAAGCACGGGCTGGTGGTCGGCCCACTAGGCTCGCCGCGATGAGAGGGGTGGTCGCAGCCGGCCATCCGCTCACGGCGAAGGCCGGAGCAGATGCGCTGCGTGCCGGGGGCAACGCGGTCGACGCCGCGGTGGCCGCGGTGCTCATGTCCTTCGTGGCGGAGTCGCCGCTCACGGGGCCTGGCGCCGGTGGCTTCATCGTCGTGAACGAGCGGGGCGAGACGCACGTGCTCGACTTCTTCGTGGTCGCCCCGGGCGTCGGGCTGGAGGGCCGCGAGCCGGCCGCGCTCGTACCGATCGACGTCCGCTTCTCGGAGGACACGGTCCAGCGCTTCAACGTCGGGCCCGCGTCGTGCGGGGCGTATGGCACGACGCTTGGCTTGGCGGAGACGCTTGAGCGCTTCGGCAGCGCGCGCCTCGCGGACCTGACCGCGGCGCCCGCGCGCGCCGCGCGCGAGGGCATCGACGTCGTCCCGATGCAGGGGTTCCTGTTCGAGGTGCTGGAGCCGATCCTCACCTCGACTCCAGAGTGCGCGGCAATCTACGCGCCGGAGGGCAGGCTGTTGCGCGAGGGCGACACGATCCGGCTGCCCGAGCTCGGCGATCTGCTCGACCGCCTTGGGGCCGAGGGCCCGCGCTTCCTCTACGACGGCGACGTGGCGGCTGCGGTTAGCGACTGGGTGCTCGAGCGCGGAGGGATGCTGAGCCGCGAGGATCTGCGCTCCTACGAGGTCGTCGAGCGCGAGCCCGCGCGCGTGAGCTACCGCGGCCGCGAGGTGCTCACGAACCCGCCGCCGTCGTCGGGCGGCATCCTGATCGCGGACGCGCTCGGGATCCTCGAGCGGCTGGACCACCCGCCCGACCCGTACGTGATCGCCGAGGTGATCGCCTCGACGAACAGGGCGCGTGACGCGGAGTTCCTCGAGGGGCTCGCCACGGAGGGATTCCTCGAGCAGTTCCTGGCCAAGCAGGCGCTCGACACCGTCGCGACCGACGTGCGCTCGCGGCTCGGCAACACAACTCACATCTCGGTGATGGACGCGGAGGGCGGCTGCGCGTCGGTCACCTGCTCGAACGGGTCGTGCTCGGGCGTGGTCGTGCCGGGCACGGGCATGCACCTCAACAACATGCTCGGCGAGCACGACCTGAACCCGCTCGGCTTCCACCGCCACCCGCCCGGAGCCCGCGTGCCGAGCATGATGGCGCCGACCGTGGTGCTGCGCGACGGGCGCCCGGAGATCGCGATCGGCAGCGCTGGGTCGAACCGGATCAGGTCGGCGATCCTGCAGACCGTGGTCGGCGTGGTGGACCGCGGCCTCGCCGCACAGGAGGCCGTCTCGGCGCCGCGTCTCCACGTGGAGGGGCGCCAGGTGGACGCGGAGCCCGGCGTGGACGAGGGCGCGCTCGTCCGGCTCGAGGAGGCGGGCTTTTCGGTGCGGCGCTGGGCCGAGCTCAACTTGTTCTTCGGAGGCGTGCAGGCGGTCGCGCGCCACCCCGACACGTCCCGCCTCACCGGTGGAGGCGATCCGCGCCGGGGCGGCGTCGCGACGGTGGTGGACTAGTGGTTCAGCAGGCGCCGCCGGCGGCCTTGCAGAGGTTGACCCGGCCGAAGCCGTAGGACGGGTCGCGGCCGGCGGGGCCGAGGTCGTTCACGGCCGCGTCGAGCCGGTTGCGGATGCCCGCGGCGGTGTCGGTCGGGAACAGCTGCCACAGCACGCCGGTCACGCCCGACACGTGCGGGGTCGCCATCGAGGTTCCGGACAGCTTCGCGTACTGGCCGCCGGGGATCGTGGACAGGACGGACACGCCGGGTGCCGCGATCTCCACGTCGGCGTTGCTGTTCGAGAACGAGGCGCGCTGGTCGTTGTGGTCCGTGGCTGCCACGGACACGACCTCCGGGTACGCGGCCGGATAGTTCGCGGTGGAGTCGCCGTCGTTGCCGGCCGCCGCCACGAGCACCGAGCCCGTCGCGGCGCCGTTCTCCCACGCGGCCGCGACGGCGTTCTTCAGGGTCGTCGACGCGCCGCCGCCGAGGCTCATCGAGATGACCTTGGCCCCGTGGGTGTGGGTCCAGTTGATGCAGTTGGCCACGTCCGAGGTGAGGCCCGTGCCGGCGGCCGTGTAGAGCGCCTTGCAGATGCTCAGCGGCGAGTTGAAGGCCACTCCGGCCACGCCGGTCGCGTTGTTCGCCTTCGCGGCGATCGTGCCGGCCACGTGCGTGCCGTGCATGTTGTCGTCGACGCAGACGCCGTTCATCACCGACCCGCCGAAGGCGGCGCCGCAGTCCACGACCTTGCCGCTCAGCTCGGCATGCGACTGATCGATGCCGGTGTCGACGATGCCGATCTTCGTGCCGCCGCTTGCGGGGAAGGTTCCGAGGCCGGCGGCGTCCCAGCCCTCGGGGGCGTCGATGTCGGCGTCAGCGGTGCCGCCCGTCTGCCCGGTGTTGTTCAGGCCGTAGAGCTGAGGGAAGAGCGGGTCGTTCGGGACGGCCGTCTGCTCGAGGATGAAGTTCGGCTCCGCGTAGACCACGAGCGCGCTGCGGTTGAGCCGCTGCGCCACGACCGCGGGGTCACCGGAGACGCGCACGACCTTGGCGCCCACGCCCGCCACCGAGCCGACCGTGCCCGTCACGCCGGCGCTCGCCTCCAGCGCTGCGCGCTCCGCGCTCGTCGTCCCGGACGCGTACTTGACGATGACGGTGTTCGAGTCGTAGCTGGCCGCCTGCGCGCTGCCACCGATGGCGGCGACGAACACGAGCAGGCAGACCATGCCAAGGATGCCCCTGCGCATCTTGTCCTCCTGGTCGAATGAACGAGCGCGTCCCGCAACGCGCTCCCCCTATGACTCACCAGTGCAGCGCGCCGCTAAACGCGGGGCCAGTCAAGACGCGGAATCGCCCGGCCTGCGGTGCCCGTTCCCGCTCGCCCGCTCGGCGACCTGTGCAGCGGTCCTGATGCGTTTCAGGGCCTCATCGAAGAGCGCGGTCAGCTGCTCGAGGCGGGCGGGCTCCGAGCGCAGCTCGAGCAGCTCCTGCTTCGGGCCGGGGGCGATCTCGAGCGTGGCGGCCATGCCGTACGCGTCGAGGCCCCCCAGCGCCTCGGGCGACGGGCGCTCGTCCGTGACCTCCTCCACGAGGTCCGCGTAACGCTCGCGGGCGCGCGCGAGCGCGGCCTCGTCGGCCTCCGGGTCGTCGTCCAGGAGCGTGACGTCACCGGCCGGGTATGCCAGCTCGCCGATCCTCCGTTCGAGCCGGAACGGGGTGGTGCCCCGCACGAGGATGTTGAGGCGGCCGTCCTCGAAGCGCTCCAGCACCTGCACGATCTGCGCCGCGCAGCCCACGTCCTTGAGCTCGTCGTCGGCGAGCCAGATGATCCCGAACGCGGATTCCTCGTCGAGGCACTCGCCGATCATGGTCTTGTAGCGCTCCTCGAAGATGTGGAGCGGGACCGCCTCGCCGGGCAACAGCACGAGGCTCAGCGGGAACAGCGGAAACCGCAAGATCTCTTGCTCCATGGGTCCAGGCTAGCCCCCTCAATTTCAAGGAACCAGGGGTCGAGCCGATTCACACTTCATGTCCATCGAGGTGACCAACGGTCTCCCTGAGGGTGTGGATCAGGGCGTGAGCCTGGAGCTCACGCTGGCTGAGGCCGAGGCTGTCAAGTCCTGGCTCCTCAAGCCGTCCGCTGACGGAAGTGCCGCCATCGACGACGAGAACGCCAAGTCGGTGATGGTGAAGCTGGGCGCGAAGCTGGATTACATCCAGGGCGTGCAGCGTGTCCGCGACGAGCTCGAGCAGGCTGGCTTCGCGACCGAGCAGATGAGCGACGACGAGGTTGCCGATCTTGGTCGGCGCATCGCCGAATCTCCGATCCGCCGTTACTCAGGCAACTAGACCGCCCCACCCGCGGCACCGCCCCGGGAC
>JAXDIL010000101.1:0-23273 GCA_034664005.1 Thermoleophilaceae bacterium | reverse complement strand
TCGGCAATCTCGAGCACCATCCGGAGGACGGCGAGTGGCGCTGGCACGAGCCGGTCTCGCGGCCGGGTGACTACATCGAGTTTCGCGCCGAGATGGACGTCGTCGTCGGCCTATCCGTCTGCCCGTGGGAGACCGATACGCCGGTCAACGGCTGGGTGATCACTCCGCTGATGGTTGAGGTGTTCGACGTGGAGTACTGGCAGCACTAGCGGCGAGGGCCACGGCCGTCACGGCGCACAGGGCCGCGATCACGGCGAAGGGGAGACGGTCGGACGTCAGATCCGCGAGCCTGCCGCCGCCGGACCCCCCGATGATCTGGCCGCTGGCCCAGGCGAGGTTCACGAGGGCGAATGCAAAGCCCTGGTCAAGCCCGGAGGCAGCGGCGGCGTCGGACAGCAGGGCGGTGGCGGGCGCCCAGAAGAGCGCCATGGAGACGACCATCAGCGCAACAGCGCCCGCCAGAACGAGTCGGTGGTCGGCCGAGGGCAGCAGCAGCGCCATGATCCCCATCACGACGAGTCCGCCGCGAATCGGGAATAGCCGCCCGCGGCGGTCGGAAACCGCCCCGAAGACCCTGTTGGCCCCCGCCTGGATCGCGGCGGCGACCACGAACACCGCGCCCACGCCGGTGCCGCTTGCCCCGAGCTCGTGAAGGTGCAGGGGGACCAGGACGTTGATCACACCGGAGCACAGCGCGGGAAGCGTGATGAACCAGAACGCGACGAGTACGCCTCGGTTGAGCGCGCTGCGGGTCAGCCTCAGCGAGCCCGCGTCTCGTGCCGGTGGCGCGGAGGGAGTAACCCATGCCCATGCCGCGATCCCAGCGCAGAGCAGGGCGACGGCGCCGAACACCGGCTCGGGAGCGATCGCCGTGGCGGCACTGCCGATCGCCGGCCCGAACAACAGCCCGGTTATCGTGGCGGCGAGGCCCCATCCGATCAGCTCGCCGCGGCGCTCAGGAGGAGCCCCGGCTGTGAGCCAGGCGAGCCCGCCGCTCCAGGTGAAGGCTCCGCCGACACCCTGGAGGAAGCGCGCCCCATCGAGCACCACGATGTTGTCGGCGAAGGCGAACGCGAGACCGGACGTCGCCATCAGCATCAGGCCGAACAGCACCGTCGGCTTTACCCCCAGGCGCGCGGCGCATAGGCCACCCGGAAGCGAACCCGTGACGCTCCCGGCGGCGTACGCCGCAGTCAGTATCCCGGCCCCGGACTTCGAGAGGTCGAACCGCTCGGCGTAGTGCGGCAGCAGCGGCGTAATCGCCGAGTAGAACATCGTCTCGACGAAGACAACCGCCGTGACGACGATGAAAAGCCGGCGCATATGTCGTCGGCGAGCGTAGTGGTGCGGCTCGTCGCGAGCCATGGTTCGTCGTCCAACCAACCCGTTCGCCGTCTGTGTCTATCCCAATAGGAGGCACCCGCTCCGGCGGGTTACGCTCGCGGTGATGAAGACTCTGGATGACCCATGCGCATGGCCGGGTGGGGCGCGCTGCGCTGTCGCCATCACCTTCGACTGCGACGCCGACTCGGTGCTGCACTGCCGCGGACTGGAGGCAGCGTCTGATCCGCTGACCGTTTCGTGGTTGCACTACGAGCAGGTGGCAGTACCGAAGATCGTCCAGATGTACGACGAACTCGGCATCAAGCAGACGTTCTTCGTGCCGGCCTGGTGCATCGAGCGCTATCCCGACACCTACGAGCCCATCGTGGCGAGCGGCCACGAGATCGGGCACCACGGCTACCTCCACGAGACGCCAACCGACCAGACTGCCGACGGGGAGGCACACTGGTTCGAGCGTTCGACTGAGATCCTCGAGAATTTCTCCGGCAAGCGCCCGGTCGGCTATCGAGCCCCGAACGCCGGCTACAACGTCCAGACGATCGACCTGTTGATCGAGCAGGGGTTTCTCTACGACTCCTGCTTCTGCCACCAGAACAACCCGTATTTCTTCAGGACGTCACTGGGGCAGATGATCGAGCTGCCTCTCGACATCTTCTTGCTGGAAGACTGGTCGCAGTACAGCGGACTCGGGCCGTTCCAGTACCGCCATCACCCGAGCTCTCCCAACGCCGCCGCCGATGTGTACATGGCGGAGTTCGAGGCGATCTACGAAGCGGGCGGACTCTTCATGACCTGCTTCCACCCGAACATGACCGGCCGGCCCGGCAGGCTGCGACGGTTGCGCCAGATGCTCGAGTACATGCAGGAAAAGGGCGATGTCTGGTTCGCAACGCTCGAGGAGATCGCCACGCACATCAAGGCGGTGAGCGACTCGGGCGAGCACGAGCCGCGGGTGATCGACTGGCCGCTGTATCCGCCTGGACGCACGCCTGAGCTCCAAGCGGGATACGTGTCCGACGAGCTCGCGATCAGGGTTCCGGGCGGTGCGTAGCCATGAAGCCGACGATCCGCAAGCAGTTCTCGATCCTCGAGGCGGTTCATAGGGAGGGCGACGCCGAGGTCTCTCCGCCCACTCGCGTGGCCGCCGTGGGCGCGGTGATCGCGAATCCGCTGGCCGGGGCGAGTTGGGAGCGTGACCTGACCCCGCTCATCGCCGCGTATAGCCGGCTGCTCGGCGAGCGGCTGGGTGAGCAGTGCCGCAGCCTGCTGGATGGACCGGTCGAGGCCTTCGGCAAGGGCGCGCTCGTGGGCAGCGGCGGCGAGATCGAACACGGGTCGGCGATCATCCACACGCTCGACTTCGGCAATCCGATCCGTGATCCGATCGACGCCACGATGCTCCTGCCGTCCGTTGAGAAGCGGGGGCCGCCGGGGGCCGCCATGGACATCCCGCTCAAACACGTGCGCGATGACCGCACGCGCTCGCACCACCAGAACTTCGAGTTCCGGGTCCCGGACGCGCCTGGCGCGGATGAGATCGTGATCGCGGTTGCGATGGCCTCCTCGGGCCGGCCCAATGCCCGCATCGGAGAGTTCGCGGCATGACTCGCGTGAATTCGCATGCCGGGACGACCCTGCTGCCCGGCTCGACCCTGACCTCGGCCGGCCTCCGGCCGGAGCGCACAGTGCTCGCGCGTGGCAGCGGCGCCCGAGTTTGGGACGACCAGGGCCGTCAATACATCGACTATCTGCTGGGGAGCGGCCCGCTGCTCCTCGGGCACGCCCATCCCGCCGTCGTCGAGGCGGTACAGCGTCAGGCCGCTCTGGGCTCGACCTTCTACACGCTGAACGAGCCCGTTCTTCAACTGGCTGAGCTGCTGGTGGCCGGAATTCCGTGCGCGGAGTCCATTCAGTTCTGCTCGTCGGGCGGCGAGGCCACGGGCTACGCCCTCCGGATCGCGCGCGCTGCGACTGGACGCGACGCGATCCTGAAGTTCGAGGGCGGCTTCCACGGAGCCAACGACTACGGCGTGATGAGCCTCTTCCCCACGGAGCGCAGAGCCTTTCCGTCCCCGGAGCCGATGTCGGCGGGGGTACCGCGCTGCCTCGAGGACGAGGTGCTTGTCGCCCCCTTCAACGACCTGGCGATGGTCACGGAGCTGGCTGGACGCCACGCCGACCGACTCGCCGCCATCATCGTCGAACCGGTTCAGCGCGCCATCCCGCCCGAGCCGGGCTTCCTCGAGGGCCTACGGAAGCTCGCCGACGTGCACGGCATCGTGCTGATCTTCGACGAGGTCGTGACCGGCTTCCGCCTGGCGCCGGGCGGCGCCCAGGAGTTCTACGGTGTGATTCCCGACCTCGCGACCTACGGAAAGGTCATCGGGGGCGGGTACCCGCTGGCCGCCGTGGCCGGCGGCCGCGCCCTGCTGGAGCTCACCGCACCGGGACGGACGGCGGCCGATGGCTTCGTCTACATCAACGGGACGCTGAACGGCAACCCCGTGGCGGCCGCAGCCGGGATGGCCACGCTCGAGCAGCTGGGCGAGGACGCCTATGACCGCCTGCACGAGCTCGGCGAAACAGTTCGCGCTCAGATGCAGGAGGCGCTCGTCTCCTGCGGGCTGTCGGCGCAGGTGATCGGGGTCGGTCCGTTGTTCCAGGCGTTTCTGACCGATACGAGGCCTGTCGACTACCGCGGTGGGGCTGACGCAGACTCCGCGACCATGAGCTCGATCGCCCTCGAGGCCTTCGACCGCGGCATCATGATGAGTGGCGGGAAGGGCTACATCTCTCTGGCACACACGGACGAGGACGTGGACCAGAGCATCGACGCGTTCCGTGCCGCCGCCGAGGCGGTCAGCGGCTGACTCGCGTGCTGGAAGTGGTCGTGAACTTCCAGAAGATCAGGCCGTTCTCCAGTGATTTCAACGATAGCCCCAGGGCATCCAGCCGGTGTAGCGTCGGTCGGCAGGTCTTGAATCGAGCCCTTAATTCGAAGCGAAGCGGATGGTGAGCATGCGAGCAATTCGACAGGTCGGGTACGGCGGACTCGAAGTTCTTGAAGAACAGGAGCTCCCGGTGCGTAGCCCTGAGGCCGGCGAAGTAGTGGTGCGCGTCGTCGCGGCCGCCTCCTGCTTCATGGACGCTTCACTGCGGCGCGGGATGCGGCGCCGCATGCAGGTCCCCAGGACGATCGGGCACGAGGGCTCGGGGATCATCGAGCAGGTTGGAGAGGGCGTCCCCCCCGACAGGATCGGGGAGGCCGTGCTTCTGAAGACCGGGCTTCACTGCAACGAGTGCCGGTGGTGCCTGGGTGACAGGTCCGGCCTCTGCTTGAGCTTCCAGATGCTCGGCGAAGAGCTCGACGGGCCGTTTGCCGAGTTCATCACGTTGCCGGCTCCGTTCACCATGCCGATCCCGGAAGGAGTGTCGTTCGCCGCGGCGGCGATCGCCAGCTGCGGAATCTCGAGCGCAGAGTCTGGAGTTACTGCCGCCAACATCCAGCTCGGCGACACGGTTCTGGTTCGTGGCGCCGCGAGTGGCATCGGCATTCACGCTGCCCTCCTTGCCCGCATCGCCGGCGCAGGGAGGGTGATCGGCACGACCACGACGCCCGCGAAGGCGGACTTCCTCGACTCGCATGGGATCGAGCCGATGGTCGTCCGTGTGGGCGAGGAGGCCGAGGGCCTCAGCCGTCTGAAGGAGATCACGGACGGGGGCGCTGACGTCATGCTCGACGTGGTCGGCGCGTGGGGCGACCACGATTACTCGAGGTGGGTCGCGCGCGGCGGCAAGCTCTCGCTCATCGGCGACCTCCTCGGCGATCCGATCCCGATCAACCCGTCCGTGCTGATCTACCGAGGCGTGGAGATCACGGTGGGCCTCGGGTCGACGCACAAGTCCATCGAGCGTTGCCTCCGGGTCCTCGCGACCGGCTCGCTCACACCGGTACTCACGGCGTACGAGGGGTTCGAGGGGCTGATGGAGACGCAGCGGGTCGTCGAGGAAGGGGCGGCGGTGGGCCGCGCCGTGGCCATCGTCGATCCGGACGCCGAGGAGCGGCGGATGGCTCAGGACGCACTTGTCCAGGTGCCATGACGGAGGTTGACACCGCGCATCGCCCCGAGACGCGAAGCCTCGAGGCGGTGTTCGATCCAAGCTCACTGGCGATCGTCGGTGCCTCGAGCGTCTCCGGTAAGTGGGGCTACTTCATCTCGCAGCGAGCGCTGAAGGGTGAGCACCGTCGTCCCGTCTACCTGATCAACCACAAGGGCAACCAGGTGCTCGGCAGGGACACCTTCCGGAACTTCGACGAGCTCCCGGAGGTGCCGGAGATGGCGGTCCTAGCCGTCCCCCTCAGTTCTATCGAGGAAACGCTGCGCTCGGCGATCGCGGCAGGGACGAAGGCGTTCATCGGCATCAGCTCGGGTTTTGCCGAAACCGGTCCCGAGGGGGCGGCCAAGCAGGAGGCGCTCGTGGCAATGGTCCGTGAGGCCGGCGCTCTCCTTGTCGGACCGAACTGTCCCGGGGTGATGGACACGGAGACGGATCTCGATGTTTCCTGGATCCAGCTTGGCGATGACAGCCTGCCACCGGGGCTGATCAGGCCGACGTGACCGCTTCGGAGGGAATTCGCTCGATGATCGATCACGAGCGGACCCGGCTGATCGCCATCTACCTCGAGGACTTCCGCGATGGGCGAGAGACCATGACCGCCATCGCGGACGCCGTGCACGCTGGAAAGCCTGTCGTCGTGATCGCGCCCGCCGGCGGTGAGGCCGTGAGTCGCGCGGCCGCCAGCCACACTGCGGCGCTCCTTACCGATCGCGCTGTCATCGCGGCGGCGTGCCGGGAGGCGGGGGCGCACTTCGTCGACACCTCGAATCAGATGATGGATCTCGCCGAGCTGCTGATCCGCACCGAGCGCTTCTCGGGTAACCGGCTCGGACTCCTGAGCGAGTCGGGCGGCGCGCTGGTCCAGACGACCTCCCTGGCCGGGCAGCACGGACTCGAGGTTCCGCGGCTCAGCGAAGGCGTGCAGTCGCGGCTGCGCGAGATCCTCGGACCGGAGGCTGCGGTCCAGAATCCCGTGGACGCCGTGGCCACGCTCGACCCTCGCGCATTCACCCAGGTCACGGACATCCTCGTGGACTCGGGAGAGGTCGATGCCATCGTGCGCGTCGGCCAGGTTGGCGTCTACGAGGGGGTCGACGACGACTATGAGCAGGCCGAGCACGACACAGCGCGCGAAGCCGGCCGTGGCGCGCGGCGTTCCGGCCTCCCCTTCGTGTGCCAGACCCCTTTCTCCCGTACACGCGCCGTTGCGATCCTCCGTGAGTCTGGCGGTGCCGTGTTCGGACGCCTCGATACCGCAATGGCCGCGATGGCCCGGGCGGCTCGAGTGGCGGGTACTCCCTCCGTGCCCGCCACACCCGAGCCGGCCCAGCCCGTCACCGCCTTCGACTACTTCACGGCACGCGAGCTCATAGCCAGCGCCGGCGTCACGTTTCCGCGTGCTGAGCGCGTGGAGTCGGGGGCCGCTGCTCTCGCGGCTGCGGAGAGGATCGGCTACCCCGTGGTCCTGAAGGCCGCCGACGCTCTCCACAAGTCCGACGTCGGAGGCGTGGTCCTCCGCATCGAGAACGCCGCGGACCTGCAGCGCCATTTCAGCGAGTTGAGCGATCGTCTCGGGCCGGGGGCGTTCTCGGTGGAGGCCATGGTCGACGCGAGCGATGGCGTCGAGCTGATCGTGGGCGTTCGGCGGGACCCCCGCTTCGGGCCTGTTCTACTCGTGGGTTTGGGCGGCATTCTGACCGAGGTGCTCGACGACCATGCATTGGCTCTCGCGCCGGCCACCGAGAGCACCATCCACGCCCGGCTTGGTGAGCTCAGGGCGGCGCGGGTATTCGAAGGCCTGCGTGGTCGGCCGCCCGTGAACCTGGATGCGGTGGCCAGGACCGCAGCCCGGCTGTCGGAGGTCGCAGCCGCTCATCCTGAACTTGCGGAGCTCGAGATCAACCCGCTGCTGGCGCTTCCGGACAGCGCGATCGCTCTCGATGCCCGGATGGCTTGAACCAGGAGCGCGCCCGCCATTCGCCTCAGTGCCTGGATACCCGACCGGCAGGAACGGGCGCACCTCGGACTGATGCCACAGGGAGTGGCCGTCCGGCTGCTGCCGGAAAACGGGCCAATCCCGGAGGAGGCGAGTGACGCCGAGTTTCTCGTCCCACCGTATGGCCCGCCGAACCTGGTGCAGGCGATGGCCCGCATGCCGCGACTCCGCGTGGTCCAGACGACCTCAGCGGGCGTGGATTGGCTGGACGGCGTTCCGCCCGGGGTCGTCGTCTGCAATGCGCGCGGGCTCAGGGATCGAGCGGTCGTCGAGTGGGTGCTCGCCGCGATCCTCGCCATGGAGAAGCAGCTGCCGTATCTGTGGACGAGGCAGGCGCAACGCCGCCGGGAGCACCTCCGCCTGCCCGAGTTGGCTGGCCGAACGGCGCTCGTGGTGGGCCACGGCTCGATCGGCCAGGCGTTGGGTGGGTCACTCGAGGCGCTGGGCGTGCATGTGCTGCGCGTCGCGCGGACCGCGCGGACCGGAGTTCACTCCGTCCACGAGCTCAGGTGGCTGCTTCCCCGGGCAGACATCGTGGTTCTGGTGGTGCCGCTGGACCGATCGACCGAGGGGATGTTCGATGCCGCGACAATCGACCGGATGCGAGCGGGTGCCCTGCTGGTGAATGCCGCCCGCGGTCGCATCGTGGACACGGACGCACTCCTGGCCGCCCTCGAGGCGGGGCGCATCCGGGCGGCCCTCGACGTGACCGCGCCCGAGCCACTGCCCACCGACCACCCGCTCTGGTCGGCGCCGGGGCTGCTGTTGACCCCACACCTAGCGGGGGACAGCCCCGCGGCAGAGGAGCGGGTCTATCGCTTCGTTGGCGACCAGCTTCGTCGGTACGTCGGCGGCGAGCCGCTTCAAAATGTGATTCCACGTCATCCAGTTCCCCGGGAGGAGCACAATGGTGAATAGGCGGCTTGAAGGCAAGCATGCCCTGATAACGGGCGCCGCACGCGGCATGGGCGCTTCGCACTCGCGGCTATTGGCCGAGCACGGCGCTTCCGTGCTGATCACGGACGTCCTGGACGAGGAGGGCGAGGCGCTCGCCGAGGGGCTCGCCGCGCAGGGTCTCAGCGTGGGCTACGCCAGGTTGGACGTAACCCGGGCCCAGGACTGGGAGGCCGCCGTGACCACGGCCGAGCAGCGCTTCGGCGGCCTGAACGTCCTGGTCAACAACGCCGGAGTCTCGAGCTACGCCGGAGTGGCCGAGGAGGAGCTCGACGAGTGGAACCGCATCATGGGCGTCAACGCGACCGGCGTGTTCCTCGGGATGAAGTTCGGGATCGCCGCCATGCGGCGGGCCGGGTCCGGCAGCATCATCAACATCTGCTCGCCTGCGGCGACCAATGGTGACGCCAGAGAGGCCGCCTATGGCGCGAGCAAGGGCGCGGTGCGCTCGCTGACGATCTCCGCCGCCCTGGACTATGTGAGTGAAGGAATCCGGGTGAACGCGGTCTCGCCCGGCCTGATAATGAGCGAGATGGCGCTCAAGCGCCCTCAGGAAGAGGTCCAAGCCTGGATCGATGCCACACCCATGGGGCGGGCGGGCACACTGCTCGAGATCTCCTATGCGGTCCTGTACCTAGCGAGCGACGAGTCCTCGTTTGTGACGGGCATCGATCTGCCGGTCGACGGCGGGATCAAGCTTGGGTTGCAGTGCCCTGTCCGTTCGACCCTCGGTCCTCCGCCAGCAGCGCTAGGTACAGGCTCGTAACAACCGAGGGGTCCTTCAGCGATCCTCCGACCAGCTGCTCCACGCGGTTGAGCCGGTAGCGCATCGAATTCGGGTGTAGGAACAGCGACTTCGCCGCGGCGGGAACGTCGAACTTGCTTTCGAAATAGGCCACGAGCGCCTCGTACAGCGGGACGTTCGCCTGCAGCTCTTGCAGGGTCTGGTTGAGCTTTGTGTGAATCCATTCGGGCGGCACGACGCTCAACATCAGCGTGCCGAGGTCGAAATCCTCGAACGCTAGGGAGCGTCGCCCGTCGAGCGCCAGTACGTTGATGGCGTGCTGAGCGTCGGTGAACGACCTGCGCGCTCCGGCCAGCGAGTCGATCGGGCGTCCGATGCCGATGTTCAACGCCGGTTCGCTGTGCGCCACGAGATCGGCCACCGCGGCGATCTCGGCGCGGTCCGCCTCGACGAGGGCGACCATTGAGCCCGCATCGATGGAGATGAGGTGTGGCGCATTGATGTCCGTGAACCTCCGCCGGAACTCGCGGCAGACCTTCTCGGTCTCCGCTGAGCGCCGCCCCGCGCCGCCCGGACACGCGGAGGCGATCACCACGCGAGCGGGACGCTGGAAGCGGACTCCAAAGCTCTGCGCCTCGGCGATGAGCTCACGTGGGGTGCCGAACTGATCGGATATCTCCTCGTTCAAGATCTCATCGAGAAGGGAGCTCTTGACCGCAACCTCGCGCTGACGCTCGGCGGTGGCGAGGCGCTCGATGGCGGTGAGCAGAGGGGCCATCATCTGGATTACGGGCTTCGTCAGGGGACTGAGATGGCCCTTGCGCCGGCTGGCCGCCACGAGCCAGGAGGGGGTCGCCGATTCTGGGACATCGACCGGGGTGGCGAACAGATGCCAGTCGCCGACCTGCACGTACTGGGCGAGGGCACCACGTAGCTTGTGGACCGCCTCCCAGATCTCATCCGTCGGAAACTTGTCTGTGACCACCTGAACGTTCCCGACGGGATCGAAGAGCACGACGCTCACATCGAGAGCGCGCGCCAAGCGCTCGACGGCGACCCTTCGCGGCTCGGGCTCGCCCAGCGACGCGGTGAGGTACCTGAGAATCGCCGACAGGCGGTGAAAGGCCCGCAGCTCCGTGTTGACGAGGCAGTGATCGACCAGCCGGACGACCTCCCGGAATCCCGTCTCCCACGGCACTGCGAACACTGGAAAGTCAAGTTGAGCGGCTGTCTCGAGCAGCCGTGCCGGCACCTTGCGGAAGACGACGTCCTCGGCAAAGCCGAGCGCCGCGATGCCGGCGGCCTCGAGTTCGGGCACGAGAGCGGCCTGCTCCTCGGGGTGTCGATGCAGCCGAAGTCCGGTGGTTAGCATGATCCACCTGGGAGCGAGCCAGCGCGTCGGGTTCTCGATCTCGATGCTGTGCGCCCCCAGGACGGGACGTGTCCGCGCCTCCTCGCCGCCGGTGAGCAGACGCAAACCGAGGGGACGGTGATCGAGGAGATCGCCGACGGTGAACTGCGGGAGGCGTGCCGCGGTGAGTGTCATTGGCTCGTCGCCCGGCCACGTACGGCCGAAAGGCGCAGGGTGAAGACCCTAACCGAGGTGGCAGGACCCCACAACGTGCGTGGGGCTTCGCGGACGCGCTTTCTCACGTCGCGGATACAGCGCCGACGCCGATGAAGATCATCAGCGTGCCGGCGATCTGATGCCTTGCAAGCCTTTCGCCGAAGAGCGCCAAGCCCCCCGCGGTCCCCACGGCCGCATACTGCGAGGCCAGGACCACTGTGACCGCCAAGTCCGTCTCGACGCCCTTGAGGTAGGCCAGCGCGCCCGCAACGTCGAGGCAACCGATCAGGACGGACCACAGCACCAGGGGCCTGCTCCACACGAATGTGCGCCCCGCCACGGCGGCAACAAGGGCGACGAGGGCGGCGCAGCCGCGCGTCATCCACGCCACCCAGGCACCGCCGAGCTCCACCGCGCGGCCAGACGCGAAGAAGGACACGCCGTAGGCGGCCGCTGCGAGGAAAGCGAGCACCATGGCCGCGCGCGGGCGCGTGTTGCCCCCTGCGACGCTGCGCCCGACATCCCGTGCGGGGACGGCTGCCACGAGCACCACACCACAGGAGAGAAGCCCCAGCGCTCCGAGCTTTCTGCCGGTGACCGGATCGCCCGTGGCGAGTGCGAGCGCGGCGGCAATCGCGCCATCGGTCGCGACGATCGGAGCGATGCTGCTCATCCGTCCAAAGCGGATCGCTGCAAACCACAGCGGAACTGCGGCGGAGTAGGCGAGTCCGGCAACGATCGCGTGCCCAAGCCCGGAGTCGCTCTGCGGGAGGCCGGTGAAGAGAGCAACCACAGCGGCGATCGCCGCCGAGACGGCGCTGCTCAACATCACCGGCTGCCAGGTGCCCCCGATCCGTGTGGCCGCGGGCGTGGCGAGAGCCGCGAGTCCCCAACAGAGGGCGGTCAGGGCGCCCCAGATCACGGCGTTGTGCACGGTTAGTCGGCGGCGTCGGCGGCTGGCCCATCGGCCTCACACAAGGTTCTCTAGTCCCACCGTGAAGGGATTCGAGACCTGCCCGATGCGTGGCACCGCCACGCGTATCACGCTTCAGCAGGGACGTCACGGCGAGCGCGCGTGTCCACGCCGCGCCCGCCGTTCTCGCGTCCTAGGCCATCACTGACCGGCGATGACCCCCTTGACGAGATAGTCCCAGCTCGTGATGCGGTAGTGGTCATCCAGCGACTCACCCTTCTTGAGCTTCAACTCGCCCTTCTGGTCGTAGATCGGCCCTGAGTAGACCTCTTCGGATTTGCCGTCCGCGAACTGCTTCTTCACGGCGTCGGCCTTCTCGACGACATCAGCTGGCACGTTCGCGTTCCATGGAGCGAGCTCGAGCCCCTTGTCGAAGCCGATGTCCTCGAATGCGATCTTGTACGAGCCATCCTTGATCGCGGCGAAGGTCCGCGAGAGGTAGGCCGTGTGTGCCGGCTGGGCGAGCATGGAGGTGACGATCGCATCAGGTCCGGATTCGGTCTCGTCCAGGTACTGCCCGAACGCCCGTGCCCCACGCTTCTGGGCGACCTTGACGTGCGCGGGGTCCGATTCGTAGCTGTAGAGAACGTCGGCGCCGGCATCGATAAGCGTATTCGCCGCCTCGTTGGCCTTCGCCGGGTCGTAGAACGAGTTGATGTAGACAACCCGGACCTCGCAGTCGGGATTCACCGCCTGACACCCGAGAGCCACGGAGTTGATGTTCGCGAACTCGTAATTCTGCGCAAAGGTGCCGATGAAGCCGACCGTGTTGGTCTTGGTGAGCAGGCCGCCGGCCACGCCCTCGACGTAGTAGGCCTGAGGCGAGTCGGGGTACCACCCGCCCACGTTTGTCCCGCGGCCGTCCCACGCGAGCTGAGTCAGACAGATTGCATCGGCATGTTTCTCGCACGCCTTGTTGAGGATGTCGCCCAACGTGAGGTTGTCGATCACGACGTCAGCCCCGCGCGTCAGCAGCTGATCGGCCGTCTGACCCGCCTGCTGGTTGAAGTCGACACCCGTGACGAGGTCAACGTCGACGCCATCCGTCTTGGCCGCGGCGTCCTTGATGCCCTCAGACGCCGCTTGCGCGAAGTGATTCTCGAGCGTGCCGAGGTGCAGCGACGATACCTTCAGAGTTTTCTCGGCCTTATCCGCCGAGCCACCGCTGTCCTTCGAGGCCCCGGAATCATCGCCACCACATCCAGCTGCGACGAGCGCCAGCACCACAAGGGCCAGAGTACAAAGCACCGGGAGACGCCGTTGTGCCCGTGACAACCCATAATTCGACCAGCATCGTTCCAACACGAATACGGCCTCCTCTCGCTACTAACGGTGGGGGGATACTTCTCTGCCGATATTCAGTTCGAAAGTGACCCTACGGTTGCGCATGGTGCAAAACCACGGTGCAATCGCGCAACGGCGGATGCGGCCTTCGTGCGTGGCACCAAGGGCGGCGACGCTCAGGTTTGGGCGGGAGCAGGCGCCCCGCGCGTCCTGCGCCGGAAGCGCCGGCCGGGGTGCCATGCCGGGACGATGAGCGCTGCGACCGCCGCGAGGTACGGAAGCATGTCCAGAAGCTCAGACCTCACGTTCCAGCCCTGCGCCTGCACCACACCGCTGACACCGAGGAGGAGGCCGAAGACGTAGGCGCCGACGAGCAGCGGAACTATTCGACCCCGGCCGACCACTATGACCAGGGCGAAGCCAAGGAAGCCGCGGAAGCCGGTGAGATTCGTTTCCCAGGTTCCGAGCGCGACGATGGCGAGCACGGCGCCTCCGAGGCCGATGATCGCACCGCCGAGCGACACGTAGGCGAGCCTCAGCCGAGTAACTGCAATGCCGCACGCGCGCGCGGCCTCCATGTCGCGCCCGATCGCTCTGAGCTTGAGACCGTGCCTCGTCCGGTACAGCAGCCACGCCGTGGCGATGACCATGATGATTGCAAGGTACGTCGTAGGCGGCTGGTTGAAGAACGCGCGACCGATGTAGGGGATCCCACTGAGGGCAGGGACCTCGATGGTCCCGAGGCTCGGGAGGGTCTTCCCGTTGTAGCTCACACCGAGCATCGTCGAGAGGCCGATGCCGATGAACCAGCAGGCAAACGCCACCACGGTCTCCTCCGCCCGGAGGACGACGTTCGGCAGTGCCAGGCAGAAGAAGTTGAAGACGGCAGCTCCCAGCGCCCCTCCGGCCAGCCCGAGCCAGGCACTCCCCGTATTCAGGGCCACGATCGCAGCGAGGACGGCTCCCATGAGCATGACGCCCTCGATGCCGAGGTTCTTCACGCCGACCTGCTCGGAGATCGCTTCGCCGAGCGCCGCGAGCAGCACCGGGACTGCGCTGACGGTTCCAGCTACCAGCAGCCCGGTGATCACCGCCTCACTCATCCGGCACCCCACGGCGCGAGCGCATCAGCGCGCCCTTCGCCCCGGTCGCGGCGTCGCGCACCGAGCGCCCGAGCTTCCCACCTGTGCTTATGTCAGTGATCGCCGCCGCGATCAGCAGGAGCCCGGTCAACATGAGCGTCACTTCGGCCGGGATCCCTGCGATTCGCAGGGCCCCCGCCGCAGCCGACAGCAGCGCGACGAGAACGGCCGCCGGGATGCAGCCCAGCAAGGACGCGGTCGCCAGCGCGGCGACGAGCAAGCCGAGGTATCCCGTGTATGTGGAGAGCGAGATCGTGAAGCGCCCGACGTGGTCGATCATCACGATGACCCCGACCAGGCCTCCGATGGCCCCAGAAGCCACGAGCGCCTGGAATCGCGTGCGCGCCACATCCACGCCCGCGTAGCGCGCGGTGCGCTCGTCCACGCCCACGAGCGTGCAGCGGTATCCGAAGATCGTGTAGCGGAACGTGGCCCATGTCAGCACCGCGACGCCGAGCGCAATCAGGAAGCTGACGCCCACCGTGACGTTGCCGATCGTCCAGTGCGAGAGCATCGCGTCCTCAGTAATCGGACGAGCCCCGAGCCCAGCGCCCTGGAACGACGTGTCCGCCCACGGGCCTGTGACCCAGTACACGAGCCAGAGCGTGGCTACGAAGTTCAACAGCAGGGTGGTGACGACCTCGTTGACGCCGAGATAGGCCCGTGCTGCAGCGGGCACAAGGACCCACAGAGCGCCACCCACGAGGCCGCCGACGAGGATGAGCGTTGCCAGCAGCGGGCCAGGCAGCCCCGGGAACGTGAAGGCGATCGCGGTACCTGCCCACGCACCAATTACGAGTTGTCCCTCGACGCCGATGTTCCACATCCCGGCCCGAGCCGAGATCGCCGCAGCGCACCCCGAGAGGAGCAGCGGTGTCGTCAACTGGAGGACAGACGAGATGCCGGATGCGGTGCCGAGCGTCCCGTGCCACACCGCTGACCAGGTTTCCCCGCTCACGCCCGGCTGCAGCGCGATGACCAAGGTGCCCACCAGCAAACCTGCCAGGACGACAGCGGCACGCAGGGCCGCCTGCTTCAGGCCGGCGGCAAGCGCCGCGCGACCGGCTTCCTGAGCTTCTTCCATTGAGCCGCCCGGCGCCCGCCCGCCCGGCGGCGAGTCGGGCATCCGCGCCACCGTGGCATCAGCGCTCATGCGGCCTCTGCGCCGCCCATCAGCCGCCCGATCTCGCCTCGGTCGAAATTCTCGCGCTTCAGCTCGCCGACAAGCTTCCCGTAGTACAGGACCACGACGCGATCGCTGAGCTGAAGTACCTCGTCGAGGTCCTCGCTGATGAGGAGGACCGCGATGTCGCGCCCCCGCGCCTCGCGCAGGGCCGCATGGGCGCTTTCGGTCGCGCTCCAATCGAGGCCACGGGTCGGTTGCGAGACGATCAGCGCCTTCGACGCGGCGCGCACTTCGCGCGCAAAGATGATGCGCTGCAACTGACCCCCGGAGAGGGTGCGGGCGCGGCGAGACGGGCTGATGTCCCCGAGCCCGGCAAACTCGAGGAGCTCATAGGAAAACTTCCTCATGCGCCGCTGCGAGATGACGCTGCCGCGCCGGATTGGCCGCTCGCGCACGCCTCTCAGCGCCGCCCCGACACTCAGTGGAAGTTCCGACGGGAGGCCCACATGGGGATCCTCCGGCACAAATCCCACGCCCATCGTCGCCCCGGCAGCGGTGGCCTCGACGTCGCTCACCGTGGCCGTTCCGGAGAGCGGGGTGCGCAGCCCGGCGAACGCTTCGGCCAGTTCGCGCTGGCCGCTGCCGGATACGCCGGCTACCCCCACGATCTCGCCGGCGCGAACCTCGAGGCTCACCTCCCGCAGCGCCATCAGCCCGTGGTCGTCTTCAACCGAAAGATTGACTGCCGCAAGCACGGGATCGCCCGCTCCATAAGAGGCCTCCGTTCCTTTCGGCGTCGGCGCTCTGCCGATCATCATCCGCGCCAGCGAGGCGACGGTCGCCTCGAGCCTGGCCACTGTCCCGACGCGGCGTCCGCGGCGCAGCACCGAGATGCGATCGGCGATCTCCACCACCTCGTTGAGCTTGTGCGAGATGAAGACGACGGTTCTGCCGCTGGCTGTTAGGCGCCGAATGCCCACGAACAGCTGATCGACTTCCTGGGGGCTCAGCACGGACGTCGGCTCGTCGAGGATCAGGACGTCGGCTCCCCTCGCGAGGCTCCGAAGGATCGCGACTCTCTGCTGTGCTCCCATCGGCAGATCGCGTACGACGGCCGTGGGGTCGACGTCGATCCCAAATTCGTCGCAGAGATCCGAGGTGCGCCGCTCCAGCTCGGCGGACGAGATGACGGAAGGCGTCTCGTTCCAGCCCAGGTGAACGTTCTCCGCCACGGTGAACTCGGCGACGAGCTGAAAGTGCTGATGCACCATTCCGATCCCGTGGCCCACCGCTGCCCGAGGAGAGCGGACCGCGACCTCGCTGCCGGAGATGTAGGCCGCGCCCGCGTCCGGCGTCACAAGACCACAGAAGATGCTCACCGAGGTGGTCTTCCCCGCCCCGTTCTCGCCGAGAAGCGCGTGCACCTCACCCTTCGCAATGCTGAGATCCACGCCGTCGAGCGCGGTGACAGAGCCGAACGCCTTGACGACGCTCTCAAGACCCAACGCCTCGTTGGCGGGCCGAGCATGACCTGCCGGGGTATCGCTCCGGCTGTCGCTGACGTTGCTAGCCGTGCTCGCGCTCACGCGGCCGACTCGGCCGTGGCGCTTCGGCGAAGCTCCTGGGCGAGGGACTCACGCAGGTTTGCCTGGATCGCGCGGAGTCGCGCTTCGCTGTCTCCCAGTAGCGGTCCGCCGCGGACATGGCCGCTTGCCTGACCTAGGTGAGCCTGCTGGACGACCTCGACATCCTGGCGCCAGAGCATCTCGTGGAAGTCGAAGTTCTCGCCTCGTGTGCTCTCGTCTCTGCCCTGCACGAAGCAGGTGTCGATGTCGAGAGCGCACGTCTCCGGCCCCGTCGGGGTGAACCTCATCAAGAACAGATAGTTGGCGCCGAGGATCGCTAGGAAGTTGGGGTAGAGGTAGTAGTAGTGCATCGTGCCGAGCGCTTCGACCAGCGCGACATCCCCGCCGTGAAGGTCCGCCTTGGGGTAGGTCTGCGCGTACGCCCAGTTCGGCCCTGACTTGAAGATGAACTCTCCCGGGTCGAGTGCGTAGAGGCTTCTGAACTCCGGGTGAATGGTCGGGCAGTGGTAGCACTCGACCATGTTGTCGACGAGTAGCTTCCAGTTGGCGGCCGTGGGATAGCTACTGCGTCCGTCGTACTCCGAGAACTCGGAGGGATCGGATCCACGCTCCACGGCCTCCGCCATCATCTCTCCCGCGGTGGCCTCGAAGTCCGGCGCATCGAGGTCCAGGTTCACAAAGACCAGCGGGCCCCATGTGCCGAGTTGCGCGCCTATGAGCGGCCATTCGGCTGGGTTGAAGCCTGCCTCTCCGAACTCGCCTTGGTTCTTCGAGCGAGGGACACCGACGAGCTCACCGCTCAGGTTGTAGGTCCACGCGTGGTAGACGCATTGGAGGCTCTTGGCGTTTCCCTCGCCCCGGGCCACGGTGCAGCCGCGGTGGCGACAGACGTTGACGAACGCCCTGAGCTCTCCATCCTTGTCGCGGAGCACGACTACGGGGACGCCACCGATGTCCGTGGTGAAGTAGTCACCCGGCTGAGTGACCTTCGCCGCGTGGCCAACATAGATCCAGCTATGGCGGAAAACGCCCTGCTGCTCAGCTATGAATACCTGAGGGTCGAAGTACCACTGTGGGGACAGTGTTAAGCCCGAGCTGAGAGTCTGGTCAAGGTCCTCGACCAGTGTTTTTAGTAAGCTACCGAAAATTCGATCCGGGGCTGCAACGGCTTCCACTGAAATCTGGTCTCCCTCGGCGAGTACTACGCCAGCGACATGTCGGCCCTCAGGGCGAGGACTGAGCATAGTCTCGCCCCACCCTCCAAAGCCGCTGGAGAAGCACCAATTCCGCCGCGCCGCGCTTGGGGGAGTGACAAGTCGGACGCCCCCGACTAAGCGCAGCTCAGCTGCCTGGCAATCCTCTGGACGATGGTCCGGCGGCGCTTCCTATTCCGCATCGTCCCGCGCTGAGGAGGACTCCTCGAGCGCCGCCGCTGTCACCGGATCGGCCGGAAAGACGAATTCGATCGCCAGCTCGGACGTGGTCACGTCGAACGGGGTGTCGAACGTGGCGAACATGCCGAAAAACGAGAGCTCAACCCCATCAGGGCCACGCAGCCTGATCGGTCCGAGCATCGTTCTGGAACTCAAGCTCGGCGGGGGAGCGGGCGCCGGATAGCCGGTGATCTCCTCGATCAACGCGGCAAGCTGATCGTCGCCGGTGGTCGCAAGCTGCCGCCGGAGTCGATCCAGGAAGTGGGCTCGCACCTCGGCGAGGTTGATGATCCGTGGGGCCATTCCACGCGGGTGCAGGCTGATCCGCATGACGTTCGCCGGCGGTCCGAACAGGTCGGGGTCGACTCCCTCGGTCAGCAGTCCCACTGCTGAGTTCGCGGAGACCAGGTTCCAGGCGCGGTCGACGGCAAAGGCCGGGTAGGGCTCATGGGCGGCGAGAATGAGATCGAGCCCTGCCTGTGCAGGCGCGAGTTCGGGGTCGTCGAGCGAGCGCTCGGGGAAGGCTGGAGCATGGCCGGCGGCGAGCAGCAACAGGTTTCGCTCCCGGAACGGAACGCCCAGGTGCTCGGCGAGGAGGAGAACCATCTCGGGACTCGGCCTCGACCGGCCCGTCTCGACGAAGCTCAGATGTCTTGTGGAGATACCGGCGTCGAGCGCGAGGTCGAGCTGGGTGAGGCGTCTGCGCCTACGCCAGTCGCGCAGTAGTGGCCCGACCCCCGCGTGGGAGCTCATGGTCGCCATCTGGGATCGGCTGACTCTAGCTCCGTTCCGCTGCTATTCGATTACCTGAGAGGTAATTGACCGGATGACCTTCAGGCGGGAGGCTTCGGCCAATGGCTGTCTCGGGACCCTCCGTTATGACCGCCGGTTCCCTCGGGCGCCTCGGCTACGGGGTGGCGGCAATGTTCGCGCCTCGGTTCATGGCTGGGCGCTATGCGCCGGCCGAACCGGAATCGGTCATGTCCCTGCGCGGCTTCGGTGGGCAATACATCGCGATAGCCGTCTTCACGCTGTTCGCGGCACGCTCGCCCCATCTCGCTCGCCCGGCCCTGCTTCTCAATGTGGGAGTCGATGTCTGCGACGCGATGGCCGGCGCTTTCGAGGTCCACGAGAAGGGTGTCCGCGATGAGATAGCCCTTGGCGGGATAGCGCTCCCAGCCATCAATCTCGCGACGTGGCTCTGGGCGCTTCGCACGCTCGAGCCCTAGCTGGGTCCTCACGCGTCCCGGAGCCCGTCGAGGCCGTCGAGGATCAGGTCGAGCCCGAACAAGAACTCGGTGGCGTAGTCGTAGCCGGCCTTTGCGATGTAGCCACCCACGACCTCGACGAGGTGTGGGTAGTCGTCCAAAACGCGCTCGTAATCGCGCATCTGTCGCTGTGCCTCCGCGGCAAAGTCGCTCGCGCTCTCGGGCGACATGTCCCTCTCTTGAAGGGCGAACCCGTAGATGTAGGCGTCCTGGACGGAGTACGCGTGTACGGCCATCTCGACCGAGAAGCCTGCCGCGCGCAGGCACCCGAGCACTGCGTCGTGAAGCCTGAGATTCGCCGGGCCGTGCGTCCCCCGGCCCTCCATCAGGCCGATCGCCCAACGGTGCCTTGCGAGGGCGTCTCGCGTCGAGACCGCCCGTTTCCGGAGGGCCGCCTTCCAGTCGACCCCTGTCGACGGCGGTTCGATCTCGCTGAAGACGAGGTCAATCATGCCGTCAAGCAGGTCATCCTTGTTGGCGACGTGGTTGTACAAGGACATCGCCTCGACGCCGAGCTCCTTCGCGAGCTTGCGCATCGTCAGGGACTCCAGGCCGCCTTCGTCCGCAAGGGCGACCGCGGCAGCTAGGACCCGTTCCCGGCTCAGGGGCGGTCGGCGCTTCCGGCTTGGTGCGGCTGGTGCTGGGATCTCGATCGCCTCCTGAGCTGAGTCGGATCGGCTTGACATGCTTACGGCGTAAGTGTAACTTACATCGTAAGTATACAACGTAAGTCAAAGGAGACGCCGTGAACACGACCGCCCACCCGCCGTACCCGCTGACCTTCGACGTCGACTACCCGGAGCGACCGCTCAACCGAATGACGAACGCATTCCGGATAGTCATGCTCGTCCCGATCGCGATCGTCCTCGTGACCCTGACCGCGCTCGGCGCGTCCGCCTCGGACGGCGACTCCGCCGGCCTCGTAGCTGTCGGCGGCCTCCTGTTCCTGCCGCCGCTGCTGATGATCGTCTTCCGTGGCAAGTACCCGCGCTGGTGGTTCGACTGGAACGTCGAGCTCATGCGCTTCACGAATCGCGTGTACGCGTACGGAGCACTCCTGAGCGACAGGTACCCCTCCACCGACGAGAAGCAGTACGTCAAGCTCGACCTCGAGTACCCCGACGCGCGCGAAGACCTAAGCCGCTGGCTGCCCCTGGTGAAGTGGTTCCTCGCCGTCCCGCATTACGTCGTCCTCGCCGTGCTCTCGATCGGCGCCCTGTTCGCCGTGGTCGCGGCCTGGTTCTCGATCCTGTTGACCGGGCGCTACCCCCGCGCGCTCTTCGACTACGTCGTCGGAGTCATGCGCTGGAGCAACCGCGTCAGCGCGTACGCCTTCGTGCTCGCAACCGACAAGTACCCGCCCTTCCGGCTGTCGCACTGACCCGGTCGCCGGCCGCTACTTGCCAGTGCGTTCGCGGTGCTTGCACCCCGGCCAGCAGCAGGGCCGGCGCTGGCCTTCCTCGAGCTCCTCCTGCGTCCTCCGAATCCGGCGCGCCCGCGTGGCCTCCTTCTTGGCATCCTCGACCCAGCAGATGAACTCGTTGCGGGCCAACGGCGTGATGTCGTTCCAGGCCTCGAGGGCCGTCGCGTTGGCTACCAGCGCCTCACCGAGGTCCGCGGGCAGTTCATGTACGACCCCACCGGGCACCGCCTGGGCGCTCACGGTTCCATCGTAACGAGCACGGGGCGCGACACACGCTCGCTCAACTGCGGCAAGGGCATCAGGACGGTTGAGCCGGGTAGTTCCGAGGGAGTCAACGACCAGGAGGAGTGTCGACAATGGCGAGCAAGACTGAGCGGTTGCGCGAGCGCTATGAGCAGTTCTCGCAGGGCGACCTCGAGAACGCGTTGTCCGACTGGACAGATGACTTCACCTGGGAGGGCGGCAACTCGGAGGACATGCCGGGTGGCGGGACGCACGAGGGCAGGGAGCAGGCGCTCCAGGTCCTCCAGCAGGCCGTGGGCGCGTGGGATGAGTTCAAGCTGAGCGCCGACGAGTTCTACGAGGACGGCGACACGGTCGTCGTGCTCGGACACACGGACGTCAAGAAGGGGGACGAGAGCGCCCGGCTACCCGTCGTCCACATCTGGCGCTTCCGTGGCGACGACGAGGTCTGCCGCCTTCAGGTCCTGACCGACACGCTCCAGGCCGCGCGGATGCTCGGCAAGGCCTGACGTCACGCGGTAATCGGCGAGGCATCGGGCCGCCGGGACGTGACCGCCTGAGCGGGGTCGCGGAGTAGGCGGCGCACGTCCGCCAGGCCGATGGCGCCGAGCACGATCGGAACGCCTGCGTGCAGGGCGCGGTAGGCGAGCACCGCGGCGGTGGCGGTCGGCAGCGACATGCCGTACAGGACGAACATGGCGATCAGTCCGCCTTCGGCGCTCCCAGGTATCGGAACGATCGCAGCGCCGTGCCCGAGCGTGTAGGCCAGCACGAGCAGACCGATGGGCAGGCCGGCCGATCCAAGCGCCTCGAAGGCGGCCGCCAGCGCGGCGACGTCGAAAGCGAAGTATCCGATCGCCCCGGCGATCACCAGACGGTCGCCCGAGCGCAGCAGCTCGGCGCTCGCTGCGACCCCCTCGCGCAGGTACTCACGCGCGTTCGCGAGTGCCGTCCTCAACCGCCCGGCGGGCACGCGCTCCACCGGGCCCTGCGAGCGCGGCAGCACGAACACGGCGACGACGAGCACAAGGGCGGCGATCCCCGGCAGGAGGGTGAGGGCGAGCGTCGCCTCACCGGACAGCAGGTTGACCGCCACGCCGAAGCCGGCGATCACGACGGCGACGAAGCTCACCAGGCTGGTGATCAGGAACAGGGCAACGGTGCGGCTGGCGGCGAATGAGCGAGGGACACCTGCGCGGTCCAGCAGTACGGCGCCGATCGCCAGGCCCCCGGCGCCGCCCGAGGGCAGCACGGTGTTCATGCCCTGCACGGCCATCGACATGCTCGTGCTCGCGCGCCGGCTGGGGCGCCGGTCGTAGACGCCGTGGAAGGCGAGGGCGAAGCAGGCGGTCGACGCCAGCTCCAGGATCAGGGCCACGGCAATCCAGCCGCCGTCCGCACCGGCGAGCTGATGCCCGATCTCCGACAGGCCGGGGAGCTGCGTGGCCAGCACCGCGCCGATGGCGAGAAGGGCTGCGACCACCGCCAGCTTGCGGGCGATCTGCCGGGTCGATGGGAGGTCGGCGGAGTCGGTGCTGAGCGCGTGCGCGGTCATCTGAGCAGACTCCCTCGCCCGACCGCTCCCGCGCGTCGGTGGCGCCCCCTAGGGGCACCCTGAACTTAGGTCCGCTGGCTCAGCGAGAACGGGGGGTAGCGGTCGGTGACGAGGATGAAGGCGTAGCCGACCACGCGGTTGTGCCAGCGGATCACGCCCTCGACGAAGTCGAACATGCCGCGCGGGTAGCGTCCGGTGAACAGGATCGCGAACCAGGCGAGGATCACCACGACGATCATCGCCAGGGAGAGGAAGAACAGCGCGATGTAGTGCGGGATCGCGAGCAGCCACTTGACCAGCGGCAGCCAGCGGTTCAGGTCGCGGGCCGCGTCCGGGTAGTCGAAGTCGAGATGCACGGCCTGCTGCTCCTCGGTCGAGGGATAGCGATCATCCATCAGCGCGAGGTAGACGCCGACGCGGCTCATGAAGCGCGACAGCTGCAGGTTCCAGTCGAACCACCAGCGCGGATACTTCTGGCGAAAGAGGATCATCAACAGCGGGCCGAACACGAGCAC
>JAXDIL010000006.1:0-3627 GCA_034664005.1 Thermoleophilaceae bacterium | reverse complement strand
GCGCTGCGCGACCTGGAGCCGCCCGACACGCTCGCGCCCTTCGCCTTCACCGGGCCGGGCATCCCGCGCCAGGGCAACCCGGTGCGGACCGAGCACGGCGAGGGAGTCGTGACGAGCGGCTCGCTGTCGCCCTGCCTCGAAGTGGGCATCGGGATGGCGTACGTGCCCGTTGCGGCCGCGGAGCCTGGAACAAAGATCGAGGTGGACGTACGCGGAAAGCCGCGCGCCGCCGAGGTGAGGGAGAAACCGCTCTACCGGAAGGAGACAAGTGGCTGAGGCCAGCTACCCCGAGGACCTGAAGTACCACGCCGAGCACGACTGGGCGCTCATCGAGGGCGACCAGGCGACGTTCGGCATCACGTGGTACGCGCAGGACGCCCTGGGGGAGGTCGTGTTCTTCGACCCGCCTGAGGTGGGCACCGCGGTGTCCAAGGACAAGGAGTACGCCGAGGTCGAGTCCGTGAAGGCGGTGTCTGACGTGTTCGCGCCGCTGTCCGGCGAGATCGTCGAGGTGAACGCGGCGCTGGCGGACAGCCCCGAGAAGATCAACGGGGATCCCTACGGCGAGGGCTGGATGGTGAAGGTCAGGCTGTCCGACCCGTCGGAGGTGGATCAGTTGATGGATGTCAGCGCGTACAAGGAGCTGCTCCAGGCGGGTAGCTAACTTCGTAGAGGCCGAATGAGCCGCTACACGGGAGTCACAGACGAAGATTTGCAGGCGATGCTCGGCGTCATCGGCGCCGGCTCGCTGGAGGACCTGTTCGCCGACGTCCCCGATTCGGTCCGGCTCGGCCGCGAGCTCGACCTGCCGCCCGGCCGCTCCGAGCAGGAGGTCTACGAGCACCTGGCCGCGCTCGCGGGGCGTAACCGCAGCACCGAGGAGGAGATCACGTTCCTCGGGGCCGGGATGTACGACCACTACGTGCCGGCGCTGATCGACACGCTCACGTCGCGCTCCGAGTTCCTCACGCCCTACACGCCCTACCAGCCCGAGATCTCGCAGGGTGGGCTGCAGGTGATGTTCGAGTTCCAGACCGCGATCTCGGAGCTGACGGGCCTGCCCGTGGCAAACGCGTCGGTCTACGAGGGCCCGAGCGCGGTCGCGGCCGCCGGCTACATGGCGAAGCTCGAGACGAAGCGGAAGCGCCTGGTGGCGAGCCGGGGGCTTCACCCGCACTCGCGTGCCGCGCTGGCCACGCACGCGGCCGGGTACGGCATGGAGGTCGTGGAGGTGCCGCTCGACGAGGAGGGCGCCACCGACGTCGAGGCGCTCGCGGCGGCCGTCGACGACGACACCGCCGCCGTGTTCGTGCAGCAGCCGAACTTCCTCGGCACGGTCGAGGAGCTCGGCGCCCTGACCGAGGCCGGGAAGCGGACCGGTGCGCTGATGGTGTGCGCGGCGGATCCGATCCCGCTCGGGATCCTCAGGCCGCCCGGCGAGCTGGGCGTGGACGTCTGCGTGGGCGAGGGCCAGTCGCTCGGTAACAGGCTCGACTTCGGCGGTCCGTCGTTCGGGTTCTTCGCTGCCGCCGAGCGCTTCATCCGCAAGATGCCGGGCCGGATCGCGGGCGAGACGCGCGACGTGGACGGGCGCCGCGGCTTTGTGCTCACGCTGCAGACGCGCGAGCAGCACATCCGCCGCGAGAAGGCCACGCACAACATCTGCACCGCGCAGGCGCTGAACGCGCTGGCCGGGGTCGTCTACCTGTCCTGGCTCGGAAAGCGCGGGTTCGTGGAGCTGGCCGAGCTGCTGCTGCGCCGAACGCACTACGCCCGCGAGGCGCTCGGTCTGGAGGCGATCAACCCCGGCCCGGTGGTGCGCGAGTTCGCGGTGCGCGTGCCGGACCTCGACGCCGCGCTCGCCCGCGCCCGCGAGGCCGGCATCAACCCGGGCTACCCGCTGCGGCGCGATTTCCCCGAGTTTTCAGACGGCCTTCTCGTCGCGGTCACGGAACGGCGCACCAGGGAGCAGATCGACCGGCTGGCCGAGGTCCTCACGGGCACCGCGCCGGCCGCCGCCTCCGCCACCACCACCGGAGCCGCCGCATGAGCGACGACACCGTCACAGTCTTCGAGCGCTCCCGTGACGGTCGTCGCGCCTTTGTCGCGCCCGCGCTCGACGTGCCGGAGGTGCCGGTCGAGGAGCTGCTGCCCGCGAGCGCGATCCGGGAGCGGCCGGCCGAGCTGCCCGAGATCACCGAGCCCGAGCTGGTGCGCCACTACACCACGCTGTCCTCGAAGAACTTCCACCTCGACGAGGGCTTCTACCCGCTCGGCTCGTGCACGATGAAGCACAACCCGAAGCTGCACGAGCGCGTGGCGGCGCTGCCGGGCCACGCGCGGCTCCACCCCCTCCAGGACCCCGAGTACGCGCAGGGCGCGCTCGAGCTGATGTGGCGCCTCCAGGGCGCGCTCGGCGAGATCGCCGGGCTGCCGCACGTGTCGCTGCAGCCGAGCGCGGGCTCGCACGGCGAGCTGGCCGGCCTGCTGCTCACCCGCGCCTACCACGAGGACCGCGGCGAGCAGCGCACGAAGGTGCTCACGCCCGACACCGCCCACGGCACGAACCCGGCCACGGTGACGATGGCGGGCTACGAGGTGGTGAAGGTGGGCACGGCGGACGACGGGGGCGTCGACCTCGACGACCTGCGCGCGAAGGCCGGCGATGACGTCGCCTGCCTGATGCTCACGAACCCGAACACGCTCGGGCTCTTCGACCGCAACATCGAGGAGATCGCCCAGATCGTCCACGACGCCGGCGCGACGCTCTACTACGACGGCGCGAACCTGAACGCCGTGGTCGGCATCTCACGGCCCGGCGACATGGGCTTCGACATCGTCCACTTCAACCTGCACAAGACGTTCACGCAGCCGCACGGCGGCGGCGGCCCGGGATCGGGCCCGATCGCGGTCTCGGATCGCATCGAGCCGTACCTGCCCGTGCCGCGCGTGGTCGAGGCGAGCTCGCGCAACGGCGCCGAGCCGGCCTATGAGCTCCAGCGCGAGCGGCCGAAGTCGATCGGCCGGCTACGCGGCTTCCAGGGCAACTTCGGCGTCTTCGTGCGCTCCTACGCGTACATCTGCTCGGTTGGCGGCGACGGGCTGCGCGACGTGGCCGAGACCGCCGTGCTGAACGCCAACTACCTGCGCGCGCGGCTCGCCGAGCCGGGGATCGGCGAGCTCCTGCCGATCGCGTTCGACCGCACCTGCATGCACGAGTTCGTCCTCTCGGGGGCGCCCGCCAAGCGCGAGCTGGGCATCAAGACGCTCGACATCGCCAAGCGGCTGCTCGACCACCGCGTGCACCCGCCGACCGTCTACTTCCCGCTGCTCGTGGACGAGGCGCTGATGATCGAGCCGACCGAGACCGAGACGAAGGAGACGCTGGACGGCTTCGCGGACGCGATCCGAGCGATCCTCGACGAGGCGCGCGAGGATCCGGAGATCGCGCGGAACGCGCCGTACGGCACGCCGGTGCGGCGGCTCGACGAGGGCGCCGCGGCGCGCCGCCCGGTGGTGCGCCAGCGCCCGCGGGACGAGCGGCCCCCCGGTGACCCCGACGACACCGAGCAGGTCACCCGCGGCGCGATCTAGCCGTCTGCGCCGGCAGGAGCACCAGCGCGACCG
>JAXDIL010000211.1:0-10623 GCA_034664005.1 Thermoleophilaceae bacterium | reverse complement strand
TGCGAAGCGAGACGAAGTGGCGCCGCTCCTGCCCGCGCTGGCGCCAGTACTGGAAGGCCATCTTCAGCGCGATCTCCGTGGCCGTGGAGCCCGAGTCGGAGTAGAAGACGCGCGTGAGCCCCGGCGGGGCCAGCTCCACGAGCCGCTGCGCAAGCTCGATCGCGGTGCGGTGGCTCAGGCCCAGCATGGTCGAGTGCGCGACCTTCGAGAGCTGGTCGCGCACCGCGGCGTCGATGTGCGGATGGGCGTGACCGTGGACGTTGCACCACAGCGACGAGACGCCGTCGATGTAGCGGTTGCCCTCGACGTCGATCAGGTCGGTGCCCTCGCCGCGCTCGACGACGAGTGGGTCCTCCCGCGCCCAGCCGCGCTGCTGCGTGAACGGGTGCCAGAGGTAGGAGCGATCCGCAGCGGCGAGGTCCATCGCAGTCGACCCTAATCTCCGAGCAGGTCGGAACCCGGTGCGTGACGACCACTACGCTGCGGGACGCAATGCCGCCTCTTCCGCTGCTCGTCTTCACGGTGGGGACGGGGTCGCTGGGCGCGGAGATCGCGGCCGTGCGGCTCCTCGCCCCGTACTTCGGCGCCTCCACGATCGTGTGGGCGAACACCATCGGGATCGTCCTCGTGGCGCTCTCGGCGGGCTATTGGCTGGGCGGGAGGCTGGCGGACCGCCACCCGAACATGCGCGCGCTCTGCATGACCGCGCTCGCCGCGGCGCTGCTCCTGGCGGTGGTGCCGTTCGTGGCGGATCCGCTGCTCGGCGTTGCGGTCGACGCGCTCGACCAGATCTCGGCCGGCGCGTTCATCGGCTCGCTGATCGCCGTGCTCGTGCTGGTCGCGATCCCGGTGCTGTTGCTGGGCACGGTCTCGCCCTGGGCGATCCGTCTTGCCGTCCACTCGGTCGAGGAAGCGGGCACGGTCGCCGGCCGCCTCTACGCGCTCTCCACGGCCGGCTCGCTGCTCGGCACGCTCCTGTCGGCGCTGGTGCTGATTCCGGTCCTGGGCACGCGCCGGACCTTTCTGGTCTTCGCGCTGGCGATCGCCGTGGTCGCCGTGCTCGGCCTGCGGCCGCTGCGCCGCTGGGCGGTCGCACCCGCGCTGATCGCGGTCCTGATCGCGCTGCCGGTGGGCACGCTCAAGGCGAGCACCGAGAACGGCGGACGCGTGGTCCACGAGGCGGAGACCGAGTACCAGTACGCGCGTGTGGTCGAGTACCCCGATGGCGAGCGCACGCTCGAGCTGAACGAGGGGCAGGCGCAGCACTCGATCTGCCCGGCGGAGTGCGACGCGGGCCCGCGCGGCCCGCGCAACCCGTCGTCCGTGCTCACGGGGGACGTCTGGGACGGGCATCTCGTCGACGGCTTCGCCGCGTTCCGCAAGCCGCCCGGGCGCGTCGCGATCCTCGGCAACGCCGCCGGCACGACCGCGCGCGCGTACGAGGAGTTCTTCCCGTCCACGCGCGTCGACGGCGTGGAGATCGACGCGGAGCTGTCCGAGATCGGGCGCCACTACTTCGACATGAACAACCCGCGGCTCCACCTCTACCACGAGGACGCGCGGCCCTTCCTGCGCCGGGTCGACGCGCGCTACGACGTGATCTCGGTGGACGCCTACAGGCAGCCCTACATCCCCTTTTACTTGACGACGGTCGAGTTCTTCGAGACCGTGCGCGATCGGCTCGCGCCCGGCGGTGTCCTGATCGTGAACGTGGGCCATCCCGAGGGGGAGGACCAGCTCGAGAAGGTCCTCACCGCCACGATCGGCGAGGTCTTCCCGCACGTGATGCGCGACCCGATCGAGGACACGAACACGCTGCTCGTGGCGAGCGAGTCGGCGCTGTCCGCGGCGAACCTGTTCCAGGCCGTGCCGAGCCTTCCGGCCGCGCTGCGGCCGACCGCGCTGGCCGCCTCCAACCGGCTCGAGGCGCGGCTCCGTGGCGGCGAGGTCTACACGGACGACAAGGCGCCGGTCGAGTGGCTGATCGACAAGTCGATCGTGGACTACGCGAGCGGGAAGTGAGCGCCCCGGCGGACGTTGCGATCATCGGCGGAGGGATCATCGGCTGCGCCGCGGCCGCCTTCCTGACCGAGGCGGGCGTGAAGGTGGAGGTCTACGAGCGCGACGAGGTGGGGTCGGCGGCCTCGGGCCGCAACTCGGGCTCGGTCCAGCATCCGTTCGACCCGGTGATGGCCGAGCTGCACGCCGAGACGCTCGCGCACTACCGCGAGCTGCAGGAGCTCGACTTCCCGGCGGAGCCGGCGGGCGTCTTGATGCTGGCGCCCGACGCCGCGCCGCTCGAGGCGGCCGTGAAGGAGATCGAGCGTGATTGCCCGGAGCTCGACCCGGCGCTGCTCGATCCGGACGCGGTCGGCGAGCTCGAGCCGAGCGTCGCGCACGATCTCTGGGCATGTCGTCTCGAGACCGGCTATCCGGTGAGGCCGATGGCGGCCACGCGCGCGTTCGCGCGGCGCGCCTTCGCCGCGGGCGCGCGCTTCCACGAGGGCGAAACCGCCTGGCCGTGGGTCACCTCCGGCCGCGCCCGCGGAGTGCTTTCGGCGGGCGTGCGGAGGCCTGCGGGCGCCGTGCTGGTGACCGCTGGGCCCTGGACCCCCGAGCTGATCGACACGACGCGTGCCTGGCAGCCGATAGTCCCGGTCTGGGGCGTGGTCGCGGACGTGCAGATGGACGACCCGCCCACCCACGTGCTCGAGGAGGTGGGCGTGGAGGCGGTAGGCGCAGAGGGCGCAGGCGACGGCGCGATCTTCAGCCTCGTGCGCGCGGGCCGCGAGATCTCGCTCGGCTCGACCTTCCTGAGCGAGCCGCCGCCCGATCCCTCCGCCTGGATACCGCGCCTCCAGGTGGCCGGACAGCGCTTCGTGCCGGGACTGAGGCGCGCGCTCGTCGTGGGCGCGCGCGCCTGCGCGCGGCCGCAGTCGCTGGATGGCCGCCCACTCCTCGGCGAGGGGCAGAAGGGCCTCTGGGTCGCCGCCGGCCACGGGCCCTGGGGCATCTCGACCGGGCCGGCCAGCGCCCGGCTGGTCGCCGACGCGATCCTCGGCCGGGCCGAGCTGGCGGGCGCGCTATCGGTGTCGCGCTTCTAGGCGGCTGCCGCGGGCTCCGGGTCGGGCCGCACGATCACGGTGTCCGCGACCTTGATGATCTCGTCGGCTGGGAGGTCGGCGTCGCCCGCGTGGGCGCGCAGGGCCTCTTCGCTCTCGGCCTCGTAGATGCAGACCGTGCCGAGTCCGCCGCTCGTCTCGTCGAGCACGTAGCTGCGGATCCAGCGCACGTCGCCGCGCCGCTCGCCCTCCTCGGTGGAACGCTGGGCGGCCGCCTCGAGCTCCTCACCGGAGCGCCAGCCGTTACGACGAAGAATTACGTATAGGTCCATGTTGCGACCGTAACCCACCACGTGCGACGCTTCCACCTCTGTGACCCTGCGCAGGTACGAGCTCGGTAGCTATGAGGAGATGTGCGCGGCGCACCGGTGGGAGCTGCCGGCGCGCTACAACATCGCCCGCGACGTCTGCGACAAGCACGATCCCGAGCGGCTCGCGATGGTCTGGGAGGACTGGCACGGCACCGAGCGGCGCGTGAGCTTCGGTGAGCTCCAGGAGCTCTCGAACCGGTTCGCGAACGTGCTCGAGTCGGTGGGGGTCGAGCGCGAGGACCGCGTGGCGACGCTGCTGCCGTCGCTGCCCGAGACGGCCGCTGTCTTCCTCGGGACGTTCAAGCGCGGCGCGATCCTGCTGTCCATGTCGGTGCTCTACGGCGACGAGGGCATCGAGCACCGCCTGCGCGACTCCGGCGCGCGGCTCGTGGTCACGGACGCGGCGAACCGCGACCGCATCCCGGAGGGCCTCGTGGAACGGGTGCTCGTGATGGGCGACGACTTCGAGGCCGCGATGGACGCCGCGTCGCCGCGGTACGAGATCGTCGACACCGCGGCCGACGACCCGGCGCAGCTCTACTACTCCTCGGGCACGACCGGGCTCGCCAAGGGCATCCTGCACGCGCACCGGTACCTGCTCGCGCACGAGGAGTTCGAGTTCTGCCACGACGTGCGCGACGGCGAGCTCTTCCACGGGTCGGGCGAGTGGGCCTGGGCGGCCGGCATCTGCCCGCTGCTCGGGCCGTGGCGCTACGGCGCCGTGGCGCTCGTGCAGGCACGCGAAGCGGGCTACGACCCGGAGGAGCACCTGCGCTTCCTCTCGAAGCACGGCGTGGAGAACCTGTTCACGACCCCGACCGCGCTGCGCGCGATGACGGGCGTGGAGAACGCCGGGGAGCGCTACCCGCTCGAGCGCCTGCGCGTCACCTGTTCGGCGGGGGAGCCGCTCAACCCGGAGGTGATCCGCTGGTTCCGCGACCAGTTCGGGATCACCGTGCTCGACTACTACGGGCTCACGGAGAGCTACCCGCTGTGCGGCAACTTCCCCACGGTCGAGGTGCGCGAGGGGTCGATGGGGCGGGCCATGCCCGGCTGGGAGGTCGAGATCCTCGACGAGGACGAGCAGCCGCTCCCGCCCGGTGAGCGCGGCGAAATCTGCCTGCGCGCCCGCTCGAACCCGCACTATCCGCTCGGCTACTGGAACCGCCCGGACGACACCGAGGAGGTGTTCGGCGGCGACTGGTTCCACACGAAGGACGCCGCGATGAGGGACGAGGACGGCTACGTCTGGTACGCCGGGCGCGCGGACGACGTGATCATCTCGGCGGGCTACCGGATCGGCCCGTTCGAGGTGGAGTCGGCGTGCGTCGAGCACCCTGCGGTCAAGGAGGCGGCGGCGGTGGCGTCGCCCGACGAGCGCCGCGGCAACATCGTCAAGGCGTTCATCGTGCTGACCGGCTCGCACCAGCCGAGCGACGAGCTCGCCGACGCGATCAAGCGCCACGTGCGCGACCGCCACTCCGCCTACGCGTACCCGCGCGAGATCGAGTTCGTGGACGACCTCCCGAAGACACTGACCGGCAAGATCCGGCGAATCGAGCTGCGCGAGCAGGAGCTGGCGCGCAAGGGAACGGACTCGCCCGCGCCCTAGCCGCGTAACCCAGGCAGGCGATGAACCTGCGACCGATCCTGCTCATCCCGCTCCTCGCCCTCGGCGGCTGCGAGCACGGCCGTGACTCCATCGTCGAGCTCCCGGACTCGTGGACGCTCGCCAGCGAGCGGATGTCGCGGATCAGCGAACCGCACGAGCTGTTCTCCGCGGGGACGGTTGCGCTCAGGTGGCGGCGCACGAACTGCGAGGCATTCGCCGGCGCCGCCGGGGCGAGCATGCGCCGAACCGATGTGGTCGTGACCGTGTGGGAGCGTGCCAACGTCCGCCGCTCGACTCTGCCGGACTTTCCCGAGCGACCCGCGAAGTTCGGCCCGGTCGGGAAGGGGGAGCCGGCCGGTCGCGGCTGCGGCGAGCCCCCGGGCACGATCATCCACTGGCGCAACTTCAGCGATGCGGGGCGCCACTTCCACTCGCTGGTGAGGATCGGCCCCAGGGCGTCTCCTGACTCGGAGGCGGATGCGTGGCGCGTCCTCGACAGCCTGAGGCTGGACCGCTAGGGCGCGAGCGGCAGCGCCAGCGCCGACGAGCGGCCGTAGGCCACCGTGAACCTCGCTCCCGGATCGTCCGGCAGGGCCCAGACGGTGTTCGATGCCTGGACGATCAAGCCGATGCGGTGCCCGGCCTCGAAGGTCTGATCCTGTGGCTTGAAGGTGACCGTCGCTCGGATCGGCTCGTTCGGCGGGATCGGCTGCGCCCGGGCCAGGCCGTCCCGGTACTGGAGGTTGAGGAAGCCGCGCGACACGGTCTTGGTGGTGCCGTCGGGCGCGACGTCCACCAGCAACGGCGTCAGATGCGCGTGATCGCGATTCACCTCCAGTGACAGCCCAAGGCTCGCCGCGCCGGTCATGCGCGTGTCCGCCGTCAGAGGCGCGCCCTGGAAGAACAGCCAGTTGGACTCGGCCGCCGGCATCCGGGTGGACTGCTCCTCCGTCGACGTGCCGAGGTCCGTGAACGACTCGCTGCCGTTGGCGGCGCGGCGCGCGAGCGCGCCGTCGGCGGTCAGGTACAGCCGGCTGAGCCTCGTCCGCGGCGGCGGCCAGGCGGCCTCGGTGCGGAAGCCCGTGCTCTTGCGCGTGGCCGAGCGCCCCTCGGTGATCACGGGCGGCTCGGTGTCCACGCCGTTGGCGACGCCGAGCAGCGTGTGATCGAAGAAGCGGTCGAGCAGGGGCTGCCAGTTGTCCGCGCCCGGCGTCGAGTGGCCGGCCTGCCACATGTAGAGGCGCTTGAATGGCGTGTTCGTGAGCGCGCGGTAGAGATCGACGCCCTCCTCCTGCTTCACGTTGTAGTCCTGCCAGCCGTGCGCCACGAGCGCGGCCGCGCGGATGTTCGCGGCGTCCTTGCGGTAGTCGCGCTCGAGCCAGAAGGCGTCGTAGTCGGGCGTGCGGTCATAGCCCTTCACGGTGTGTTCGGCGGACTCGCAGGGATTCGCCCGGCTCGCGAGCTTCTCCGCGAAGAGCGGATCGGTCGGGTCGGTCGGTGGGGTGCGGGCGAGGCCGAAGTCGAACGCCAGCGGCGTGTCGATGCCCTCGTCGGTCGGCCGCTCCGAGTTGAGGAAGTAGCGCACGCCGTCGCCATAGGCGTAGCCGTACCAGCGGCTGATGCCGGCGATCGGCACGATCGCGGCAAGACCGGGCGCGTCGCCGCCGCGGGTGGCGACCATCGTGGCGGTGGTGCCGTCGTAGGAGCCGCCGATCATCGCGACCTTGCCGTTCGTCCACGGCTGCGCCGCGAGGAAGTTCACGAGGTCGACGCCCGACTGCTGCTCGTCGGCGCCGCCGTAGTCCCAGCAGCCCGACGAGTTGCGCGTGCCGAGCACGTCCGCCACCGCGCGCGCGTAGCCCTTCGGGACGTAGCGCTGGCCGATGTCGTCGTTCGCCAGGTTCGGCGTCGTGTACTCGGACAGCGTGTTGTAGGGCGAGTAGGTGAGGATCACCGGCGCGTCCGGATTGTCGGCCGGCCGCATGACCTCCACGTTGATCTCCGCGCCGCCGACGGTCGGCACCTTGTATTTCTCGAAGACCGGATCGGCGGCGAGCGCCGCACCGGGAAGCGCGGCCAGCACAGCCAGCACGAGCACGAGCGCGCGCGCATACGTCCCCTGCCAGAGCCGCATGCCATGAGGCGTACCCGGCTCGCCGCGCGGCTAATCGGGGCTACAGGACGGGGACCAGCGGAATGTCCCAGAGCACCGCCGCCACCGCGAATCCGGCCACGGCCAGGGCGGTGACGATTCCGGCGATCAGGCGCTGGCGGGGGGTCGTCTGCTCGGCTCGCTCGGCGGCCCTGTCGCCCCAGACGATCACGCGCTCCAGCCAGCGCTCGGCCCAGTCGAACTCAAGCGCCAGGAAGCCGAGCCCGACGCCGATCGTGACGATGCCGGGGCCTGGAACACCCGGACCGGACATGACGACGCCCGCGAGGACGATCAGAACCCCGACGACGACTATGGCGATGCGGTGGACGATGTTCCGCTGCTTGTGCCGCGCCTTCCGCTCCTGGAGCTTGACGAGCAGCTCGGGGCGATCGTCCTGCGTGGCCACGGCGCCGAGCTTAGAGCCAGTCGTCGAGCGGGAGGGAGGCGCCGGCCTCCGCGAGCCGGTCGGGCGAGGTGGCGGGCAGACCGCACACGGGCACGCGCCCGAGCCGCTCGACGGTCGCGCGGTTCGAGTGCTCCATCGGCGTCGGGTCGTCCGGCCACGGCGTCATCACGACCGCGGCCACGCCCAGCCCGCCGGCACGGGCGGCCTCGATTGTGAGCAGCGAGTGGTTGATCGTGCCGAGGCCGGGGCGCGCCGCCACCACCACGGGCAGGCCGAGGTCCACGGCCAGGTCGCGCACCAGGTAGCCGGGCGTGAGCGGCACGAGCAGCCCGCCGACGCCCTCGCATACCACCAGCTCATGCGCGCGCGCCGCCGCCACAAGCTCCGCCGGCTCGATGGTCACGCCGGCCAGCTCGGCGGCGAGGTGCGGCGAGACCGGCGGCCCGAAGCGGTGGGGGGCGACGTCCTCGGGCGACTGCCCCGCGTTCGCCGCGGAGGCGAGCAGCTCGTGGTCGCGCCCGAACTCGCCCGCCTCCTCGTCCAGCCCGGTCACGACCGGCTTGAAGGCCGCAACGCGCTCGCCCCGTGCGGCCAGCGCCGCGCAGATCGACGCAGCGACGACCGACTTGCCGACCTCGGTGTCCGTGCCTGTGACGAAGAGGCCACGCATTGACGGCGACGCTCCGGTGCGGGCACCGCCCGCCCCCTCGCGCATTGACGGCATCGCTCCGGTGCGGGCACCGCCCGCCCCCTCGCGCACTACGGCATCGCTCCGGTGCGGGCACAGCCCGCCCCCTCGCGCACTACGCCGCGTCGCGGAGGCCGTCGAACACGTGGAGGTCCGGCGCGGCCTGCGGGCGCGGTCTTGCGATCACGCACTTCGCCAGCACGCGCGCGGCGTCGCGGAGCTCGGAGCGCGTGTGCGACGCCATCACCGTGAGCCGGAGGCGCGAGCTACCGGCAGGAACGGTGGGCGGGCGGATCGCCTGGGCGAAGATGCCCTTCTCCAGGGCTCGCTCGCTCGCGCGCACGGCTTCGTCGGCGTCGCCGACGATCACGGGCATGATCTGGCTGGCCGTGGCGGGCATGGGCAGCCCCTCGTCGGCGAGCGCCTCACGAAGCACCCCCGCGTTCCGCTGCAGCTTCTCCACGCGGCGCGGCTGCTCACGCAGCAGCTCGAGCGCGGCCATCGCGGCCGCGACCGCGGGTGGCGGCAGCGCCGTCGAGAAGATCAGCGTGCGCGCGGTGTTGATCAGGTACTTCGCCATCTGCGCGTCGCAGCAGACGTAGGCCCCGTAGGAGCCGAGCGACTTGCCGAGCGTGCCGACGATCACGTCCACCTCGCCCTCGAGCCCGGCGTCGGCGACCGCGCCGCGCCCGTCGGGCCCGATCGCGCCCGTGCCGTGCGCCTCGTCCACCATCACGCGCGCGTCGTAGCGCTGCGCCAGCTCGACGATCGCGGCGAGCGGCGCGACATCGCCGTCCATCGAGAACACGCCGTCGGTCACGATCAGCGAGCCGCGTCCCTGCGCCTGGCGCAGTCCCCACTCGAGGTGGTCGACGTCGCAGTGGTCGTACACGAACGTCTCGGCGCGGGAGAGGCGGCAGCCGTCGATGATGCTCGCGTGGTTGAGCGCGTCCGAGAAGACGACGTCGCCGTCGCGGGCGAGTGCTGAGACGACGCCCGCGTTGGCGAGGTAGCCGGAGCCGAACAGCAGGCAGGCCTCGGAGCTCTTGAACTCGGCCAGCTCCTTCTCGAGCCGGCGGTGGATCGTCATGTTGCCCGAGACGAGGCGCGACGCTCCCGAGCCCGCGCCGTAGCGCATGGCGGCCTCGGCAGCGGCCTCGCGAACGCGCGGGTGATCGGCCAGGCCGAGGTAGTTGTTCGAGCAGAGCAGCAGGACCGGCTTGCCGTCGAGCAGGACGCGTGGGCCCTGCGGACCGGACACGCAGCGCATGCGCCGGTACAGCCCCTGGTCGCGGATCTCCGCGAGCCGGTCCTCGATCTCGCCGCTCACGCCGCTCGCTCCACTCCGCCCCCGCCCGGATCCACGTGCACGATCTCGGGGTACGCGTTGGGCGCCCCGTCCGGCCGTGGCGGCACCGCTGTCTTCTTCCTGTGCCGAAGCTGCGTGGCCGGGTTCCAGAAGTTGGCTTCCTGCTGCGAGTCGATCAGCTCGTCGACGGGGGTGCGCGGCGTCTCGCCGCCGAGCCAGCCCGAGCGGTTGTCGGGCCGCGGGTTCGCGCCGTTGTCCTCCTGGCGCGCCACGTTCAGCCCCAACTCCTCGAACATCTGGCGGTCAGCCTCCGGCTCCGAGCCGAGCGTGGTGAGGAAGTTGCCCATCATTACGCCATTCAGGCCGGCCTTCACCGCGAGCTGCTGGAGCTCGCCGGGGCCGAGGTTCTCGTTGCGGCCGCCGCAGAGGCGGAACAGCGCGTCGGGGATGATCAGCCGGAAGATCGCGACCCACTTGACCGCCTCGAGCGGCTCCATCATGTCGCGGTCGCCGAACTTGGTGCCCGGGCGCGGGTTCAGCAGGTTGATCGGGACGGACGTGGGGTTCACCGCGGCGAGCTGGAAGGCCATCTCCACGCGCTGCTCGCGTGACTCGCCGAGGTTGAGGATGCCGCCCACGCAGGTCTCGAGCCCGGCCTCGCGCACCGCATCGATCGTGCGCAGCCGGCCCTCGTAGCGGACAGTCGTCGACACCTCGGGGTAGTAGCTCTCGGCGGTCTCGACGTTGTGGTGCACGCGCTGGACCCCGGCCTCCTTGAGCGCCTTCGCGCGCGCGGGCGACATGTGGCCGATCGAGACGCAGCGCTTCAGGTTCGTGTGCTCGGACACCAGCCGCGCCCCCGCCAGGATCTTCTCGAAATCGCGCTTGGACAGTCCCTGGCCTTGCGTGACCATGCAGAAGCGATGCGCGCCGGCCGCCTCGGCGGCCTTCGCGTGTTCAAGAATCTGCTCTGGCGAGAGCATTCCGTGCATCGGCGTCGGAGCCTCGGCGTACTTGGAC
>JAXDIL010000181.1:0-11063 GCA_034664005.1 Thermoleophilaceae bacterium | reverse complement strand
GCCTCATCTTCATAGACGTGCGCGACCGCACCGGCCTGCTCCAGCTGGTCTTCCGCCCGGAGGAGGCGCCCGAGGCCCACGCCGCGGCGGGCAACCTGCGCGCCGAGGACGTGATCACCGTGAGCGGCCAGCTGGTCCGGCGCGAGGAGGGCGCGGTGAACCCCGAGCTTCCCACCGGCGAGGTGGAGCTCGTGGCCGCGCAGCTCGAGCAGCTGGCCGACGCCGAGACGCCGCCCTTCCAGATCGACGAGGACGACCCGGTCGGCGAGGAGCTTCGCCTGCGCTACCGCTACCTCGACCTCCGCAAGGAGCGGATGCGCGACAACGTGATCCTGCGTCACGAGGTCGTGAGGGAGATCCGCAACTTCCTCTCGGACGAGGGCTATCTCGAGGTCGAGACGCCGATCCTGACGCGATCGACCCCGGAGGGCGCACGCGACTTCCTCGTGCCGAGCCGGCTCTCGCCGGGCTCCTGGTACGCGCTGCCGCAGTCGCCGCAGCTGTTCAAGCAGCTCCTGATGATCGGCGGCTACGAGCGCTACTTCCAGATCGCCCGCTGCTTCCGCGACGAGGACTTCCGCGCGGACCGCCAGCCCGAGTTCACCCAGCTCGACATGGAGCTCTCGTTCGTGGAGGAGGAGGACGTCTTCGAGGTCACGGACCGCCTGCTCCAGCAGGTGCTCGCGGTCGGCGGCGTGGAGGTCTCGCTTCCGCTTGAGCGCATCACCTACGACGAGGCGATGCTCCGCTACGGCTCCGACCGCCCGGACCGGCGGCTCGGCGTGGAGATCGTCGACGTCACGGACATCTTCCGTTCATCGGAGCTGAACATCTTCCGCGAGGCTCCGGTTGTCAGAGCACTGAAGGCAACGGGCGAGTTTCCGCGAAGCCGCTTCGACGCGTTGACCGAGAAGGCGCAGCAGCTCGGCGCCAAGGGACTGGCCTGGGCGGTGGTGGAGCCGGATGGCTGGCGCTCGCCCGTTGCCAAGCGGCTCAGCGACGAGGAGATCGCTCGGGCCAACGACGCATTGGATGCCCATGAGGGCGACGCCATCCTGATCGTCGCGGACACCGCCGACATCGCCGCCCGCGTGCTCGGCGCCCTGCGGCCGGAGGTGGCCGAGGGCAAGCCCCAGGGCCACGACGTGTTCTGGGTCGTCGACTTCCCCGCATTCGAGTGGAGCGAGGACGAGGGTCGCTGGGACCCGGTCCACCATCCCTTCACCGCCCCCGCCGGCGACCTCAGCGCCGAGCCCGGGAGCTGGCGCGCCCGCGCGTACGACGTCATCTTCGACGGCTGGGAGATCGGCGGCGGCTCGATCCGTAACAGCGACCCGGCGATGCAGCAGAAGGTCTTCGATCTGATCGGGATCGGCCCCGAGGAGGCGAAGGACCGCTTCGGCTTCCTGCTCGAGGCGCTCACCTACGGAGCGCCCCCGCACGGCGGCATCGCCTTCGGGATCGACCGGCTCGCAGCCCTGCTCGCCGGAGCACCATCGATCCGCGACGTGATCGCCTTCCCGAAGGCTGCGAGCGGCGTGGACCCGCTGACCGGCGCGCCGGCCCCCGTCGACGACGCGCAGCTGAAGGAGCTCGGCGTGAAGGTGATGGCCCCGCCAGTGGCCGACGCCCGCGACGCGCGCTAGCCTCGTAGGTGGCCCGAGCCTGTACGCGAGTTGGCCGCACATGTTGAGCCGAATAACACCGGTACGGGAGTCCCCCTCGCGGTAGGGCCGTGGTCCGCCGCGGAGGACACCCACCTGCTAGCAGCAGGCCCAACTACCGGAACCAACGAACGGCAGGCTGGGGCCAGCTTTTGCCGGAGCCGGCAGGTAGCGTTGGCCGTCAGTGCGGTCGTTCGCTGAACATCTGAACGCGCCCCGGGGACAGGGCGCTCTGAAGAACCACCCCCATGCGGGCGCCGCGGGGGGCGCGGCCTGTGGCGATCTCGTGCGCATCGCGGTGCAGATCGAGGGCGATCGCGTCACACACGCGGGCTTCGACGCCGAGGGCTGCGGCGCGACCATCGCGGCAGCGAGCGCAATCGTGGAGAGCATCGAGGGAAAGCCGTTCTTCGATGCCTGCCGGTTGAACGCGGAGACGGTCGTGACGGACCTGGGGCTGAGCGCTGGAAAAAGGCACGCGGCGGAGTTGGCCACCGACGCCCTGCACCGTGCGCTCGGTGCGGCGGCGAAGGACGGCGGAGTTCGGGTGCCGGTCGAGGCGAGACGAACGCTCGTCGCCATGAGCGGCGGCGTCGACTCCGCCGCCGCGGCCCAGCTCGCGCTCGACGCCGGCGACGAGGTGATCGCGGTCACGCTCGAGCTCTGGTCCGACCCGAACACGGACGGCGACAAGAGCTGCTGCTCGCCCCAGGCGGTGCGCGGCGCTCGCGAGCTGGCTCACCGCATGGGCATCCCGCACCTCACGCTCGACCTGCGCGAGCGCTTCCGCGCCGAGGTCGTGGACCGCTTCCTCGACGGCTACGCCGCCGGCCGCACCCCGAACCCGTGCGTCCACTGCAACGGCGAGGTGCGCTTCGACGCGATGCTGGAGCTCGCGGACGCGCTTGGCGCGGCGCGGCTCGCCACGGGCCACTACGCGCGGGTCGCGCGTGACGAACGAGGCCCGCTGATCCGCGCGGCCGCCGACCCGCGCAAGGACCAGAGCTACATGCTCGCCAAGCTCGACCCGGCGCTGCTCGACCGGCTCAGCTTCCCGCTCGGCGCGCTCACCAAGGACGCCGTGCGCGCGCTCGCGCGCGACGCCGGCCTGCCCGTGGCCGACAAGCGCGAGAGCCAGGACCTCTGCTTCATAGCCGGCCTCGGCGGGCGCGAGTTCCTCCAGCGCCACGGCGGCCCGCGCCTGCGGAGGGCGGGGGAGATCGTGGATCGGCAGGGCACCGTGCTGGGCCGCCACGAGGGCCACCACAACTACACGGTCGGCCAGCGCCGCGGGCTCGGTGTCGCATCGCCCGAGCCGCTCTACGTGGTCGAGAAGGACGCGGCGACCAACCGCGTGGTGGTCGGCCCGAAGGAGGCACTCGCCGCCAGCCGCGTGCGGCTCGAGGACGCCACGCTCCACCGCCCGGCCACGGAGGTGGAGTTCGTGCGGCTTCGCTACCACGCTAAGCCGCTAGCGTGCCGAGCTCACGTCCAGGACGACGGAACCGTCGAGCTCGTGCTCGACGATGCAGCCAGCGCGGTTGCACCGGGGCAGCTCGCCTGCCTGATGCGTCAGGATCGCGTCGTGGGCGAGGGAACCATCGGAGAACCGGGTTGACAATCACGCAAGAGCGCATCGATCTCGAGGCCCCGCTGTCGGGCGACTTTCAAGCCGTCGTCCGGCTGATCATCGGCGGCATTGCCGAACGCGTGGACTTCGCGTTCGAGGAGATCGACGACCTTCAGCTCGCCGTCGAGCGGCTGCTCGCCGAGGCCGGCCAGGTTGGCAGCGTGTGCCTCTCCTTCGAGGTCGGCGAGTCCCACATCCGCACGCGCGTCGGCCCGCTCTCCGAGGCAGCCGTGGCCGAGGCGCTCCGCGACGGCGACGCGCCTCCCGGGACGCTCACGCTGCGCCGGATCCTTCAGACCGTGGTCGACTCCTTCGGCGTGGAGGAGGCCGGTGACGGCGCCATTGTCGTACGGCTCGAGAAGCGCAAGGGCTTTACGTGAGCAACCCGCAGCGCCGCTCGCCGGCGGCGTCTGAGAAGGCGCGCGAGGAGGACCGTGCTCTGCTGCGCCGCTACCACGTCGACGGGGACACGACCGCCCGCGAGGAGCTGATCGAGCGCCACCTCCCGCTGGTCCGATCGCTCGCGCGCCGCTACGCCGGCCGCGGCGAGGCGCTCGAGGACATCGAGCAGGTCGGCGCGATCGGGCTGATCAAGGCGATCGACCGCTTCGAGCTCGAGCGCGAGGTGTCGCTCGCCACCTACGCCACGCCCAACGTCGTCGGCGAGATCAAGCGCCACTTCCGCGACAAGGGCTGGGCGATCCGGGTGCCGCGCGCGCTCCAGGAGCTGAACGCCTCGATGTCCGGCGCGATCGAGCGGCTCACCGGGCGGCTCGGCCGCTCGCCGAGCATCGCGGAGATCGCGGAGGAGCTGAAGACGACGCCGGAAGAGGTGCTCGAGGCGATGGAGGTCGGGTCCGCCTATTCGACCGTCTCGCTCTCCTCGGGACCGGGCGGCGACGAGGAGCTCGACCCGCTCGAGACGATCGGCGGCGAGGACGCGGAGTTCGAGCGCTCAGAGCATCGCGCGGCGCTCGAGCCGGCGCTGGACCGCCTCCCGGAACGCGAGCGCGAGATCCTGCGCATGCGCTTCGAGGACGGACTTCCCCAGACGCAGATAGCGCAGCGCGTCGGCCTCTCGCAGATGCACGTGTCGCGGCTGATCCGAAAGTCGCTCTCCATCATGCGCGAGGAGCTGATGCGCACCCCTCCAGGGGCCGCCTGAGTTCAGTTAAGGGCGGGTTGTGGTGCCCGTGTGGTGGCTGTAAGCGCCGAAGCAGTGGGTATCTTGCCGCCCGGCGGGCACGTCTGCCCGTCGAAACGACAGCTGGAGGGATTAATGGGAACGCTCGGGAGACGTGCGCTGGTACTGCTCGTCGCCTGCTTCTCGATGATCGTGATTGCCGCCTGCGGCGGCGACGACGACAAGAGCAGCAGCAGCGGCACAGGCGGCGGGGGTAAGGAAGGCGGATCGATCACGATCTCGGAGACCTCGCAGCCGGACTATCTTGACCCGGCGCTGAGCTACACGGTCAACGGCTGGGAGCCGCTCTCGACCGTCTACACGGGACTCGTCGCGTACAAGCGCGCCGAGGGCCAGGAGGGCTCGACGCTGATCCCGGGCCTCGCCACAGAGCTGCCGAAGGTCTCCTCTGACGGCACGACCTACGAGCTGACGCTGCGGGATGGCCTCAAGTACTCGGACGGGACGCCTGTGAAGGCCTCCGACTTCGAGCGCACCATCCAGCGCGTGCTCAACCTCGAGTCGGGCGGATCGGCGTTCTACCTTGGGATCAAGGGCGCGGATGCGTACGTCAAGAACGGCAAGGCCGAGGCTGACATCCCCGGGATCGAGACCGACGACGCCGCCGGCACGATCACGATCACGCTGAACGAGCCTGACGGGACTTTCTCGAACGTTCTCGCCATGCCGTTCGGCGCTCTCGTGCCGGGTGACACGCCGTTCAAGAACTTGACCAGGAACCCGCCTCCGGGCGTCGGTCAGTTCAAGATCACGGAGTCGGTGCCGAACCGCCAGTTCGTGCTCGAGAAGAACGCGAACTTCCCGGACCTCGGTCCCGACAACCCGCCCGCCCACCTCGACAAGATCACCGCCAAGATCATCAAGTCCGCACAGCGCCAGGCGCAGGACGTGATCTCGGGCAAGCTCGACTACATGCAGGACCCGCCGCCGGCTGACATCAAGCCGGAGGTGAAGGCGAAGTACTCGGACCGTTATGAGGAGATCACGACGGCCTCGACGTACTACTTCTTCATGAACACGCGGGTGGCGCCGTTCGACAACCCGAAGGTTCGCGAGGCCGTGAACTACGGCGTCGACAAGCCGGGTCTCGCGCGCATCTTCGCGGGCGAGGTCGCTCCGGGCTGTTCGTTCCTGCCGCCCGGCATGCCGGGCTTCGACGAGGCGCTCGACGTGGACAACTGCCCGTGGGGCAACCCGAATGAGCCGCCGGACCTCGAGAAGGCCCGCGCACTCATCAAGGAAGCCGGTGCGGACGGCATGGACGTGACCGTCTACGGCAACAACGACGACCCCACCGACAAGGTCACCGAGGCCTACGCGGACATGCTCACGAAGATGGGCCTGAACGCCAAGCCGAAGATCCTCGACGGCGGCGTCTACTTCCAGACGATCGGAAACCAGAAGACGAAGGCCCAGACCGGCTTCTCCAACTGGTTCCAGGACTTCCCGCACCCGAAGAACTTCATGTTCCTCGTGGATGGGAAGTCGATCCAGGAGACGAACAACCAGAACTTCGGGAACGTGGATGACCCGGAGATCACCAAGGGGATCGCCGAGCTGACCCGGGAGCCTGAGCTCACGGACGAGGTCACCGATCGCTGGAAGGACCTGAACAACAAGCTGGTCGAGCGGGCGTGGATCGTTCCGTACGGCCACCGCAAGCTCGCGACGTTCGTGTCCGAGCGGATGGACTTCGAGAATTGCACGAGGTTCCACCCGGTCTGGAACAACGACTACACGAGCTTCTGCCTCAAGTAGCCAGTCGCATCATTGCCCGCGGGGAGGGCGCTTCGGCGCTCTCCCCGTCGGGTAGTGTTCGCCGCAAGGGAGTGAGGCGACCAAGTGGCCACTGAGCCGGCAACCGACAGCACCCTTCAGGGGCCGGCAGCCTGGGAGCAGCAGGCCGAGAAGGAGCGGGTCCACGGACTCGGTCCCTGGCGCCTCGGGCTCCGCCGGTTGCGGCGCAACAAGGTCGCGCTCCTGTTCGGATTCCTCTTCATCCTGCTGGTCGCCGCCTGCGCGGCCGCCCCGCTGTGGGCCGACCACGTGGCCAAGACGACGGCCAACGCCAACCACCTGTCGGACGTCATCAGGGTGGACGGCAAGGACAAGAACGTCGTCGGGCTCGACGGCGTGCCGATCGGCCCGCAGTGGCTCAAGGCCGACGGCAAGTTCTTCCTGGGCGCCGACCGCAACGGCCGCGACATCATGGTCCGCCTCCTCTACGGCGGGCGCAACTCGCTGGTGATCGGCATCATCGCGGCGATCATCACCACGGTCCTGTCGATCGTCCTTGGCCTCGTGGCGGGGTATTTCCGAGGGCCGATCGATGCTGTGATCAGAGCCCTGCTGGACGTCATGTGGTCGTTCCCGGTGATCATCCTCGGCGTTGCGCTCGGCGTCGCGCTCGCGCTCGGTGGCCTCGACATCGGGCCGATTCACCTCGCCGGGGACTCGCTCGGCATCCCGATCTTCATCATCGGCCTGGTCTACGTGCCGTACATGGCGCGACCGGTGCGCGGCCAGGTGCTGTCGCTGCGCGAGAAGGAGTTCGTGGAGGCGGCGCGCGCGCAGGGCGCGGGGCCGATCCGGATCATGTTCACCGAGGTGATGCCGAACCTCGCCTCGACCGTGATCGTCTTCTTCACGCTGCTGATCGCCAACGCGATCCTGCTCGAGTCCGCGCTGTCGTTCCTCGGCGCGGGCGTGCAGCCGCCGAGCCCGTCCTGGGGCACGATGATCGACGAGGGCGTGGATCGGGTCGCGACGGCTCCCCACCTGGCCATCGTGCCGGGCGTCATGCTCGTCCTCACGGTGCTGTCGCTGAACGTCTTCGGCGACGGCGTGCGCGACGCGCTCGACCCGCGGGCGAAGGTCCGCCTGGAGCGCTAGATGGGCCGCTTCATCGTCCGCCGGCTGATGCAGATGACGTTCGTCATGTTCGCCGTGTCGATCCTGACGTTCCTGATCTTCAACGTCATCCCGAACGGCGACCCGGCCGTCCGCATGGCCGGCAGGCAGCCCACCGAGACGCAGATCGAGGCCATCCGTCGTGAGTGGGGCTTCAACGACAGCATCTTCGTGCAGTACTGGACCACGATGAAGAAGGTCTTCACCGGCGACCTGGTCTCGTACTTCACGCAGCTCCCGGTGGGCGAGGAGATCGTCAAGGGGCTGCCGCGCACCATGTCGCTCGCGATCGGCGCGGCGATCCTGTGGATGTTCGTGGCGATCTGCTTCGGGCTCTACAGCGCCGTCCGCGCCGGCAAGTTCGCGGACCGCTTCCTGACGATCATCGCGCTGATCGGCATCTCGATGCCGGTCTTCTGGATCGGCGCGCTGATGAACCACTACCTGGGCTACAAGCTCGGCTGGTTCCCGAACGGCGGCTACGTGGAGCTCACGAAGGACCCGATCGACTGGGCCTACCACCTGATCCTGCCGTGGACCGCCCTGGCGATCCTGTTCATCGGGTTCTATTCGCGCGTGCTCAGATCGAACGTGCTCGACACGATCAACGAGGACTACGTGCGAACAGCGCGCGCAAAGGGCCTGACCGAGCGCCAGATCATGGTGCGCCATGTGCTGCGCAACTCGATGATCCCGATCGTGACGCTGTGGGGCCTCGACTTCGGCGCCGTGGTGGGAGGCGGGGCGATCCTCACCGAGACGGTGTTCGACCTCCAGGGCGTGGGGCAGTACGCCGCCGAGGCGATCGGTCAGCTCGACGTGCCGCCGGTGCTCGCGACCACGATGTTCTCCGCGTTCTTCATCGTGCTGTTGAATGCCATCGTGGACATCGTCTACGCGTACCTCGACCCGCGGATTCGCCTGCAGTGAGCTCCCCTCCGGCCGGCGAGCCGCTTCTGACGGTCGAGGATCTGCGCGTCTCCTTCGCGACCGAGGAGGGGGTCGTGCAGGCGGTGGAGGGTGTGACGCTGTCGATCGCGCCGGGCGAGATCGTCGCGGTGGTGGGGGAGTCCGGCTCCGGCAAGTCCGTGACGGCGATGACGCTGATGGGGCTCACGCGCTCGCCGAACGCGCGCTTCGAGGGCACGGCGCACTACAAGGGCATGGAGTTGGTGCATGCGCCGGAGGATGAGCTGCGGCGGGTGCGCGGCGCGGAGATCGCGATGATCTTCCAGGACCCGATGACGTCGCTGAACCCGGTGATGAAGATCGGCGACCAGATCATCGAGCAGATCCAGGAGCACGAGGCGCTGCCCGACCAGCAGGCGCGCGAGCGGGCCATCGAGCTGCTGGAGCGGGTCGGCATCCCGCGGGCGCGCGAGCGTGTGGACAACTATCCGTTCGAGTTCTCCGGAGGCATGCGGCAGCGCGTGATGATCGCGCTGGCGCTCTCCTGTGACCCGAGTGTGCTGATCGCCGACGAGCCCACGACCGCGCTCGACGTGACGATCCAAGCGCAGATCCTGCAGCGCATGCGCGAGCTGCGAGACGAGACCGGCGCAGCGGTCATGCTCGTCACGCACGACCTGGGCGTCGTTGCGGACATCGCGGACCGGATCGCGGTCATGTACTCGGGCCGGATCGTGGAGGAGGGAACGCTCGACGAGATCTTCTACGACCCGCAGCACCCCTACACGTGGGGCCTGCTCGGTTCGATCGCCCGGGTGGACCGGCCGCGGCCGGAGCGGCTGCCGGCTATCCCCGGCATGCCGCCGTCGCTGGCCGATAGGCCGGAGGGCTGCCACTTCCGGCCGCGCTGCCCGCACGAGTTCGCGAAGTGCTCCGAGGTGCCGCCGCTCGAGGCGCGCCTCGATGGCCAGTCCGACCACCGCGACCGCTGCTGGCTCACGCCCGACGAGAAGCGCGCGAAGCGCGAGGTGCGGCCGGGCGAGATCGGGCTCGACGCGAAGTCGGCCAAGGCGGGCGCCGCGTGAGCGAGTCGAACGGCGCCGCCCTCGTCGAGGTCGAGCACCTGAAGGTCTTCTTCCCGATCAAGGAGGGCTTCCTCATTGACCGGGAGGTGGCACGGGTCCATGCCGTGAACGACGTCACGCTCTCGATCAGCGAGGGGGAGACGGTCGGGCTGGTGGGGGAGTCGGGCTGCGGGAAGACGACGATCTCGCGGGCGATCATGCGTCTGATCGACGCCACCGGCGGCCGCCTCAGGTTCCGCGGCGACGACATCACCTACGCCGGCCGCAGGCAGCTCGAGCCGCTGCGCCGGGAGATGCAGATGGTCTTCCAGGACCCGTTCGCCTCGCTCAACCCGCGCAAGCGCGTGGTCCAGATCATCGGTCAGCCGCTGCGGCTCCACGGGACGCCGCGCGACAAGGTCGAGGGCCGCGTCCGCGAGCTGCTCAACCTGGTGGGCCTCGCGCCGGAGCACCTGAACCGCTTCCCGCACGAGTTCTCCGGTGGGCAGCGCCAGCGGATCGGCGTTGCGCGGGCGCTCGCCCTCGAGCCGCGGCTGATCGTGCTCGACGAGCCCGTGTCCGCGCTGGACGTGTCGGTCCAGGCCCAGATCATCAACCTGCTCGACGACCTGCAGGAGGAGTTCGGGCTCACCTACCTGTTCGTGGCGCACGACCTCTCGGTCGTCAGGCACGTGTCCGACCGGATCGCCGTGATGTACCTCGGGAAGCTGATGGAGGTCTCGCCCTCCGAGGAGCTCTACACGAAGCCGATCCACCCGTACACGTTCGCGCTCCTCTCCGCGATCCCGATCCCGGACCCGCGCGAGAACCGCCGCCGCGAGCGCATCGTGGTGGGCGGCGAGCCCCCGAACCCGATCGACCCGCCCTCCGGCTGCGTCTTCCACCCGCGCTGCCCACGGGCCACCGACATCTGCCGCGAGATCGAGCCCCCGCTGGTCCGCTACCCGAACGGCCACCTGGCGGCCTGCCACCACCCGATGAACGTCTCCGCCGAGGAGATCAAGGCAGCGGTCAAGGACGAGACGAGCCCCGCCTCCAGCGGCGACGCGATGCCGTCGCCGAGCGAGCCGACGGGCTCTCCCGCAAGCCACACCGACGGCCCCTCCTGAGCCCTTAGGGCTCAGCCGCCGCGGCACCTGAGCCGCGCGCACCGAGGGCCGCGCCCCTCCTTCCTTCGACAGTCCTGGATAGGGGTCGCATACGAACCCCTAGGCAGGACCGTCGACTCAGTTCCGGCCGAATTCCGCACCCGTTGAGGGCTAAACGCCCCGTTTAGATCCCGGGCCGCACAGTTTCGTGCAAAAAACCCGTGACAATCTGGCGCATCCGTGCCATAGTGGCGGCGGATTCGCAAGTTTGTTGTCCTGAAACTGTGCAAACACCGGGGGGAACCGGATGGCTTTTCGTCACTAAGCGTCAGTAGATGATTTGGCAAGGGGTCGTGCCCACCGGCGCGACCTCAGCCATTCCTCCCTTTAGTCTCCCTGAGTGGCCCGCACTCTCGATCTACTTCGTCACGAGCGCGTGGCCCGGGTGTATTACGCGGTACTCGCGCAGTCGGCGCTTGGCAATGGTGCCGCGTACGTCGCGCTCTTGGTTGTCGCCTACGAGCGCTTCCACTCCGCGTGGGCGATCAGCCTCATCCTCTTCGCCGATTTCGT